>NZ_CP041091.1:4104037-4434294 GCF_006494815.1 Nocardioides sambongensis
CGAGTAGCCGGGTCGCCCCGTCCGGGGTGGCGGGCAGGTCGAGGGCGCGGGCGAGGCGCTCGGCGGCGATCCCGGCGACGCCGGTGAGCTGCTTGCGACGGATCCGCCGCGTGCCGGCCTCGTCGGTGCGGGCGGAGACCGCGACGGTGAAGGCGCGGTCGAGGAGGTGCATCTGCAGGCACACCTCGTCGGCGATCCGGGCCAGCGCGGACCCGGAGAAGGCGCCGAAGTCGACGTCGGAGAGGAGCGGGCCGGTGTAGTCGGAGAGGCCGTCGTCCTCGGTGTCGATCGGGGCGAGCTCCAAGGTGGCGGCCCGGGACCGCTGCACCACGGCCAGCGCGGCGATCCCCTCCACCGGCGGGTGCGACTCGTCGATGATCACGGTCCAGGCGCAGTGGGGTTTGCGGCCGGCCGGCACCCGCGGCGGGCGGTGGATCGGCCGGACCTGGGCGCGCGGGTTGCTGGCCACGGCGGTGGCGTCGAAGGTCGGGTCCTCGATGTCGTGGCACATGGAGACCACGAACTCCTCGCCCATCGGCTCCACGTCCATCAGCGCGCCGCAGTGGTCGAGGTGGAACTCGCCGTTCCACCGGTCGTGCACGGTGTAGCGGAAGTCCATGAACTGCGGCGGGGCGCCGATGTCGAGCTGGAGTCCCTTGAAGATGGTCACCACGTCGCCGGTGCCGGGCCGCTCCGGCGCGTAGCCGAGCGCCTCCTGCATCCGCCGGGTGTAGATGGGGGAGGAGGCCGCCCACTCCTCGATCGCGATCTGTGCCATCTCCTCGCGGCCGAACGCCGAGATGCACCACGCCATCCCGGAGCGGTCGATGAGCTGCCCGATCAGCAGCAGCTCCGGTACGACGACCGCGAGCTCGGCGCGGCTCAACCCGGCGTAGCGGCTGGGAACCGGAGCGGTCACGGTGGTGCCCATCGTGCTCCTCCGGTCAGCCGCTCAGGCCGAGCCGGCCGGCGATCTTGTCCAGGTGGCCGAGCACGGTCGCCTCGTCGGCGTCCGGGACGCCCCAGATCAGCTCGGAGGCGCCGGCGGCGGTCCAGTCGGCGAAGTCCTCCTCGGTGGGCTTCTTGGCGACCAGGACCCGGACGTCGGGCTCGCCGTCGCGGCCGGCCTCGGCCCACTCCTTGCGCAGCAGCGCCGCCTTGTCGGCGATGTCGGTCTCGATGGGGGTGGTCATCCAGCCGTCGGCGTTGGCCGCGATCCACTTCATCGTCTTCGGTCCGCCGCCGGCGCCGATGATCACCGGCACCCGGCCCTGCGGGGGCTTCGGGTAGGCCCAGGACGGGCCGAAGGAGACGAACTCGCCGTCGTAGGACGCCTCGTCCTGGGTCCACAGCGCGCGCATCGCCTCCAGGTACTCCTTGAGCACGGTGCGGCGCTTGTTCGCGGGGACGTGGTGGTCGGTCAGTTCGTCGGTGTTCCACCCGAAGCCGGCGCCGATGGTGACCCGTCCGCCGGAGAGGTGGTCCAGGGTCGCGATCGACTTCGCCAGCGTGATCGGGTCGGACTCGACCGGGAGCGCGACGGCGGTGGAGAGACCGATCCGGGTGGTGACCGCGGCCGCGGTGGCCAGCGAGACCCACGGGTCGAGGGTGCGCAGGTAGCGGTCGTCGGGCAGGTCGTCGCCGCCGGTGGGGTGGGCGGCGTCGCGGCGCACCGGGATGTGGGTGTGCTCGGGGACGTAGAGCGTGGCGAAGCCACGCTCCTCGGCGGCCTTCGCGAGGGCCGCCGGCGTGATCCCGCGGTCGGAGGTGAACAGCACGATGCCATGGCGCATGGAGCCCACCTTAGAACGTGTTCTAAGGATTGGGAACACCTGACTGGACACTTGTCTGATCACGGAAGGCGACACGACGTACGACGCGCAGCGCGCGGCTCAGGAGGCCGAGGAGTTGGCGGGGCGGACGGTGCTGATCCCCGGCGCCGGCGTCCTACGTGGCGGCGCTGTATGCCTGGCTGGTCTCGGATGCGGCCGTCGGCGTGACCGGCGAGGTCCTAGTGGGTGTCGGTGGGTCGCCGCCAGCCCGCGCTCGACCCACGCGCGGAGGACGGTGTCGCCCATGAGGCCATGCGCCGATTCTGCAAGGGGCCGCCGACATGGGGTCCTGCGCGACCGGCTCAGGTGAGTGCGAGTTGGAGCTGGAGGTGGGCGGGGTGGGGGTAGAGCTCGCCGTGGATGGTGCCGTCGCGGGCGCGGATGAGTTCGACTCTGGTGGTGCCGTGGGGTGTGACGACGCGGGCCAGGCCATGCGGGGTGACCCAGCGGTGGGCGGCGAGTCCGAGTGGGTGGACCTGGTAGCCGCCGGTGTGGGTCTTGGTCCGGTGGTGCGCCCTGGTCAACGGGGTGGTGTTCAGGTCACTCGTCTGACCACTGGTCTGAGCGGGCTGGCCGGGCGGCCCACTGCTGTCGTAGGGGGTGGCGTGGTCCAGGTCCACCCGGCTCGAGAGGCCGGTGGCGCTGGCGCTGTGCGGGAACCCGTCCCCGGCCGCGTGGCGTAGGAGCACCCGTTGCCGCATGACGGTCGGGTGCTCATAGGCGGTGACGGTCTGGATGGTGTTGAGGTCGATCACCGGTTGGAGTCGGATCTCGCGGTGTCGGAGCAGGACGGTGAGCTGCTCGAGGAGCAGCGGCCCGAGCCCTTCGACCCGCGCCACACCACTCACACCGTCTCCGCCGAGGGCCCGCAACGCCAGCGCGGAGAGGTGCACGTGCAGCACCGCCGACCGACGCCGACCCCGCGGCTTGACCCCACCCGCGGGCTCATCACGGTCGGCGTGCTCGGCTGGATCGAGGCCGTCGAGGAACGCGACCGCGTCATGCGGCCGGGACAGCAACTCGAACGCTTGGGCACGCAACTCGCGGCGCGAGGGCTTCTCCTCGCCGTCGGTGGGCTCGGCGTGCTCGGCGAGTGCGTCGGCGAGGTCGTCGAGGACCGCGTCGATCTCGACCGCTGTCCCGATCGGGAGGCGGGCGTTGATCCGCCGCGTCCCCGGCTGGGCATCCAGCACGTCAACCGCGTCGCCGGCGCGGGTGCGGGACAACCAGACACCGGTCTTGGCGTCCTCCGCAGCGATCCGGGCACGGTGGGCGTCGGGGTCGGCCTCGATCACCTTCGCCTCCGCGACCGTGAGCATCCGCTGTGGACCCTCGCCGACCGCGGCAGCGACCGCGCGGTCGACCAACCCGACCCGGTCACGGTCCAGTGGCCGGGACAGCTTGGCGGCCTTCAACGCCGCCCACGGCTCGCACTCCCCGCCAAGCACCCGCGCCCAGGTCAGCGGGAGGCGGTGGCGCAGGTTCAGCACGTCACCGGCGAGGTGACGGGTCGCGATCACACCCTTCTCCAGTGCGATCGCGAGCTCTCCGAAACAGAGCTCGGCGACCTCCGGCGTTCCCTCACCGCCCACGGCGATCAGCCGGTCCCCGCCGTGCTTGACCGGCACCGCTCCCGGCATCGCCTGGGGTCCTCCCCGTGCCGGTCGCACCAGGCCAGCACCACCCGGAGCTGCTCGACCTCCATCGCCCGCTGCGCCCGCACCCCTGACTCCGCCGCAGCCAGCAGCTGCGTTGTCGAGAGATCGTCGGGGAGCGAAGCCATGCCTCCATTGTATCGAACACCAGTTCGAATCACTAGCGGCATGCGGCGCTTGTGACACGGCTTGGGGATGTGGGCGCACCGCCGGACCGTGCGGGAGGATGTTGCGGGTGGCGCGCTCACGGCTATAGCCTGGACAAATGTCTGGTCAGGTGTACGAGGCGCCGCGGCGCGGACTCAACCCGCGTCAGGTCGAGACCGTCCAGAAGCTGATGGCCGCCGGGCTGGCCGAGCTGCGCGAGACCGGACGGGACGCGATGACGATCCGCACCGTCGCCCAACGCGCCGGCGTCTCGCCAGCGACCGCCTACACCTACCTCTCCTCCAAGAACCACCTCTTCGCCGAGCTCTTCTGGCGCCACCTCGCGGCGGACCAGGAGGCCCCGGTGGCCGGGACCGGCGTCCGCGAGCGGCTGGGCGCGACCTTCGAGGCGCTCACCTCCCGGATCGTGGAGGAGCCCGAGCTCGCGGCCGCGGTGACGCCGGCGTTGCTCGGCTCGGACCCGGACGTCGAGCGGCTGCGGCTTCGGATCGGCGGGGAGTTCGTCAACCGCTTCGAGCGGGCGCTGCGCAATCCCGAGGCGCCCGATGAGCCGGTCGACCCGGCGGTGCTCGACGCACTCGTCCTGATCTGGTCCGGCGCCCTGCTCCAGGCCGGCATGGGCGTGATCGGCTACGACGACATCGCCGAGCGCCTGGCTTCCGTGGTCTCGGTCCTGCTGCGCGACCGGGCCTGACGGATCGGGGCCGCCGTGCGTTACACCGAGCTCGCGGCCGGAACCCCGGTGCTGACCGCCGCGGTGACCGGGCCGGACCTGGCGGCGTCCGGCTACCTGGAGGCCGAGTACCGCGCGGAGGGCACGGTCGTCCGGTTCGATGCCTCCGGCAGAGCGTGCGGGGCCACCGAGGCTGCCACGCGGATCGTCGTACGGGCTCCGGAGGCGCCGGAGCGCGCCAGCGGCGTCGTGGTCGTGGAGTGGCTCAATGTCAGCAGTGGCAACGACGTCGCACCCGACTACACCTACCTCGCCGAGGAGATCGTCCGCCGTGGGCACGCCTGGGTGGGCGTCTCCGCCCAGTACGTCGGCGTCGAGGGCGGTCGGCCGAGTGTGGGGGAGATCGCCGGGCCCAACGGTCTGCGCCACCTCGACCCGGACCGGTACGGCGACCTGCACCACCCCGGCGATGCCTACGCCTACCACCTCTTCGCCCGCATCGCCGCCACGCTCGACGCCCCCGGAGCGCCGCTGGAACGCCACGAGGTCGGCCGCCGGATCGCGATCGGGGAGTCGCAGTCGGCCTTCGCGCTGACCGCCTACCTCGGCCTGCTCCCCGCCGCCGACGCCGAGCTCGGCGTCTTCGACGCCTACCTGGTGCACAGCCGTGGCCGGGCAGGACTCGGCCGCGGCGATGTCGGTGCGCCGGCCGATCTCGACCTCCTGCGCGCCGGCCCGACCGCCCTCCTGCCCGAGCTCGACGTCCCGGTGATCACGGTGCAGACCGAGACCGACGTGCTCTCCCCACGCTTCGCCTACGTCGACGCGCGCCAGCCCGACGGGCCGTGGCGCCGGTGTTGGGAGGTCGCCGGCACCGCGCATGCCGACCGTTGGCAGGTCGGGGAGTTCGAGGAGTTCCTCGGCTGCCCCGAGCCGGTCAACCGCGGCCAGCAGGTCTTCGTGCTGCGCGCCGCGCTGCGATGGTTGGAGCGGTGGGTGGACGACGCCACGGCGCCCCCGGCATCAGAGCCGCTCGCCGTCGATGACGACCGTTTCGTGCTGGACGAGCTGGGAAATGCCCGCGGCGGCGTGCGCACGCCTGCGGTCGAGGCGCCGACCCAGGTGTTGACCGGCCTGCTCGGCGACGACGTGTCGCTGATGTGCCGGCTGTTCGGGGCGACACGGGCGGTGCCCGTCGCGTCGCTGCGGGCTCGCCACGCCTCGGTCGAGGACTACCTGGACACCTATGGCGCGGCCGTCGATGCCGCGATCGACGCGGGCTTCGTGCTCGCCGAGGACCGCGAGGCGCTGCTCGCCGAGGCGCGCCCCGACCTGGTCCGCGACGCGATCGCTCACGCCTGAGCCTCGACGCCTGAGCCGCGACGCCTGAGCCTCGCCGGCCGGCCGGGCCCTCTGCTGAGCCGACGGGCTGGCCGCAGCCCCTTGCGAGAACCTGTTCCACGTCCTAATCTGGACACGTGTCCAGTCTAATGGCCAGTCGGGGCTCCGCGACCGGCGAGTTCCGGTTCGACCCCTACGACTACGACTTCCACGAGGACCCGTACCCGACGTACGCCTGGCTGCGGGAGCACTCGCCCGTCCACCACGCCCCGATCGACGACATCTGGGTGATCTCGCGCCACGCCGACGTCTTCGACGTGCTGCGCCGCGACGATGTCTTCTCCAACCGCATGGGGGTCTCGCTGGACGCCACCGCCTGGAACCCCGACGCGCACAAGGTGATGAGCTTCCTCGGGCTCGACGGGGACGAGCAGGCCCGGATCCGGCGACTGGTCTCCAAGGCCTTCACTCCGCGCCGGGTCAAGGAGCTCGCCCCCGAGGTGCAGTCGCTGACCGAGCGCTACCTGGAACGCACCTTCGCCGCCAACGCCGCGCACGGCGAGGCCGACTGGATCGCCGACTTCGCCGGCAAGCTCCCGATGGACGTCATCTCCGAGATGATGGGCGTGCCGGAGGCCGACCGCGACGAGGTACGACGCCTGGCCGACCTGGTCGTCCACCGCGAGGACGGCGTACGAGACGTGCCGGCCGCGGGCATGGAGGCCTCGATCCAGCTCTTCGGCTACTACGGCGACATGGTCAAGCAGCGTCGCGCGAACCCCACCGACGACCTCACCTCCGCCCTGCTCGCCGCCGAGCTGGACGGCGAGAAGCTGCACGACGGGGAGGTGATGGCGTTCTTGTTCCTGATGGTGGTCGCCGGCAACGAGACCACCACCAAGCTGCTCGGCAACGCGCTCTTCCACCTGAGCGCGCACCCCGAGCAGCGCGCCCAAGTGCTCGCCGACCACGCCGACGACGAGGCCCGCGGTGCCCAGGTGGCGGGGTGGATCGAGGAGACGCTGCGCCACGACACCTCCAGCCAGATGCTGGCCCGCTACGTCGTCGAGGACACCGAGGTGGCCGGCGTCGTCATCCCCGGAGGCTCCAAGGCACTGGTCCTGCTCGGTTCGGCCAACCGTGACGAGGACGTGTTCACCGAGCCGACCGACTTCGACATCAATCGCGAGAAGACCGAGCTGAGCCAGATCCTCAGCTTCGGCACCGGCCGCCACTTCTGCCTCGGCGCCAACCTGGCCCGCCTGGAGGCGCGCGTGGTGCTGAGCGAGCTGGTGCGTCGCGTCGAGCACTTCGAGGTGCACGCCGACCGCGCCGTCCGCGTGCACTCGACGAGCGTGCGGGGCTTCGCCTCGCTGCCGGTCACCTTCACCGAGCGGGGGCAGTGATGCCGAAGCCCGTGCATCCCGATCGCCGGCCCGCCGTCGTCGCCGGCGCTTCGTCGGGGATCGGAGCCGAGACCGCGAAGGCGCTGGCCGCGGCCGGCTTCCCGGTGGCGCTCGGCGCCCGCCGCGTGGACAAGCTGGAGGAGGTCGCGGAGGCCATCCGCACCGCCGGCGGAGAGGTCTTCGTGCATCCCCTCGACGTCGCCTCGACCGCGTCGGTCGAGAAGTTCTCCGCTGCGGTGACGGCATCGCTCGGGGAGGCCGAGGTCGTCGTGTGCAACGCCGGCCTGCTCGCTCCGGGCAGCGTCATCGACGCCACCACCGACCAGCTGGCCGCCGAGTTCGACGTCAACGTGATCGGCGCGCACCGGCTGATCCGTGCGTTCGGGACGCCGATGGTCGACCGGCAACGGGGCGACCTGGTCTTCGTCTCCTCCGACACGGCGCTGCGGGCGCGGCCCTTCATGCGGGGCTACAGCGCCACGAAGTCCGGCCTCGAGGGGCTGGTGGAGGCGCTGCAGATGGAGCTGGAGGGCAGCGGCGTGCGCGCGTCCGTCGTACGGCCCGGTCCGACGTGGTCGGAGATGGGGTCGGACTGGGACGCCGAGGCCGGCGCGAAGGTCCTCAACGAGTGGGTCAAGTGGGGCCATGCCCGCCACCCCCACTTCCTCAAGGCCACCGCGATCGCCGACGCGATCGTGACCGTCGTCAGCGCGCCCCGGGGCGTGCACATCAGTCCTGTCGACGTGAATCCCGAAGCACCAGTGGAGAAGAAGTCATGACCGCGACGATGAACGAGAAGCTGGCCGACATCCCCGAGGTCTCCACCGTCCTCGACGACCAGGACCCCTCGGTCCCCGACATCATCAAGGGGACCGGCCACCTGCCCGAGATGCGGGTCGACCCGATCGCCCTCTTCCACCGGGTCCGCGACGAGTGCGGCGACCTCGGCCGCTTCCGGCTGGCCGACAAGGACGTCGTCCTGGTCACCGGCGCCGAGGCCAACGAGGCCTTCTTCCGGGCGCCCGACGACGTGCTGGACCAAGCGGCGGCGTACCCGTTCATGACGCCGATCTTCGGCAAGGGCGTGGTCTTCGACGCCTCGCCGGAGGAGCGGCAGCAGATGCTGAAGAACCAGGCGCTGCGCGGGGACATGATGCGCGGTCACGCGCAGACGATCGAGGCCGAGATCCGACGGATGGTCGCCGACTGGGGCGAGGAGGGCGAGATCGACCTGCTCGACTTCTTCGCCGAGCTGACCATCTACACCACCTCCGCGTGCCTGATCGGCAAGCCGTTCCGCGACCAGCTCGACGGTTCGTTCGCCGAGATCTACCACCGGCTCGAGCACGGCACCGACGCGATCGCCTACGTCGACGCCTACGCCGACATCGAGAGCTTCCGGGTGCGCGACCGGGCCCGGGAGGAGCTGGTCGCGAAGGTGCAGGCGATCCTGGACGCGCGGCTCGCCCGGGGCGAGGTGCCCAAGGAGGAGCGCGACCTGCTGGACGTGCTGATCGCGGTGGGCATGGACGCCGACTACATCACCGGCATCTTCATCTCGATGATGTTCGCCGGGCACCACACCTCCTCGGGCACCGCCTCCTGGGCGATGATCGAGATGCTGCGCCACCCCGCGGTGATGGCCGACGTGGTCGCCGAGCTCGACGAGCTCTACGCCCCCGGCGCCGACGGCACTGCGCCGGAGGTCTCCTTCCAGGCGCTCCGCTCGATCCCGGTCCTGGAGTCGGCCCTGAAGGAGACCCTGCGGCTGCACCCGCCGCTGGTGATCCTGATGCGGCTGGTGCAGGAGGACTTCGAGCTCCTCGGCCACACCATCCCGGCCGGCACCGTGGTCGCCTCCTCGCCCCGGGTCTCCAACCGGATCGAGGAGGACTTCCCCAGGGCCGCGCAGTTCGACCCGGCACGGTACGTCGACCCGCGCCAGGAGGACCTGCAGAACCGCTGGACCTGGATCCCGTTCGGCGCCGGCAAGCACCGCTGCGTCGGCAACGCCTTCGCGATGATGCAGATGAAGGCGATCTTCTCGGTCATCCTGCGCGACTTCACCTTCGAGCCGGTGCAGCCGCTGGACTCCTACGCCGACGACTTCACCAAGATGGTCATCCAGCTCGCCCAGCCGGCGCGGGTCCGCTACCGCCGGCGACGGGGGTGACCCGGCGATGGGCTTCAAGGTCGTCGCCGACCTCGGCGTCTGCCAGGGGCACCAGATGTGCCAGGGCGAGGCGCCGGACGTGTTCGGGTTCGACGAGGCCACCGACGTGGTCGTCGTGCTCGACGAGCATCCCGACGGGTCGCGCCGCGAGGACGTGACCACGGCCGTGAGGTACTGCCCGGCCTTCGCACTCTCCATCGAAGAAGAGGACTGAACCGCATGAGCGACAAGCTGACCCGCCCCGAGATCGAGGAGTTCTGGGGCACCTGGCTCCAGATCAACCGCGACGTCGAGGCAAGTGGCGACTGGCGGCCGATGGCCGAGTGGTTCGCCGAGGACGCCACCTACGGCTGGATGCTCACACCCGACGAGCACTTCATGGCCGTCGGCCGCGACCAGATCCGGGACTGGGCCATCGGCATCGAGATGGACGGCTTCGACGGCTGGCACTACGACTACGTATGCACCGTGATCGACGAGGAGAAGGCGATGGTCGTCGGCTTCTGGAAGCAGCGGTCGGGGATCATCGACGACGCCACCGGCACCGAGTTCGAGATCACCGGTCTGGGTGGTTCCTGGTTCGGTCTCAAGCGCGTCACCGAGGGTGCTGACGCCGGGCAGATCAAGATCGACTGGCAGCGCGACTGGTTCGACTTCGGCTCGATGGCCCACTCGATGATGGAGATCGTCGGCTCGGGGAAGGCGCCCCAGTCCCTCCGCGACCGGATGAAGGTGTTCGGCCACGAGGTGCCCGGGCACTACCACCTGAAGGACCTGCCCTCGACCGTGTGGCCGCCGCCGGTCGAGGCCGGGAAGTACGTCACCCAGCAGGCCGCCCCCGCTCCGGCCGATCCCGCCTCCGACGCTGCCTCCGACGCGGGGGCCACCGCGTGAGCGCGCTGCCGCCGCCGGCGCAGCAGCTGATCGACGGCAAGCTCGTCGGGGCGTCCGACGGGGCGTCGTACCCGATCTGGAACCCGGCGACCGGGGAGGAGATCGGCACCGCTCCCGACGGCACCGTCGCCGACCTGGACGCCGCCGTCGCGGCCGCCCGGCGGGCGTTCGACGAGACCGCCTGGTCGACCGACCGCGCGCTGCGGGTCCGCTGCCTGCGCCAGCTGCACGCCGCGCTCCTCGACGACGCGGAGGCCTTCAAGGCGCTCACCACCGCCGAGGTCGGGATGCCCGGCTTCATGATGGGCGCCGCCGGCTTCGACGTACCCGTGGACGGGCTGCAGTGGGTCACCGACCTGGCCGAGGCCTACGAGTTCGAGTCCGACCTCGGCGTCGCCTCCCCGATGGGCATCGCGTCGCGCCGCACCGTACGACGCGAGCCGGTCGGCGTGGTCGGCGCGATCACGCCGTGGAACGTGCCGACGCAGATCAACCTCGCCAAGATCGGACCCGCCCTGGCCGCCGGCTGCACCGTGGTGCTCAAGCCGGCGCCGGACACCCCGTGGGTCGCCGCCGAGCTCGGCCGCCTGGTCGCCGAGCACACCGACATCCCGCCCGGCGTCTTCAACGTGGTCACGCCGAGGTCGAACGACGTCGCGTCCGTGCTGGCCACCGACCCGCGGGTGGACATGGTCTCCTTCACCGGCTCGACCGGCGTGGGTAGGGCGATCATGGCCGCGGCCGCGCCCACCCTGAAGAAGGTCTTCCTCGAGCTCGGCGGCAAGTCCGCCGCGATCGCCCTCGACGACGCCGACGTGGCCGCCGTGGCAGGTGCCACCGCCTTCGCCGCCTGCATCCACGCCGGCCAGGGATGCGCGATCACCACCCGGCTGATCGTGCCGCGGGACCGCTACGAGGAGGCGGTGGAGGTGGCCGCGGCGACGATGGAGTCGATCGGCGCCAAGGACCCCGCCGACCCCGGCGCCATCTGCGGCCCGGTGATCTCGCCGGTGCAGCGCGAGCGGGTCGCGTCCTACTTCGACGTCGCACTGGCCGAGGGCGGCCGCTTCGCCACCGGCGGCGCGGTCATCGACCGGCCCGGCAACTGGGTCCAGCCGACCGTGGTGGCCGGACTGGACAACTCCAGCCGACTCGCCCAGGAGGAGATCTTCGGCCCGGTCCTGGTCGTCATCGCCCACGACGGCGACGACGACGCGGTGCGGCTGGCCAACGACTCGGCGTACGGACTCTCCGGCTCGGTCGACTCGGCCTCGCTCGACCGGGCCCGGGCCGTCGCGGCGCGGATCCGCACCGGCACCCTCGCCGTGAACGGCGGCGTCTGGTTCAGCCCCGACGCCCCCTTCGGCGGCTACAAGCAGTCCGGGATCGGGCGGGAGATGGGCGTGGCCGGGTTCGAGGAGTACTTGGAGACGAAGACGATCGCGGAGCCGGCGTGAGGCTGCGGGTTTCACCGGCTGACCGGTGAAACCCGCACGACACGCCGTGTAGCGGCCCCGAAAGTGCGGGTTTCCCCGGATAACCGGTGAAACCTGTGACAGATGTGACAAGGAGAACCATGCGTTTCGAGAACAAGGTCGTCATCGTCACCGGTGCCGCCCAAGGCATCGGTGAGGCCTACGCCAGGGCCCTGGCGGCCGAGGGTGCGGCGGTCGTGGTGGCGGACATGAACGAGGAGTCCGGCGCGAAGGTGGCCGCCTCCATCAACGAGTCCGGTGGGCGCGCGCTCTTCGTCTCCTGCGACGTCTCCAGCGCCGAGTCCGCCGAGGCGTTGGTGCAGCGGACCGTCGCGGAGTTCGGCGGGATCGACCACCTGGTCAACAACGCCGCGATCTACGGGGCGATGGAGTTCAACCTGCTGATCAGCGTCGACTGGGACTACTACCGCCGCTTCATGAGCGTGAACATGGACGGCGCGCTGGTGATGACCCGTGCGGTCTACCCCGAGATCGCCAAGCGCGGGGCGGGGCGGTCGTCAACCAGTCGAGCACCGCCGCCTACCTCTACTCCGGCTTCTACGGCCTGGCCAAGGCCGGGATCAACAGCCTCACCCAGCAGCTCGCCCACGAGCTCGGCGGCCAGAAGATCCGGGTCAACGCGATCGCGCCCGGGCCGACCGCCACCGAGGCGACCCGGGTCCAGGCCGGCGACGCCGCTCAGGACATCGTCCGCAACTCGCTGGCGCTGAAGCGGATGGGGTCGGTCGACGACATGGTCGGCGCCTGCCTGTTCCTGCTCTCCGACGACGCCTCCTGGGTCACCGGCCAGATCCTGGCCGTCGACGGCGGCCAGACCTTCCGGCTCTGATCGACGACGGGACGGGACAATGACGACGGTCGTCGGATTCGTCGGACTCGGCAACATCGGCAAACCGATGGCGCTGCGCCTGGCATCGCAACAGCAGGCCGCGGACCTCGACGTCTGGGTGTACGACGTCGCGCCGGAGCCGCTCGAGGAGGCACGTGCCGCCGGGGCCGGCGTCGCCGCCGGCGTCGCTGCGATGGCGGCGCGCAGCGACGTGCTGTGCGTGATGGTGCGCGACGACGAGCAGGTCCGGGAGGTCCTCGGTGAGGTGCTGGGGGTGGCCGGTGACCGGCTGACCGTGCTGATCCACTCCACGGTCGCGCCGAGCACGCCGGGGGAGCTGGCCGACACGGCGGCGACCCACGGGGTCACCGTGCTGGACGCACCGGTGTCCGGCGGGGCGATGGGCGCCGCGGACGGGTCGTTGGCGCTGATGGTGGGTGGCACGGCGGCGGGCTTCGCCGCGGCGGCGCCGGTGCTGAACGTCCTCGGGTCGAAGGTCGTGCATGCCGGTCCGGTAGGTGCCGGGACCCGGTTCAAGCTGGCCCGCAACATGCTGCACTTCATCTCGTTCACCGCGGCGACCGAGGCGCAACGGTTGGCCGAGGCGGCCGGGCTGGACCTGCGCGACCTGGGTGACGTCGTACGGCACACCGATGCGATCACCGGCGGGGCCGGGGCGATCATGCACCGCGACACCACGGCGCCGCTGGACCCGGACGACTTCTGGTACGGCGTCTTCGACAACGTCACCTCGCTCGGGCTGAAGGACCTCGGGTTCGCCCTGGAGCTCGCCGAGGGACTCGGGGTGGAGGTGCCGCTGGCCGAGCTGGCGGTCGAACGGCTGGGGCCGGGGCTGGGTCTGCCCCAGCCCGCCGCCGACGCAGCGGCCGAAGCGCCGGACGACCACTCCGCCGACCACTCCGCCGACCACTCCGACAGCGACACCCACCATCACCACGGCCCGGCAGACGAGGAGCACGGATGAGCAAGTTCGAGGACCTTCCCGAGATCCGCCGACGCGGGCTGGAGAAGATGGAGGAGGTCTACGGCTTCGAGATGACCGACGGCACCGGCGACTTCTTCGGCTACACCGTCGAGCACCTCTTCGGCGACATCTGGCAGCGGCCGGGGCTCAGCACCCGCGACCGTCGGCTGTTCCTGATCGGCATGCTGGTGGGCCAGCGCGCCAACGACGTGCTCGGCATCCAGATCCCGGCGGCCCTCGCGAACGGCGAGCTGGACGAGGAGGCGCTGCGCGAGCTGGTGATCCTGGCCTGCCACTACGACGGCTGGCCGAACGGCTCCCGGATGAACTCGGTCGTCGAGGACACGATCGCCAAGGCGGCGAAGGCGAGGGCGAGGGCGGCGGAGGCTGCCGAGTCGCCGGAAGCGGACGGCTGACCCACTGCCGAGCCGCCCGGCCGATGCGCTGCCGGCCCGCCGGCGGAGCGTCTGCCGAGGCCGGCGACGGCAGAGCGTCTCACCACGAACCGGTGTCGGTTGCGTCGTCTCGGCCGAGGTGAATAGGGTCGAATGCGACTGGAGGCTCGCATGGGCGGTGGTCGGCCGGAGGGAGGCCGGACACCGGGGCGGCTCCAGGTGAACCGGGTCCTGCGCGCTCCCGTCGGGCCCGTACTCGGGAGGGAACCACCATGTATCGAGCCCTGCTCAGCTTCGTCCTGTCCGCCTCCGTCGCCGCGGGAGCCTGGCTGGCCGCCGCACCGGCCGCGCAGGCCGCACCGGTCGGAGCCGACACGACCACGACGTCCGCGGTGACCACCCGTGCCGGGAGCGCGAAGAGCTGCCAGCCCCTGGCCGCCGCCGCGAGCCGGGCCGGCAAGGCCCGCGTGCAGGCGCGTCGCGCCGTCCAGCAGCGGCAGCGTGCGCTGACCCGTGCCCGGCGGTCGGGCGGTGACGTGGCGGCGGCCCGCACCTCGGTGAAGAAGGCGGAGCGTCGTCTCGCCGCGACCAAGCAGCGGGCCGGTGCAGCGCGCAAGGCGGAGCGGCTGTGCCTGGCGGTGGCCGCGGACGCGGACAAGGAGACCCTCGGCACGCTCGTGGACGACCTGCTGGAGTCCGCCGGCGTCGCCGAGCTGATCGACTCGCTCGGCTTGGTCAACCTGCTCGACAGCCTCGGCCTGCCGGACCTCTTCGACGCGCTCGGCCTCGGCGCGGTGCTCGGGATGCTCGACGACCTGCTCGGCCTGAGCAGCCTGCTCGACTCGCTCGGACTCGGCACCCTGCTGGACCTGCTCGGTCTCGGGGACCTGCTCTGATCCTGCGACCCGGGGCAGCGTGCACGGCCCGGACCTGCGGCGATGTGACCTGGCTCTCTCGGACGCCGGGGGCGCCGGACCCGGTCCTTCCGTGATGCGGCAGGGTGGAGGCATGACAGTCGCGACCCGGGCGATGACGCCCTCGACGACCGGCACGCACCCCGAGCTCCTCGAGCCGACCGCGCTCACCGGGCTGCTCGACGTGCCGGCCCTCGCGGGCGGAGCCGGCGGTCCCGACGTACGGATCTGGACGCTGGACACCGCGACGGTCCCGAGCGCGGAGCTGGACGAGGCCCGCGCGTGGTTCGACGCCGAGGAGCAGGAGCAGGCCTCGGCGTACGTCCGTGCCGAGCTGCGACACGCCTACGAGGTGGCCCACGCGGCTGCGCGCCGGGTGCTCGGCGCAGTCACCGGTCAGGATCCGGAGGCGGTGACCTGGGGACGCCACGACTGCCCCGGCTGCGGCGAGCCGCACGGCCGGCCGCGGGTGGAGGGCGCCGACGTCGAGTTCTCGCTGGCGCACACCCCCGGGCTGGTCCTGGTGGCGGTCGCCGACCACCCGGTGGGTGTCGACGTCGAGCGTCACCCGGACCCCGCCGAGCTCACCGGCCTGCTCGGGGTGCTCCACCCCGACGAGGTCAGCGAGGTCGAGCAGGCGAGCGACCCGGCCGACGCGGTCCGCCGGTTCACCCGCGCCTGGACGCGCACCGAGGCCTACCTGAAGGGCGTGGGGATCGGTCTGGGCCGCGACCCGCAGACCGACTACCTGGGCACCGCCGCCATCCCCGAACGCGAGATCGACGGATGGCTCGTCCGCGACGTCCGCGCCCCGGAGGGATTCGGCGCGGCCGTGGCCACCCGCCCTCGGTGATCGAGGCCGTCGGCTACCTGGCGGCGCTCGGCGCCGCCTCGATGTGGCTGCCGCAGGCGGCCCGCGCGCTCCGGTACCGGCACGACCCGGCCTCACTCGCCGCGCTCAGCCTGGTGACCTACGGGGTCGCGGTCGCGTTCAACGCGCTGCTGCTCGGCTACGGCGCACTCCGCGACGCCCGGCCGGTGATGCTCGCTGGCGCCGTCAACCTCGCCTGCGCCGCGGTGATCGTGACCGTCGTCCTCGGTGCCCGACGGCGTCGTGTGGTGCAACCGTGAGCCTGGTGCTCGGGTGGTTGGTCGGCCTGGTCGACGTGGCCCAGTTCCTGCCGCAGACCCGGCGCACCCTCCGGATGCGGCACGACCCCGCCGCGCTCTCCGGGCTGAGCGTGTGGACCTGGAGCATCGCCACCGCCCAGGCGCTGGCCTGGATCGTGTACGGCGTCGCCGACGGCCTCTGGGCGATCGCACTGCCGAACCTGGTGATCGCTCCCGCTTGCGCGATCATCCTGGCCGCACGGCTGCGCTCGTCCGGGGCCAGGTCGGATCCGGGCCGGTCCGGCACGACCAAATCAGGGTAGACCCGTCCCAACCGAGACCGATCCGCGCGTGCGCGTGCCAGATTCGAGTGCTGTCCGGCCCGATCTCCAGGAGGCGATCGCGATGTTCACACTCAAACGGATCCAAGGGGCGCTGCCGTCGGCGTCGATGGCGATGGCGATCCTTGCTCTCGTCGTCGCAGCCGCCGGGACCGGCTATGCCGCAGCGACGATCGGCACCAAGGACATCAAGAACGGTGCCGTCACCAGCGCGAAGGTGAAGGACGCGAGTCTCCAGGCCGCGGACCTGGTCAAGGAGAGCAAGTTCCGCTACATAGGTCGACCCGGTGCACCCGCCTTCCGCGACGGCGGGCAGGGCGACTGCGTGTGGCGGTCGGCCGCGGCTGTGATCTCGGGCATCCAGCCACCGGCGTTCCGCAAGGACCGCTTCGGCACGATCCACCTCGTCGGAGTGGTCATCGGAGCGGACGGCCCGGGCGGGGACGCCTCCTGCGACGGGGCGACCGAGTCCGAGGATCCGGTCATCTTCGTCCTTCCGCAGGCCTACCGTCCGGCGCGCACCCTGATCCGGCCCGTGGGTCCTGACGGAAGCATCATCGTCGTGGGGCCGAGCGGGCTGTTCGCCCCCGGGGCCACCCTGCCGCCGGGAGCTGTCGCCTGGGCCGGCGACCCGGAGTTCGGCGCGCTGCTGGACGGGATCTCCTATCAGCCGGCCGGCTCTCGCCTGGTCGCCGGTGGCCCGGTTTCACGGACGACCCCGCAGGGTCGACGCATCCTCGAGCGCCTCGGACTCGGCTGAGTCGGGCTGAGTTGGGCGGACGTGACGCATGCCAGCGCCGGTGACGACGCGGTGCCCCCGGTAGGAGTCGAACCTACGACCTTTCGCTTAGGAGGCGGCTGCTCTATCCACTGAGCTACGGGGGCGTGCAGGTGGCATTGTGGCAGGTTGTACGGCGCCTCCCTGCCGCGCCCCGCCCGCCGCGTCGTCGTGCCGATGACCCGGGACAGGGCCGCCGTGGCGCGGCGCGATTCGGTTGCAGCGCCGTGACCAGCGAGAATGGTCGGCGAGGCCATCAGTAGGAGTTCGCGCCGGCGCTTGTCCGCGACTCGTACCCTGGGCAGGTGCTGCGGCGCACCAGGCCACTGATTCGGCAGTGCCTCGACCACGTCACGTTCGTACCGAGCCCGCCCAGTAGGGGCGCCGACCCACCAGGTGGACGATGAGCCAGGACAACCCGGAGACCTCTCCGGTCGCCGGTGCCCGCAAGGTGGGCACCTCCCGGGCCGCCCGCCGCGGGAAGGCCGGTCGCGGTGGTGCCTCGCGCGGTGGGGGGCGCCGCAAGCGCTACCTGCCCGGGCACACGGTGGCCAAGACGATCACCGCGACCCTGCTGGCGCTCGCGTTGGTCACCGGCGTCGGCGTGGTGCTCCTCTACAACCACTGGAACGGCAACCTCGACCGCTACGACATCACCTCGCAGCTGAAGAACCGGCCGGACAAGAAGGACGTCACCGGGCCGCAGGAGCCGCTCAACATCCTGGTGATGGGCTCCGACACTCGCGAGGGTGAGGGCAACGGCATCGACGGCGAGGCCGGCGGTGGGGTCTCCGACACCACGATCCTGGTGCACCTCTCCGCCAACCGGAAGTTCGCCTACGGCATCTCGATCCCGCGCGACACGCTGGTCGACCGTCCGGACTGCTACGACGAGTCCGGCGAGGTGATCCCGGGGCAGACCGACGCCATGTGGAACGCGGCGTTCGGGGTGGGCGGACCGGCCTGCACCGTCCAGCAGCTCGAACAGGTCAGCGGCATCCGGATCGACAACTACGTCGTCATCGACTTCAGCGGCTTCAAGGACATGGTCAACGCGCTCGACGGCGTCGAGGTCTGCATCCCCGAAGACATCGTCGACACCGAGCACGGCATCACGCTGGAGGCGGGCACCCGGGAGATCAAGGACGACGAGGCGCTCAGCTATGTCCGGCTCCGGCACACCGGTGACGGCACCGACCCGAGCCGGATCAAGCGCCAGCAGGCGTTCCTCGCCGCGATGATCAACAAGGTGCTCTCCGCCGGCACGCTCTCCCGGCCGGACCGGCTGATCGGCTTCATGAACGCGCTCACCGACTCGCTGCAGACCGACTTCGACTCGGTCGGCGAGATGGCCGACCTGGCCGGGAACTTCCAGGGGATCGGCCCCAGCAACGTCAAGTTCGTCACCACCCCATGGGTCTACTCCACGCGCCAGGAGGGCCGGGTCGAGTGGACCGAGGACGTCGAGAAGCTCTGGCAGCTGGTGGTCGACGACGAGCAGCTCACCGAGGAGTTCGTGGAGCAGTCGATCAGCGCGGCCGACGACCCGGAGGGCTCCTCCGCGACCACGGAGGACCCCACCGACACCGCCTCGCCCAGCGACGGCTCGGGCCAGGGCGGCAAGAAGAACGGCAAGAAGAAGGACGGCGGCCTCTCGGACGACCAGCGGGCCGCGGTCGGACTCTGCACCTGACCCCGGGGCCACGATGACCGACGAGCAGTACGACGCCGCCGCGGACCCCGCCGCGCCGGACCCGGCCGACGCCGGGCCGCCCGACGCCGGGCCGACCGACGCCGAACGCCGTGCCGCCGATTGGAGGCGACGTCGCCGCCTGGCCGAGATCTTCGGCGACCCGATGCCCGAGACCACGCGCGACGAGCGTGAACCGGCGCCGGGCGGCCCGGGGGAGTCGGCGTCGGACCGGTGGCTGAAATCGCAGGTGCCGCCCCACCACGGAGGATGAGGCGGCACCCGTCGAGCGAGCGGCGGAGTGAGCCGCGTCGGTCGACCTGCGTCAGGCTCGGTTGGTCAGCGCGTCGCGGATCTCGGTGAGCAGCTCGACCTCGGAGGGCGCCTTCGGGTCGGCCTCCTCGGGGAAGTAGCGCTCCTTCGCCCGCGTGTAGGGCATGACGATCAGGAAGTAGACCACCGCGGCGAGGATCGCGAAGCTCACCACCGCGGTGATGAACGGTCCGACCGCCACGTCGGCCAGGGTGACCTCGTCGAAGTTGGGCTGTCCGCCGATCTTGCCGATGAATCCCATCAGCACATCGGTGAAGGTCGAGACCACCACGGCGAACGAGGTCGCCATGATCAGGCCGACCGCGATCTCCACGAGGTTGCCGCGGAGGAGAAATGCCTTGAAACCGCTCATCGATCCACTCCTTGCAGATGCTCAGACGTCGCTACCCCAGCAGTAGAACCTAACGGCGCACCCAACGGAACGTCACGAACGACGACACGCCGGAGGCCGCCACCGCGTCGGCGGCCGTCACCGGTGCCGCCACGATCACCAGCCGCCCGCCGAGCGATCCCGTCGCCCCGGTCGCGCCTCCTCCCTGTGGTGTCGGCACGGCCAGCACGGTCACCGACTCGGCGACCACCCGGGTCGTCGCCGACGACGGGTCGGTGGCCACCAGGTCGATCAGGTCGCCCGCACCGAGCAGTGCTGCCTGCTCGCTGTCGGAGAGTCGCAGCGGCACCACGACCCGTTCGTCGCCGTCGGGCAACAGTCCGGCGCCGACCACCCGGGCGTCGGTGATCGGCTCGCCGCGGCGTACCGAGCCGGCCAGCACAGCACCGGCGGGAGCGGTGAGGGTGCCGTCCGGGACCGCGCCGTCGGGGAGCTCCCGGACGGTCAGGTCGCCGGCGCCGAGCAGGGCGCCGGCGGGCAGGTCGCGGCTGGCGACGACGACGGTGCTGGTCGCCGGTGCGGTCGGGGCCACCGCGGACAGGCCGGCCGCGACTGCGACGGCGGTGGCCGCGGCGGCGAGCAGGCGGCGCCGGCGCAGCACCCGGCGTCGTACCGAGCGGAGAAGGTCGCCCGCGCGGCGGCGTGGTGGGGCGGGGTCGGTGCGAGGCATGGCCGCGACGCTAGGGCCGCGAGCGGTGGGTCACCAGGGCGCCGGGAGATTCTCCACAGGCACCGCCGGCGGGTGTGCGGCAGCGCTCAGGAGGACGGAGCAGCGGCTGCCGACGACGAGCTGCTCGACCCGCTCGTCGAGGAGCTCCCCGACCCGCTGTTGGAGGAGCTGCCCGCGGCCGCGGGGCTCTTCGAGGAGTCGCCGGACGACCCGCCGGAGGAGCCGGAGGAACCGGCGTCGGTGCCGGAGGCGGCGGTGCTGCTCGACGACGTCGAGGAGCCGCGGCTGTCGGTCTTGTAGAAGCCCGAGCCCTTGAACACGACGCCGACGGCGTTGAACACCTTGCGCAGCCGGCCACGGCACTCCGGGCACTCGGTGAGCGCGTCGTCGGAGAAGCTCTGGACCTGCTCGAAGAAGTGGTCGCACTCCGAGCAGCGGTACTGGTAGGTGGGCATGGGTCGGCTCCTGGGCGGTACGGGACGGGGAAACGGTTAGCACTCTCGGTTTCCGACTGCCAATGCTACGCCAGGACCCCTCGAGACGGCACAATGACCGCGCGATGGACGGGACGAATGAGCGGAACGCGCGCAGCGCGACCGCAGGGGGAGGGGCGGATGCGCCCGGCCCCGAGGAACGTGGCTTCTGGGATCTGCCGCCCTCGCTGCGCTGGACGACGTACGGCGTCGTCGGCGTCGTGGTGCTGCTGGTGGTCACCTCGCTGACCGGGGTGGTCGTGGTCCGTCACTCCTGGCCGGAGACGTCGGGGAGGATGGAGCTCGACGGCCTCGACGCCACGGTGGAGGTGGTCCGCGACGGCGCCGGGATCCCGCAGATCTACGCCGACACCACCCACGACCTGATGTATGCCCAGGGCTTCGTGCACGCCCAGGAGCGGTTCTTCGAAATGGACGTGCGGCGGCACGCCACCGCCGGCCGCCTCGCCGAGCTGTTCGGCGAGGCCGGCCTGGAGAGCGACCTCGTGGTCCGCACGCTGGGGTGGCGCCGGGTGGCCGAGCAGGAGCTGACGCTGCTGGAGCCGGCGACCCGCGACGCGCTGGACGCCTACGCCGAGGGCGTGAACGCCTACCTCGGCGACCGCACCCCGGGCGAGATGTCGCTGGAGTACACCCTGCTCGGCCTGACCGGCCTGGACTACGCCCCGGAGAAGTGGACCGCCGTGGACTCGGTCGCCTGGCTGAAGGCGATGGCCTGGGACCTGCGCTCCAACGTCGACGACGAGGCGACCCGCGCGGTGACCGCCGCGCTGGTCGGCGCCGACCGGGCCGCCGAGCTCTACCCGGCCTACGACAGCGAGGCGCACCCGCCGATCGTGGACCGGGGTGCGGTGGTCGACGGCGTCTTCGACCCGGAGGCCACCGAGACCGGCTCCCGGCTGCGGGCGGCCCCGGGACCGCGGGTGACGCGGGCGCTGGCCGGCGCCGTCGACGTGATCGGCAACGCCACCAGCCTGCTCGGCGGCGGTGCCGGGGCCGACGAGGGGATCGGCAGCAACGGCTGGGTGGTGGCGGGCAGCCGCACCAGCACCGGCGCCCCGATCCTCGCCAACGACCCGCATCTGGGCGTCTCGCTGCCCGGCGTGTGGATGCAGGTCGGTCTGCACTGCCGCCGGGTCACCAGCGCCTGCCCCTACGACGTGGCCGGCTTCAGCTTCTCCGGCGTGCCCGGCGTGGTGATCGGCCACAACGCCGACATCGCCTGGGGGTTCACCAATCTCGGTGCGGACGTCAGCGACCTCTACGTCGAGCGCGTCGTGGGTGACGCCTGGCTGCGCGACGGCCGCCCACGCCCGCTGGTGCAACGGCTGGAGCGGCTTGAGGTGCGCGGGGACGAGCCCCTCGAGATCACGGTCCGCGCGACCCGGCACGGCCCGCTGCTCTCCGACCTCGTCGAGCTCGACGAGTCCTCGGACCGGGTCGACCTGACCAGCGACGGGTTGCTGGAGTCGGTCGTCGACGCCGGAGCCACCCTGGCCGGCGCTGAGCCCGACGAGACCGAGGGCGGCGACCGGGCCGGGTGGCGCCCGGGGGTGGCGCTGGCCTGGACCGCCCTGCGCCCCCGCAACACCGCGGACGCGCTCTTCGCGCTCAACCGGGCCGACGACTGGACCTCCTTCCGCGCGGCGATGGCCGACTTCGCGGTCCCCGGGCAGAACGTCGTCTACGCCGACACGGCGGGCCACATCGGCTACCAGGCGACCGGCGCGATCCCGCGCCGCCGTCCCGGCCACGACGGCACCCTTCCGGTCGCCGGCTGGCGCTCGGTCAACGACTGGGAACGCCGCCCGGTGCCGTTCCAAGCGCTGCCCTGGTCGTTCGACCCGCCGGCCGGCGCGATCGTGACGGCCAACCAGCAGCCGGTGGACCCGGACGGCTATCCCTACGCCCTGGGCGAGGACTGGGCGCGCGGCTACCGCTCGTCACGGATCGCCGATCTGCTGGACATGGACCAGGAGCTGTCGGTGGCGACGATGCAGACCATCCAGCTCGACGACCGCAGCGCGTGGGCGGCCACGCTGACGCCGTACCTGATGGAGGTGGGGCTGCCGGCCGGCTACTACTCCGACGGTCAGGCGCTGCTCGCCGACTGGGACCAGCGGCAGGGCGCCGACAGCGCCGCGGCGGCCGTCTTCAACGCGGCCTGGCGCCAGATCCTGCTGCACACCTTCGACGACGAGCTGCCGCCCGCACTCCGCCCGACCGACGGCGCCCGGTGGTGGGACGTGGTCGCCGGCCTGCTGGAGCGCCCGAACAGTCCGTGGTGGGACGACGTCGCCACCGAGGAGGTGGAGACCCGGGACGAGATCCTGCGGGCGGCGATGATGGACGGCCGCGACGAGCTGACCCGACTGCTCTCGCCCGACCCCGCCGAGTGGAGCTGGGGCGACCTCCACGAGCTGTCCCTGCGCTCGGCGACGCTGGGGGAGTCCGGCGTCAACATCGTCGAGCGGCTCTTCAACCGCGACGGGTGGGACGGGGCCGGGGGCGGCTCGCTGGTCGACGCCACCGGCTGGGACGCGCAGCAGGGGTACGGCGTGACCACCGCCCCGTCGATGCGGATGGTGGTCGGGCTCGACGACCTCGACGCGGCGCGCTGGATCAACCTCACCGGAGTCTCCGGCCACGCCTTCCACCCGCACTACACCGACCAGACCGACCTGTGGGCGCGCGGGGAGTACCTGGAGTGGGCGTTCAGCCGCCCGGCGGTGCTGCGGGCCGCCGAGGAGACCCTCGTGCTCACCCCGCTCGACTGACCCGGCTCCGTCGCCCGAGTCACCGCCCGCCGGGGGACCCCGGCATCGGGTGCAGCCGCTGCGCGGTGATCGCGGCATCGACCGGCCGGTCGTGCGGCTCGACCGGCACCTCGACCCCGACCTCCTCCGGGTGGAGCAGCACCGCGGTGTAGGTCGACGCCGGCACGCGCGCCAGCGCCCGGTCGTAGGAGCCGCCGCCCCGACCCAGCCGGTGTCCGTCGCTGGAGACCGCCAGCCCCGGCACCAGTACGACGTCCGCCCGGCCGATCGCGTCCACCCCGAGCCGTTGCCCGGTCGGCTCGCTGAGCCCGTGCCGGCCCCCGCGCAGGGAGTCGGGCCCGGCGTACTCGGCCCAGTCCAGGTCGTTGTCGGGCAGCAGCACCGGCAGCAGCACCCGCTTGCCGTCGGCCAGCAGCCGCTCCAGCAGGGGGCCGGTGCCCGGCTCCGTCCCGATCGCGAGGTAGCAGGCGACCGTGCCGGCCCGTCGTACCTCCGGCGTGCGGTGGGCGCGGGCGGCGATCCCGTCGGCGCGCAGCCGCGCGAGGCCGGCGTCGATCTGCGCGCGCCGGGCGAGGATCTCCCTCCGCAGAGCGGCTTTCGCGGCCCGCAGGTCGGTGCCGGTGTCGCCCGGCGTCCTCCCGGACGGCGGGTGCGTGCGATCCGGCCGGTCTCCAGGATCAGGACGCGGTTGTGGACTCGGCACCTTCCAAGCCTACGATCGCGGCATGGGCAGCCCAGGCTTGGAGAAGGCACGCGCGAAGATGGCCGACGCGGGAGTGGATCCGGTCGCCATCGACACGTTCGCGCACTACTACCGCCTGCTCGAGCACGGTGAGACCGGTCTGATCCCGGAGTCCACGATCGAGCCGGTCGACATGGAGCGGCTCGAGGACGTCGAGGTCGACGACGACGTCGCCGCCGAGGCGGTCGCGAAGACCGTGACGATCAAGCTCAACGGCGGCCTGGGCACCTCGATGGGGATGGACCGCGCCAAGTCGCTGCTCTGCGTGCGGCGCGGGCTCTCGTTCCTCGACATCATCGCCCGCCAGGTGCTGCACCTGCGCAAGGAGTACGGCGCCGAGGTGCCGCTGCTCTTCATGAACTCCTTCCGCACCTCCGCCGACACCCTCGACGCGCTCGCCCGCTACGAGGACCTGGCCGTCGACGGCCTCCCGCTGGACTTCCTGCAGAACAAGGAGCCCAAGCTGCTGGCCTCCGACCTGAGCCCGGCGGCCCACCCGGTCGACCCGGACCTGGAGTGGTGTCCGCCCGGTCACGGCGACCTCTACACCGCGCTGCGCGGCACCGGACTGCTCGACCGGATGATCGAGGCCGGCTACCGGTACGTCTTCGTCTCCAACTCCGACAACCTGGGCGCGGTCCCCGACGCACGGGTCGCCGGCTGGTTCGCCGCCTCGGGCGCCCCGTTCGCGATCGAGGCGGTCCGGCGGACCCCGAGCGACCGCAAGGGCGGACACTTCGCCCGGCGCAAGGCCGACGGCCGGATCGTGCTGCGCGAGACCGCGCAGACCGCGCCGGAGGACCAGAAGGCACTGGCCGACCTGGACCGGCACCGCTACTGCTCCACCAACAACCTCTGGTTCGACCTGGCCGCGATGAAGAAGGCCCTGGACGAGCGCGAGGGGATCCTCGGCCTGCCGCTGATCCGCAACGTGAAGCACCTCGACCCCGCCGACCCGAGCACCCCGAAGGTGGTCCAGATCGAGACCGCGATGGGCGCGGCGATCGAGGTGTTCGAGGGTGCCCGGCTGATCGAGGTGGGCCGCGACCGGTTCATCCCGGTGAAGACCACCAACGACCTGCTGGTGCTGCGCTCCGACGTCTACGCCATCGGCAGTGACTTCGCGCTCGAGCAGGTGGCCGCTGAGGTGCCGTTCATCGACCTCGACAGCGACCACTACAAGCTGGTCGGCGAGTTCGACAAGCGCTTCCCCGAGGGAGCGCCGTCGCTGCAGCAGGCGACCTCGCTGCGGATCGACGGCGACTGGACCTTCGGTCCCGGTGTCGCCGTGGTCGGGGACGTCGCCCTGAGCGGTCGCGGCGCCCAGCGGATCGAGGGCAACAAGGTCCTCGACGGCGAGGGGTGACCCCGCCGGGCGCGTCCCGCGCCGTCGCCGAGCACCTCAGCGCCCTGCTCGACGGCATCGGGGCGCTGCCCGCGGTCGACCTGGCGCTCGCGGACGCCGTCGGCCGGGTCCTCGCCGCCGACGTCGAGGCCGCGGTGCCGGTGCCGCGCTTCGACCACGCCGCGATGGACGGGTACGCCGTGCGCGCCGCCGACATCGCTCCCGACGTGACCGGGGCCGGGGCCGGTCCCGGAGGTCCCGGCGGTGACGTGTCGCTGCCGGTGGTGGCCGCGGTCGGCGCCGGCGCGGCCGGTCCGTCGGCGCTGGAGCCGGGCGCCGCGGTCCGGATCATGACCGGCGCGCCGGTCCCGCCCGGTGCCGACACCGTCGTCCCGTTCGAGGCGACCACGGGCGAGGGCGACCGGGTGCGGTTGCCGGGTGACCTCCGGGCGGGCGCCCACATCCGTCGTGCCGGGGAGGACGTGGCCGCCGGCGAGACCCTCGCCCGCGCCGGCGACCCGCTCGACCCCCGCACCGCCGGTCTGCTGGCGGCGGCCGGGGTCGCCCGTGTCGCCGCCCGGCCCGCGCCGCGCCTGGTGGTGCTCACCACCGGCTCCGAGCTCGTCCCGGCCGGCACCGACCCGGCCCACCTCGCCCCGGGCGCGATCCACGACAGCACCGCGGTCACCCTGGTCGCGGAGGCCCGTGCCCTCGGCGCCGAGGTGCGCCACCGCGGCCCGGTCGGCGACGACCCGGAGGCGTTCCTGGTGCTGCTGCACGACGCCGTGCGCGATGCCGACCTGGTGGTGACCACCGGTGGCGTCTCGGCCGGCGACCACGACGTGGTCAAGGCGGCGTTGGCCGGTCGTGGCGGGTTCTGGTTCGGCCAGGTCGCGGTGCGGCCCGGTCGGCCCCAGGGACACGGCGTGCTGCACGTCGACGGCGAGCAGGGGCGCCGGGCCGTGCCGGTGGTGAACCTGCCGGGCACCCCGGCTGCGTCGTACCTGACCTTCCAGGCGTTCGTCCGTCCGCTGCTGGCGGTGCTGTCCGGCGCCGACCCGGACGTCACGGTGCCGGTCACCCTCGGAGCCCCGGTACGGCGATCGCCCGACCGCACGTTGCTGCTGCCGGGTGGTCGTGGCGAGGACGGTCGGGCGGTGGTGCTGCCCGGCCACGTCGGCCACTCCCAGCGGCTGCTGGCCCGCACCGAGCTGGTGCTGGTGGTGCCGCCCGGCTCCGAGGAGCTGCCCGAGGGTGCGAGGATCGGGGCGATCGTGGTGGCGAGCGCCGCGACCGGCGAGTCCGGCCACCGGGCCGGAGGGGGAAGGTGAACCGATGACCGAGCCGCGGCTGACCCACGTCGACGAGACCGGGGCCGCGCGGATGGTCGACGTCTCCGCGAAGGACGTGACCGCGCGCACCGCCACCGCCTCGGGCCGGGTCCTGGTCGCCACGACCGTGGTCGAGCTGCTCCGCGGCGAGGGGGTGCCGAAGGGTGACGCCCTGTCGGTGGCCCGGATCGCGGGCATCATGGGCGCCAAGCGGACTCCCGAGCTGATCCCGCTGTGCCACCCGCTCGCGATCAGCGGTGTGCAGGTCGACCTGGCCGTCGCCGACGACGCCGTCGAGATCGCCGCGACCGTCCGCACCACAGACCGGACCGGCGTGGAGATGGAGGCCCTCACCGCGGTGACGGTCGCGGCGCTGACCGTGGTGGACATGGTGAAGGCGGTCGACAAGGGTGCGGTGATCAGCGACGTGCGGGTGGAGACCAAGAGCGGTGGGAAGTCGGGGGACTGGCGTCGTGACTGAGCCGGGTCGGGTCGCCGGGCTACCGGCGCGGGTTGTGGTCGCCTCCAACCGGGCCGCGGCCGGCGTCTACGAGGACACCACCGGTCCGTTGATCGTGGCCGCCCTGGCCGACCTCGGCTTCGAGGTCGCCGAGCCGCTCGTGCGTCCCGACGGCGAGCCGGTCGGCGAGGCGATCGCCGCCGCGATCGGCGCCGGCGCCCGCGTGGTGCTGACCACCGGCGGCACCGGACTCACCCCCACCGACCGCACCCCCGAGGTGACCGGTCCGCTGCTGGACCGCGAGATCCCCGGCCTGGCCGAGGCGATCCGGGCCGCCGGTGTCGCCAAGGGAGTGCCGACCGCCGTCCTTTCCCGCGGCCTGGCCGGTGTCGCCGGCGACTGCCTGGTGGTCAACCTGCCCGGCTCCCGCGGCGGCGTGAAGGACGCGCTGAACGTGCTGGTCCCGGTGCTGGCGCACGCCGTCGAGCAGATCACCGGGAGCGACCATTGACGAGGTTGCGCCGGGTGCCCCAGCCCGGCCGGATGAGCACCGCCACGCCCGGACGCGCCTGGCCCAACCGGCTCACCTCCGGCGTCGCGCCCGAGGTCACCGTGCGTCCGATCCGCGTCGCCGACGGACCCGCCTGGCGTGCCGCGCGACAGCGCAACCGCGCCTGGCTGGCGCCCTGGGACGCCACCGTCCCTCCGGGCGGTGACGCCCGCCCGACCACCTTCCGCGCCCTGGTACGCCGACTCCGCGCGGCGGCCCGCCGCGGGACGACGTACCCGTTCGTGGTGGAGGTGGACGGCGCGTTCGCCGGTCAGGTCAGCGTGAACAACATCGTCCGCGGCTCGGCGCAGTTCGCCTCCGTCGGCTACTGGATCGACCAGCGCTTCGCCGGCAAGGGAGTGGTGCCGCGGGCGGTGGCGATGGTGATCGACCACTGCTTCACCACCGCCGGGCTGCATCGGATCGAGATCTGCATCCGCCCCGAGAACACCAACTCGCTGCGCGTGGTGGAGAAGCTCGGCCTCCGCGAGGTCGGCTACGCCCCGGGGTTCTTGCACATCGACGGCGACTGGCGCGACCACCGGATCTTCGCGGTGACCAAGGAAGAGGTGCCGGCCGGGTTGTTGGCCCGGATGGAGGCGTCCGGGGGGACGTGTCGGCGCTGGGGTGAGGGTGCGGGTTTCACCGGTCAGCCGGGGAAACCCGCACGACACGCCGGGGCGGCACGGCGTGTCGTGCGGGTTTCGGCCGACAGGTTCGAGACGGGTGGACGTCGCCCGTCGTCCCGTTGATCCCAGAAGTCACAGGAATCAATCTGTGACACACCGCTAGACATGCGTCCCGACCTGCGGTACCGCTCCTAACCTCTCCCGTGTGAGCGCACTGATCTTCGTGGCCGTCGCCGTGGCGTGGGTCGTCTACCTGGTCCCCAAAGCGCTCCGACATCATGAGGAGGCGTCGGCCAGTCGCACGGTCGAAGAGGTCTCCGAGCGGGCCCGGGTGCTCGCCCGGCGCGACGCCGTCTCGGCCCGGGCCACCGCGCTGGTCTCGAGGCGCACCGTGGTGCGGACCGAGCACGGTCCCGCCGATGACGCCGCCGACCGCCCTACCGCCGCCGAGATCGACGGCCCCGAGAGCTCGACGACCCACCGGACCAACGCCGCCAACGTCGACACCGCCGACACCGCGCCCACGCCGGGTCTGATCGCCCGCCGCCGCGCCGCTCGCGCCGAGCGCCGGGCGGCCCGTGCGGCCGCCGTCGCCGCAGTCGCGCGCAGTCCGCTCACCTTCGAACAGGCTCGCCGCCGTCGTGCCGCCGCCCGGCGTGCCGCGCAGCGCCGCCGGCGGGTGCTCACCACGGTGCTGGCGGCCCTCGCCGTCACCGCCGCAGTCGCCGTCGCCGGGGTCATCGCGGTCGGTTGGGTCGCGGTACCGGCGGGAATCGTGGTGGCGTGGCTGGTGGCCTGCCGGCTGATGGTCCGCAACGAGCGCGCCCGCCCGCTCACCACCGTGCGGTCCTCTGCCGCCGACGACCCGGCGACCGAGCAGACCGCTGCGGTCCAGATCGACGAGGAGACCGGGGAGATCATCGCGGTCGACGAGCCGGTCGAGCCGCAGGGTCCCGCCCCGGCACCTGGGAGCCGGTCCCGGTCACCCTCCCGACGTACGTCGGCAAGGCGGCCGCCAACCGGACCGTGCGCACCATCGACCTCGACTCCACCGGCGTGTGGAGCTCGGGCCGCAACGTCGACGACTCCGAGCTGGTCCGTGAGGCCGAGGCGCACGATCGCGCCGAACGCGGGACGCGTTCGGAGGCGGAGCGTGAGCGGCGGCGGGCAGCCGGCAGCTGACCCCCGCGGATTCGGTGGCACTCGGTGCGGGTGCTAACGTTTCTCCCTGCTTGGGGCTGTGGCGCAGTTGGTAGCGCGTCTCGTTCGCAATGAGAAGGCCAGGGGTTCGAATCCCCTCAGCTCCACCAAACTCGCTGGTCAGCAGCCATGCAGGGATCCTGAATTCAGGAGAACTCATGGCAACTCACCAGAAAGTCACCACTAACGCGTCTCGTTCCGCACGTGCCTGGAGCGACCTCGGGCGCTCTCGGCCATATCCGGAGCACCTCGTGCACCTGGATTGCATGACCACCTCCACACGTCGCCAGCCCCGCTCAGCCACGTCCGGATATGAGTCTGGACTCGACCCGGTCCTCACGCTCTCTGCCCTCGCCGCCCAACTCGGGGTGAGCGTGCAAACGCTGTACGACCTGAGAAGCCAGGGCCGCGGGCCGCGCGGCTTCCGGGTTGGCCGAGAGCTGCGATTCCGTCTCAGCGAGATCGAAGCCTGGCTCGCCCGGCTCGAGGAGGCCGACGCGCTCCGCCACCCGGAAGCACTGTCGTGAGCATCTCCGGGCGTCCACGCACCCCGATCGGAACCCACGGCACGATCAACACGCGCCGGACCCGCAGCGGCGTTGTCGCCGAGACTCGCGTACGTGATCTCGACGGACGACTCCGCCAGGTGCGGGCCACCGGACGAACGTCCGCCGCGGCGCGGAGTCTGCTCTTGGAACGCATTCGTGAGCGCCCCTCGCTACCCAGTGAGGGCGTCCTGAGGCCGACCAGCTCGTTCTCTCAACTTGCCGAGCTGTGGCTGGCAGACCTGGAACTGCGTGACCTTGCCAGCAACACCAAGGAGAACTATCGCGGCTGCCTTCAGTTGCATGTACGCCCGGCGTTCGATCACTACAACCTCGCTGAAATCACCACCGGCAGGGTCGAGTGGTTCCTCGCGCGCCAGGGGAAGAACTCCCCGTCGCAAGCCCGTCAGGCGAGGACGATGCTGAACCTCCTGTTCAGCTACGCGCTGCGGCACGACGCCATCAGTCGCAATCCGGTCGAGGGAACCTCGCCGCTCAGAAAGAAGAAGGCGGCCCCGCAAGCGCTCACCCTGGAGCAGATCTCCGCAATCCGAGTGGCGGCGGCGACGTGGCGGACCGAGGCCGGCCTGCCCGGCCCGAAGCCCGACGGACAGGTGCGCGACATCATCGAGGTCCGCTACCACGCCGAGTTCGTGGGGCTCAGCGGATGCCAGCAGCTCATCGACGCGTTCTCGCGTCTTGGCATCTCGGGCGTGTGGCGCAACGCCATCGCCGACCTGGACTGGTGGAACCTTTTCGACGTCCGCTACCACCAGCAGCTCACCGCGGCCTTGCAAGCTCGATCAGTCGACGACGCGAAGAAGCTCATCTACGAGCACAACGAGGACGTAAAGCGGATGGTTGGCGGCATCATCAGCAAACAGGGCGGGCACCTCTGAGCGACCCTGCCCGCCGGGGGACTGCCCCGGGTTTGGTTGACACCTTGACCTGCCCTACAGCCTGGTTTCCACGACGGGTGTTGAGTCATCAGGCGGAAACGGTGTCTGCGGGTGAGGCTAGCTCGTATTCGATTGGGGTCTTGTAGCCAAGCGCGGAGTGGCGGCGCTGGCGGTTATGGAAGATTTCGATGTACTCGAAGATCGCGTTCGCGAGCTCTACTCGGGTCTTCCACTTGCGGCGGTTGAGGAGCTCGATCTGCGTCGAGGACCAGAAGCTTTCCATCATCGCGTTGTCCAGACCGTCGCCCACGGTGCCGAAGGACGGCAAGAGCCCCGCGGTCCGTACTCGGTCGCCGAAGGCCCAGGACGTGAACTGGGCTCCGTGATCGGCGTGGACCACGCCGCCGGGTTCGGGTTGGCGGTTGCGGATGGCCATGTCGAGCGCGTTGACGACCAGCGTCGAGTCTTGGCGCGAGTCGATGGACCAGCCCACGATCCGCCGGCTGTAGGCGTCGAGAACGGCGGCGCAGTAGACCTTTCCCTCGCGCGTGGGGTGTTCGGTGTAGGGGTCGGACCGGGGCGCCCTGTCAGCCTCTCGGCTGTTGGGTTTCCCCGGCCCGCCCTCCGAACCGGACGTGCGACTCTCACCGCATCCGGCTCTCCACGTGGTCATGCCGCTGGGCTCGGATGTGGCGTTGTTGAACTCGACCATGGGGTCGGGATCTTGGTGCCCCGGTAGCGGTAGCGCTCGATAGGGAACGCGTTGGCTCGGAACATGTCGATCCCTCCGGCACGGATGTGCCACCCGGGCAGGTAGCGCCGGACCAGGGCGTGCATGTTCAGCCCGAGGTGTCGTTTGCGGAGCCACCCGATCACCCGCCAGAAGGCGAAGTGATCGACGTAGCCGAACGTCCGCGAGGACACTCCGTGGCGGAAGTAGGTGCACCAGCCCCGCAGCGTCGGGTTCAACCGGCGCAGCAGGTCTGCGAGCGTTCGATGTCTTGCACGGCGCGTCAGCGTCCGCACCTTGTCGATGATCGAAGTCAGCGACTTCTTCGACGGGTAGGTGTAGATCGCCTTCTTGCCGGTCCGGCTTCGCCAGTCACGGCGCTGGATGCGCCAGCCGAGGAAGTCGAACCCCTCATCGATGTGGCAGACCCTCGTCTTCTCGACTGATAGGCGCAGGCCCATCGGTGCGAGAACTTCTGCGACCTCGCCCCATAGCGCTTCCGCGTCGGCGCGTTGACCGTGGATGAGGACCACGAAGTCGTCGGCGTAGCGGACGAGCTTCATGACCGCACCGCCGGCGCGTCGGTGCTTGGCACGTGTCCACTCCGGGCCGAGCGCTTCCCACTTGGTGGTGAAGTGCTCGTCCAGCACGGACAGGGCGATGTTGGCCAGCAGCGGTGACAAGATCCCGCCTTGAGGTGTGCCGGTGATCGTCTCGCGGTTCAGGCCGTCCTCGGTGAGGACACCGGCCCGCAAGAACGCCTTGACCCAGCCCAGGACCCGTCTGTCCCCGACACGTCGACGCACGCGCTCCATCAGTGCGGTGTGGTCGATCTCGTCGAAGCACGCCTTGATGTCGGCCTCGAACACCCACTCGTAGTTCCGGGTGGGTGATGCGAGGTAGTGAATCTCAGCGATCGCGTCCTGCGCCCGGCGACGAGGACGGAAGCCGTAGGAACACGGCTTGAAGTCCACCTCGAAGATCGGCTCGAGCACCAGTTTCAACGCAGCCTGCACGACCCGGTCACGAGCAGTCGGGATCCCCAGCGACCGGACCTTTCCCGACGCCTTGGGGATCGTCTTCTGCCGCACCAGCAGCGGCACGAACCGTCCGGCCTTCAAGTCCTCGCGGACCTCGGCCAGCAGATCGGGCGCCGCCCCGCCCACGCCGCGCGGGGTGACCCCGTCGACGCCGGCTGTTCGTGCTCCCTTGTTCCCCCGCACCCGGTGCCACGCCACGACCAGAAAGGCCGGGTCGTAGACAAGGTTGGCGAGGTCATCGAAACGACGGTCGGGATCTTCCGTCGCCCATCGGTGCAGCTTCTTCTGCATCCGCAGTACCCGCCACTCGGCCTCTTCCCGCTCGGGGAAGACGGCGCGCGACGGTTCGCCGGTGTTCACCAGCGCCCTCCTGCGAACACGTTGATGCCGCGAACACGCTGGACCCCTTCGCCATGTGACCGGCTTTCCCGGCCTCGGACTACTACGGGTCCTCCGCCCCACCACGACGACATCGGTCGGCGACGGACCTTCCCGCCGAACAGCAGGCTGCTGCACGGGGAGGGGATCGTCGCGGTGGTTCCCACGTTCACTGTCGAACCGTTCGACGGGGTCGGCGCCCAGCTATGCCCCTGCAGCATCGCCGCGGCTACGCCGCAGACATTCACCACGGCCTCCCGGCTGGCGACATCACCCAGCCAAGGAGTTTCCCGCACCACGATGTCCGAAGACACCGGGTGCGGGTGCGCGCTGCTAACCGGCCCTGATCCACCAGGTTCGAGCCGGAGGCTCTCTTGAGGGGCGTTCAGCCGCTGGTTCCTCACGTACGCCTTCCCGTCTTGCTAGCCGGACCCGCGCCATCTGGCAGTGCTGACGCGTCCCGTCGTTGTCAGGACTGCTTCCACCCTCACCCCCGTCCCGGAGGTTCGGGCTGCCCTCAGCTTCACCGTGCTACTGCGACAACACGGCGGTGGTGGTCTCTCACCCCCACTCGGTTCAACAGCGCCTCGTGGCGCTCGATGTCGGTGACCCACAGCTCATTCGCCCGAAGCCGATGGAACTTGCGATTGACCAGATCGTCGGCGGTCACGACACCCTTGAGCCGCTTGACCCGTGCAGGTCCTGGAAGCCCGTAGATCCCGGCCTGCGTCATCAGGACCGACACCAGCCGCGAGCTGACCTGGACGTCCATCGCCATCGTCAGCTCCGCATGGACACGGCGGTAGCCGTAGGTGCCGCGGGAAGCGACGTGGACCTCCCGGATCAGACCGGTCAGCCACTGCCGGCGCAACTGAGTCGCCGACATCGGACGCCGTTTGTAGCGGTAATAGCCCTGCCGCGAGACCCCAAGCACCCGGCAAGCAACGTCGACGGACATCCCGGCATCGGCCAGTCGGTCGATCACCGGGTGAACCCTTTTGGGTGTGGCTTGTCCTGGTCCAGGAACTTCGCCGCTTGACGGACGATCGCCAGGTCGGTCTCGAGTTCCCGGATGCGCTTACGGGCCGCACGGAGCTCGCCCGACTCCGAGGTAGTAACGCCGGAGCGCTCGCCACGGTCGATCTGATCCTGGCGCACCCAGTTGTGAAGACAGCCAGCGCTGATGCCGAGCTCGTAGGCGGTCTGCTTGACCTGCTTGCCCGAACGGACCAGCGCGACAGCGCGTGCACGGAACTCGGGCGGATAGGGACGAGGCACTCTCGGAGCCTTTCAGTCAGGCCCTCGACTCATCACCGAATCTGGAACCCAATCCGTAGTGCAGCTCACAGTCCACTCGGTCCCGTCGTCGCTGGTGACGGTGAGGTGGTTGCCGATGTAGGCGGCCAGCTCGTCGGAATAGGTCGAGACCTCGCTGCTGCCGTAGTCAGTGCCGAGTGCTTGATCGAGGGTCTCGAGGGCGATGCTGATGGTTACGTCGGCGCCGTCGTCGCCGGTATGGACGGAGAGCGTGCTGCTATCGAGGCTGTGTGGCTGGGCGGGCGACGGGAGAAGGGCCACGGCCGCTGCAACCGTGGCTGCCCCTCCCAAGAGCGCCAGTCGGCGGAGTGCGCCGGCCACGGCTCAGGCGTCCAGGCCGGAGAAGGTGGGAGTCTCCTCTTCGCCGTCCCAGGTGACGCGGAAAGTGAACGCATCCTCGAGGGCGGCCTCGTACTCGGCGGCCTCGGCCGGCGTGATCGTGCCGTCCTCGAGCAGGTTGTCGATCGCGGGGCTCCAGGAATCAACGAGCGCGTCGACAAGGGCCTGGGGGTCGACGCCGATGTCCTCGGCGACGGCCTCGAGGTTCTGGCCCTGCTCCTCCATGCGAACGTGGAGCTCGCCGTGGCTGATGGCGAGCACTTCGTCGAGCACGTCTTGGACGGGCTGGTGGCCGCGGTGCAGGTCGAGGCTGCCGTCGCCATACGCGTCCTGGATCAGCGTCACGAGTTCCTCCTCAGTGGTCACAGAGGAGGGATCGACGGACTCGCCGGGGCCGCCGACGCTCATCTCCGTGCCGTCCGGGGCGTGCCGCCTTCGGGAAGCGCCCCCTCCTCCGGCACCTCGGTCGCGGACTCGGTCGATGACGACGTGGTGGGGGAGCTAGAGGTGGCTGTGGCCGAGGAGTCGTCTTCAGCCGCGGCAGTGCAAGCCGCGGCGACCGGAATGATGATGAGCATGCTCGCTGCGGCAAGCTTCTTGCGGGACTTCACTTGGTGTCTCGTTTCGTCTGGAGGCTCGACACCACCGACGATCACAATCTCCGCTGTGCGTTCCCTGATTCGGGTCTGTGCCGTACCGATGGACTTCGACAGCGGGCTTGGGTCCGCGCTCGGAGGCACCGGTGGGTTTCCGTGACGTGCGGTGCGGACGTGCGGCGACAGTGGTGTCACCAGGTTCGTTGCGCAGGCTGACGGCGCCACCCTGGGCCGCCACGATCACCTGCACCGGGGACAGATTGAGGCCGACGCCACCTTCGCGATGGCGGACACCGCGGGCCAAACAGATCCACTCCGAGGCGGCCGCCGCCGTCGAACGCGTCGCTGACAGTCGTGATAGCGACGGACTTCCCATCGTTGCCGGGCCTCGCCGATATCGCCGATATCGCCGATGCCGCCGCTCGAGCCGTCGAAGGGCCGTGCCGGCGGTCCATCGTCGCGGACGCGATTCGTACGGCGACAACTAGTGTCCGTCGACCTTGGGGGAGCGCTAGGTCGAGATCTGTCCGTACCTCTCCCTGGTGAAGTCCTCCAAGCGGGTGGCCAGTGCAGCCAAGGTGCGATGGGCTGGGTGATCGTGTGACCACGTAGCCGCTAGTTCAATCTGCAGTCGCGCATTCTGCGTGCCCGTGGTCAGTTCGAGTGGGATGAGGCCGAATCTGGGATCGTCTGTCGCGATGGCCGCCCCCGCCCTGCGGCTGCTAGAGCCTGGGCGATGGTGCTGCTCGCCGCGTCGATCACGGACGTTGCGTGCACGCCGTGGTGGGTGAGTGCAGCGTCCCATGATCGGCGTGCGGAGGTGTCAAGCGGCGGCAGAATGACTGGCTCGCTCGCTGCCTCGTCCAGCGTCACGTGGGCTCGGCCCGCCCACGGATGATCGGCCGGAACCTGTAGCCAGACGGGAAGGTGCGCGAGCGTGCGGCGGGCGTACGTTCGGGAACTGTCGGTCGTCATGACTACCACGTCTGCCCCTCTGGCGAAGAGCGCGGCGGGCGTGGTGCCTTCGGTGGTCCAGACGTCGATCGTCGGCGCTTCCGAACCCAGCGTGGCGACAAACGGCGCGACAATGTCGTTCAGCGTCACGCTTGGCGCAGCGATGGTGAGACTCTCGAGTGTCCCGCTGCCTCGTGCGTGCGCCGCCATTGCCAGTGCGCGAGAGGCCGCCAACACACCGCGAGCCATGGGCAGAAGGGTTCGGCCCGATGACGTGGGGATCAGGCGGCCGGTGCTGCGGTCGAACATGTCGACGCCGAGGTCTCGTTCGAATTGTCGCAGTTGACGCGACAGGTTCGGCTGCGTGATGTGCAGTGTCTGAGCCGCTCGGCTGACGGAGCCTTCGTCACACACCGTCACGAAGTACTGGATATGGCGCAGTTCCATGGACTCAGTATGCCTGAAACGCAATCAGATCCTGCCTAGGAAGTATTCGACTGCATAGGTCCTCGCGGACCACACTGGTGCGGCATCCCATCCGAGCCCACCAGAAAGCCGATCACGATGCCGATCCCTCAGCGCCGAAGGCTGGTCACCGCTATCCCGGGTCCGATCTCGAAGGAGTTGATGAGTCGCAAGGCTGGAGCCGTTGCGGCGGGCGTCGGGACGACGATGCCAGTGTTCGCTGCGCGCGCCGCGGGGGGAATCGTCGAGGATGTCGACGGCAACCACTTGATCGATCTTGGGTCTGGGATCGCTGTCACCACAGTCGGCAACAGCGCGCCGCGGGTTGTCGAGGCCGTGCGGGCGCAGGTCGCTGAGTTCACCCACACGTGCTTCATGGTGACGCCATACGAGAGCTACGTGGCAGTTGCCGAGCGGCTGAACGAACTGACACCAGGTACACATGACAAGCGCACCGCATTGTTCAACTCGGGGGCAGAGGCGGTCGAGAACGCCATCAAGATAGCTCGCGCTCACACCGGACGTCAGGCGGTGGTCGTGTTCGATCACGCCTACCATGGGCGGACGAACCTCACGATGGCGATGACGGCGAAGAGCATGCCTTACAAGCATGGGTTCGGACCGTTCGCCTCTGAGGTCTACCGCGCCCCGTTGTCGTATCCGTTCCGCGACGAGGTCGACGGACCGACGGCCGCTCGCCGTGCCATTGAGGTCGTCGAGAAGCAGGTCGGCGGGGCGAACCTGGCGGCGATGGTGATCGAGCCGATCCAGGGTGAGGGCGGATTCATCGAGCCGGCTGCGGGCTTCCTGTCCGCGCTGATCGAGTGGTGCACCGCGAACGGCGTCGTGTTCGTGGCTGACGAGGTCCAGACCGGCTTCGCCCGCACCGGTGACATGTTCGCCTGCGATCACGAGGGCGTTGTTCCCGATCTGATTGTGACGGCCAAGGGTATTGCCGGGGGATTGCCCTTGTCGGCAGTCACGGGCCGAACAGAGATCATGGACGCACCACACTCTGGCGGTCTCGGGGGTACCTACGGCGGAAACCCACTGGCTTGTGCGGCTGCGCTGGCTGCAATCGACACCATCGTCGAGGACGGGCTGACCGCTCGCGCACGTGAGATCGGAACGCTGATGCTGGCCGAACTGCAACGTATGCGGGCGGTCGACCCTCGCATCGGCGATGTTCGCGGCCGCGGGGCGATGATCGCAGTCGAGCTGGTTCGTGCCGGCACCAGCGAGCCCGACGCGGATCTTGCGCGTGCCGTCGCCGCAACTGCCCACGCCGCGGGCGTGATTGTGCTCACCTGCGGCACGTTCGGCAATGTTCTGAGGTTCCTGCCGCCCTTGACGATCAGCGATGGGCTGTTGGCCGAGGCGCTCGAAGTCCTCCGCGATGCCCTGACGACTCTCGCATGACGGCCGTGGCTCAATCGACCGACGAGGCAGGGCCGTTGGCCGACGCTGTGGCTCAGCTCGAGCAGGCCGCAGAGATCCTCGGCTACGACGGGGGCACTCTCGACATGCTGCGTGCGCCGCGGCGCGAAGTCACTGTGAGTATCCCGTTGAGGCGAGACGACGGGTCGGTCGAAGTGCTCACCGGACACCGGGTGCAGCACAGCCTCACCCGCGGCCCGGCGAAGGGTGGGGTCAGGTTCAGCGCCCACGTGGACCTCGACGAGGTGCGCGCCCTGGCGATGTGGATGACCTGGAAGTGCGCCTTGATGCACCTGCCCTACGGGGGCGCGAAGGGCGGTGTTCGCATTGCTCCAGAGAACTACTCGGCGGCTGAACTGGAGCGAGTGACGCGCCGCTTCACCTCCGAGATCCTTCCGGTGATCGGCCCCAATCGTGATATTCCGGCACCGGATATCGGCACAGATGAGCGTCACATGGCCTGGATGATGGACACCTTCTCGGTTGCCAGTGGTCACACCGTATTGGGCGTGACCACTGGGAAGCCCGTCGGACTAGGGGGATCCCTCGGGCGCGCGGGCGCGACGTCGTTCGGTGTCGTGGAGATCGCTCTGGCCGCCCTCAGGCACGTCGGCATCACCCCCCGCATGCGACCGCAGCGGTCCAGGGATTCGGCAAGGTCGGCCGCGGAGCAGCCCGCTTGCTGGAGGAGGCAGGTATCCGTGTGATCGCTGTCAGCGATGCGTCGGGAAGCATCTGGAACCGCAATGGGATCGACGTGCAGGCCCTCGCCACCCACGTCGACGGGACCGGCGCCGTCCAGCACTTCGACGGCGGGGTTCCGATCGAGAGCGACACGCTGCTAACGCTCGATGTCGACCTCTTGGTCCCGGCCGCGATCGAGGGCGTGATCAACGCCGCGAACGCCGACCGAGTCCGCGCGGCCGTCGTAGTTGAAGGCGCAAACGGCCCCACGACCACGGAGGCCGACCAGGTCCTTGCCGACCGCGGCGTACTCGTCGTGCCCGACATCCTCGCCAACGCCGGCGGCGTCGTCGTGTCCTACTTCGAATGGGTCCAAGCCAACCAGGCCTATTGGTGGAGCGAGACGGACGTCGAAAGCCGCCTGTCAGAGCGTATGGCGTCCGCCTGGAACGACGTCTTGACCGAGGCGACCCGCCGGGACGTCTCACTACGAACTGCGGCCACCTGCTTGGCCGTGCAAAGGGTCGCAGAGGCCCACCGCCAGAGAGGACTCTACCCGTGATCAGCGCCACTTTCGAAGTCGAGGACCCCGCCACCCTTGCGGTGATTGATCACGTCCCTGACGCCACTGTCGAGCAAGCCACCGCTGCCCTGGGCCGCGCCCACCAGGCCTTTCCAACCTGGGCCTCGCTCGCTCCACGCCGCCGATCAGAGGTGTTGCGCACGGCGTTCGACCTCATGCTGCGCGACAAGGATCGACTCGCCGCGCTCATCGCCCACGAGAACGGTAAGTCGCTCGCCGACGCTGCCGCCGAGGTCGCCTACGCGGCGGAGTTCTTCCGATGGTTCTCCGAGGAAGCAGTACGTCCAGCTGGCGAGTTCGGCGAAGCACCTGCTGGAGGAGCGCGCTCTGTGGTGCACCACAAGCCCGCCGGTGTCGCCGCGCTCGTCACCCCGTGGAACTTCCCCGCCGCGATGGCGACCCGCAAGATCGCACCGGCTCTTGCAGCAGGGTGCACGGCGGTCTTGAAACCAGCAGCCGAGACCCCGCTGACAGCGCTCGCAATCGCCGACCTGCTGCGTGAGGCGGGCCTTCCCGACGGAGTGCTGGAGATTGTGCCCACGACCGCTGCGGCCGACGTGGTGTCGGCCTGGATGGGCGACGCCCGGGTCCGGAAGATCTCCTTCACCGGATCCACCGCAGTCGGTCGCATCCTGCTCGCCCAGGCCGCAGACCGTGTGGTCAACGCCTCGATGGAGCTGGGTGGCAATGCTCCGCTCGTAGTCACCGAGGACGCCGATCTCGACACCGCGGTGACCGGAGCGATGATCGCCAAGTTCCGAAACGGCGGACAGGCATGCACTGCCGCCAACCGAATCTACGTCCACGATGCCATCGCGGAGGAGTTCATCGCCCGATTCGGTGCCGAGGTGGAGAAACTCACCGTCGGTCCCGCTGCAGACGGCTCGGCCATCGGCCCGATGATCTCCAAGGCCGCCGCCGAAAGGATCGCGGCCGTTGTGGAGGACGCGGTCCGGCAAGGTGCACGCATCTCGCACCAGGCGCGCATGCCCGAAGCTCCGGGACACTTCTTCGCGCCCACCGTCCTTGTCGACGTGAAGCCCGACAACTCGATTCTCGCCCAAGAGATCTTTGGGCCCGTGGCCCCATCGTCGCGTACACCGATGACGCCGACCTCATCAAGCAGGCCAACAACACCGAGTACGGCCTTGCTGCCTACGTCTTCGCCGGCGACCTCGGCCGAGCCCTGCGCCTTGCCGAGCGGCTCGATGCCGGCATGGTTGGTGTCAACCGAGGTGTCGTCTCCGACCCGTCCGCCCCGTTCGGGGGCGTGAAGCAAAGTGGCCTCGGCCGAGAAGGTGCTCGCGAGGGCCTGCGCGAATTCCAAGAGGCTCAGTATCTCTCTGTGGCTTGGGATGCATGCACAGCATGACTGCCGCGGAGTTGAACCTGGTGATCGAATCGGCCCTCGTTCAGAGTTCGAGCCCCGACCGTTCAGTGACGGTTGCGCAGACCCTACGCGCCTTCGACGACCTCAGGCGAGCAGTCTCGGAACGTCTGACCGGGACCGATGGACTGTTCGCCGGCTTCGATGACCTCCATTTGGATTTCCCTGAAGAGGGAACGAAACAGGTTGCCGTGACTGCCCTGGTATCTCGACTCGACCGCAAGCATCACATCGTGGTCTACGACGCCTTCACTACCCAGGACGGCCACGGACAACCGTGCTCCGGCAGACACATCGCTTCCGGACACGGCGCCACCCTCACGCCGAAGGCGGCGTGGGCGTGAGCGGGGAGAGCCTTGGCACCGCCCGGGTCAAGCGAGGCATGGCCGAGATGCTCAAGGGCGGCGTGATCATGGACGTGGTCACCCCGAGCAGGCCAAGATCGCCGAGGACGCCGGCGCGGTCGCGGTGATGGCACTGGAGCGGGTCCCGGCCGACATCCGGGCCCAGGGCGGGGTGTCCCGGATGAGCGACCCCGACATGATCGACGGCATCGTCGAGGCGGTCTCCATCCCGGTGATGGCCAAGGCCCGGATCGGTCACTTCGCCGAGGCGCAGGTGCTGCAGTCGCTGGGGGTGGACTACATCGACGAGTCCGAGGTGCTCACCCCCGCCGACTACGAGAACCACATCGACAAGTGGGCCTTCCAGGTCCCCTTCGTCTGCGGTGCGACCAACCTGGGTGAGGCGCTGCGTCGGATCACCGAGGGTGCGGCGATGATCCGGTCCAAGGGCGAGGCCGGCACCGGCGACGTGTCCAACGCCGTGACGCACATGCGCACGATCCGCAAGGAGATCCGTCGCCTGGGGGCGCTGTCGCCGGACGAGCTGTTCGTCGCAGCCAAGGAGCTGCAGGCACCCTTCGACCTGGTGGCCGAGGTCGCCCGGTCCGGCAAGCTGCCGGTCGTGCTGTTCACCGCGGGTGGGATCGCGACGCCGGCGGATGCGGCGATGATGATGCAGCTGGGCGCGGAGGGTGTGTTCGTGGGCTCGGGGATCTTCAAGTCCGGCAACCCCGCCCAGCGGGCCGAGGCGATCGTGAAGGCGACCACCTTCTTCGACGACCCGGACGTGGTGGCGAAGGTGTCGATGGGCCTGGGCGAGGCGATGGTGGGCATCAACGTCGAGGAGATCCCGGCGCCGCATCGCCTGGCCGAGCGCGGCTGGTGATGCCCTGCGGCGTCAGGCTGGGTTGGACGCGCCCGGCCCGAGGCCGTTCAGCACTCATTGAGTGAGGTCGATGCCCTCGTCGACACCACCCGCGGAGCGATCGGCCCGCGTTCCTTCCGGCATGTGCATGTCGAGGTTGGGATGTCTCCTGACTCGGGTGAAGGCGACACGCCGGCGGGCTCGTTGACTGGTCGGTGCTCGGAGTCGGACGGCTCCGACGTCGACGTGAGGAGTTGAGATGACCAACCTGACCCATCGCACTGCGATTGTTACGGGTGGAGGCAGCGGAATCGGCGCCGCGATCTGTCGAGCCCTCGGGGAGCAGGGGCCTTCGTGACGGTCGCCGATCGCGATGCGAGGGCTGCATCAGCAGTGGCCGACGAGATTGGGGGAAAGGCGTGGACCGTCGACCTGACCGACACCCGCGCACTCACCGACCTCAGCCTCGAGTGCGACATCCTCGTCAACAACGCGGGTTTCCAGCGGGTCGCTCCCATCGAAGAGTTCGAGCCTGAGAACTTCCGCGCCATGATCGCCTTGATGCTCGAGGCGCCCTTTCTTCTCGTGAGGGCCGCACTGCCTTCGATGTACTCGAATCGCTTCGGACGGATCGTCAACGTGACCTCGATACACGGCCTGCGGGCGTCGCCGTTCAAGTCTGCCTACGTCGCGGCGAAGCACGGGCTTGAAGGTTTCTCGAAGGTCACGGCGCTCGAGGCCGGCCCGAAAGGCGTGACCAGCAACTGCATCAGCCCTGGCTACGTTCGGACGCCTCTGGTTGACCAGCAGATCGCTGACCAGGCTGCCGCGCACGGCATGAGCGAGCCCGACGTGATGGAGAAGGTGCTGCTTGAGCGCTCAGCCGTCAAGCGATTGGCTGAACCCCGGGAGATTGCCGACATGGCGCTGTGGCTGTGCGGCGATTCCGCGGGTCTGGCGAACGGTGCATCTTTCACCCTCGACGGCGGCTGGTCCGCACACTGACTCCCGAACTTCTCCGTATGCCGGCAGCGTGCCGCGCCAGAACTTCGATGTCCGCACATCGTTCGCCGGGTCGAGTTTGCCACGATCGAACGCATCATTGAGACCCACATCACGAGGAGAGTCATGGCGCGATTCGATGGAAAGACCGCGATCATCACCGGCGGGAGCAAGGGACTGGGCTTCGGGTTCGCCGATCGACTCGGATCAGAAGGAGCGAAGGTTCTGATCACCGCCCGCACGGAGTCCGAGCTCGTGGCAGCGGAGAAGGAGCTGGTCGACCGAGGCATCGACGCGTTCTCGATCGTGGGGGATATGGCGTCGCCGTCGATCGGCGACGAGTTGGTCGATGCTGCCATGTCGCGCTGGGGTCAGGTCGACGTGGTCGTCAACAACGCCGGCCTCTTCGATGCTGCTGACTTCCTCGACATTGCGCTGGACAACTGGAACTACGTCATCAACGCGATGCTGACGGGACCGTTCCTGTTGGCGCAGGCCGCCGCGAGGCAGATGGTGAAGGCAGGCAAGGGATCGATCGTGAACATCTCCTCGATCGACGGTCACGTCGCCGACGGCCCCTACACGAGCTATGGCGCGGCGAAGGCCGGGCTGCACACCATGACCAAGTACATCGCCACGGAACTCGGACGTCACGGCGTCCGGTGCAACTCGATCAGCCCGGGCTGGGTCGACACGCCCATGGTCGCCTCGTCGGTATCCGAGGAGATGCACGACCGCATGCTGCAGGGGTTCACGCGCGTCCCGTTGCGTCGTCTGCTGACGGTCGATGAACTCGCGGCAGCCTGTGCGTTCCTGGCCAGTGACGATGCATCGGGGGTCACCGGCATCGATCTGGTTGTAGACGGCGGAACTCTGGCCGACGCGCACATCATTCCCGTGGCTGACAACCTGCTGAAGCTGGCCAACCTCGACTGAGGGACACGGGTGGCCGCGCCTGGGGGCGTGGCCACCCGTGTCGCGTCAGACGCCTTGGTTGGCGAGGTCGCGCGCGAAGGCCAACAGGGTGCGAGGCCGGTGTCCCGTCACCTCTTCGACCGTGTCCGAGAGTCCGGCGAAGCCGCCTCGCTGCACTCGCTCATAGGTCCACCGGAGTTCCGCGCGGTCGAATCCGGTGAACCCCTCGAGAGCCTCGTCAGTCGACACTTCACGATGAACGACCGTCCGCTCCAGGCCTTCGGACAGGATGGCCGCGGTCTGCGGCGCCGACAGAGGCTCGGGACCGTTGATCTCGAGGATCCGGCCCGCGTACACGTCGGGTGCCAGCAGGGCGTGCTCGACCACCTCGGCGACGTCGCGAGCGTCGATCCATGCGAGTGAGGCGCCGTGGCTCGCGAACCTCAATTCCCTGTCCGCCAGGACAGCCTGGCGGAAGAAGCGGTCGTCGCTCAGGAGCTGCATGAACCAGCCGGGCCGCACGATCGTCCAGGAATGCCCTCGCGACGTCACTAGGTTCTCGATCCGCATGGGCCAACTGTCCGGTCCGAGCGAGTGCGCGTCCCACTCCGACACCAGAACCACATGGGTCGTCGTCGGCACTTGCCGAAGAAACCCTTCGATCAACTCCGGCGTGTCGCCGCGATCCGGCCGGACCAAGTAGATCGCATCGGCGTTGTGCGCGCACGTCCAACTGGTGGAGTCGTCCCAGTCGAACCAGGTCGGTTCCACGCCTTCGACGGTGATGAGTCCGGGCCGACTGCTGCCTGCGCGCACCACCACGCCGTGTCGGTCGGCGAGGGAGCGGGTCAAGGGATCGCCAGTCTTGCCGCGGGCGCCGGTGATGAGCACGTTGGTCATTGATGCCTCCAAGCGGTTGGTGTCGCTTTCGATCCTCGCGACGCCGCTCGGGTGCGCGATGCCTGGACATCGAAGTTCTCGACCTCCCGTCGCCGGAAACCGGAGGACCGTCCGCGAAGGAGAGTTTCCTGTTGGCGCTGGCACGGATCTGAGCGCACTCTTCCTTGGGTGTATCCGCGGCGCTTTACGGTTGCGAAACGCGATCGACCCCGGGGCGTGACCCGATCGGCAGCCCTTTCCGCACATCGTCCGGTGCCGAATTCAACTTTCCTGGTTCCGTAGATCCGCGCGAACCTGTCCAGCGCCAGAATCTCGGTGATCCAGGTCACAGATCCCGCCGAGATGGTCTCCCGCGGGGTGGGTCGGTATGGAAGAGAAAGGCTTGTCCATGAGTGTGTCGTCGGAGTCATCCACCTCGAGTGCAGGATCTACGGAGGAGTCCGATCTCCCCGTGAGGCTTCATGGCCGCATTGGCGCTCTCGGCCTGCTGTTCATGATCATCGCGTTCAACGGTCCGCTGTCAGGCGTCATCGGCTACGTACCGGTCGTCATCGGCTACGGCAACGGGCTCGGCGCACCCGTGGCGTTTCTCTTCGGCGGGATCGTCCTGACCGCGTTCGCGGTCGGCTTCGTCAGCATGTCGAAGTGGGTTCCGAACCCGGGAGGCTTCTACTCGTTCATCACTGCCGGCCTCGGCCGCACGATGGGGCTCGGCGCGTCGATGCTGGCGCTCGCCACCTACTTCGTGATCAGCCTCAGTTCTGCTGCCTACTTCGGCATCGCCATGAAGCAGCTTGTCGAAGTCACGTTCAACGGCCCGGTGATCGACTGGTGGGTGTACGGCATCGGCATCCTCGTCGCGGTCGGGCTGCTCGGCTACCGCCATCTCGAGGTCTCGGCGAAGGCACTCTTCGTCCTGCTCGGCGCGGAGATGCTGATCGTCGCGATCTACGACATCGCGGTCCTCGTGCAGGGCGGAGCCGAAGGGCTCTCGGCTGACTTCGTGGAACCGAGCCACATCTTCTCTGGTTCGGTGGGCCTGGCTATCATGTTCGCCACCATCACGTTCGCAGGGTTCGAGTCCACCGTCGTGTTCCGCCATGAGGTCCGCGACCCCGACCGCACAATTCCGCGGGCGACCTTCGGGTTTCTGGCCGTCGTTGGCATCTGCTACGCATTTTCGGCGTGGATCGTGACGCAGGCGCTCGGCCCGAGTGTTGCCGTTGAGGCGACGGCGGCTGACCCGACGGGATCGGTGTTTGCCACGATCGAGCAGTTCCTCGGGGCCTTCGGCGTCGACGCCGTGAACGTGCTCCTCAACACGAGCATCATCGCCGCGATCATTTCGATGCACAACGTTATGTCGCGATACATCTTCAATCTTTCGACGCACGGCGTGTTCAGCAAGCGTCTCGCAGTGGTTCACGCGTCGCATCAGTCGCCTTATCGCGCATCGGTGGTCACCACGATCGCGTGCGTCGTCGGTCTCGCGGCGCTCGCGATCAGCCAGGCTGACATCGTGTTGCTGTACGCGCAGCTGGGAGGCATCTTCGGCTACGCGCTCCTGGTGCTCTTGGTGGTGACTGACGTCGCGGTCATCGTCTTCTTCTGGCGCACGAAGCCCATGGGCGTGCCGGTATGGAAGCGCATCGTGGCCCCAGTGGTTGCGCTGATGGGCTTGGTGACCGTCCTGGTGCTCGGCACACTGAACATCGACTTCCTCCTCGGCGTGTCGGCGGGTCAGGCCTACATCATCTGCGGTGCGGTCTACGTCCTGTGGGCCTTGGGCTCGCTGTGGGCCCAGGTGCTCAAGCGTCGCCGCCCCGGCGTGTACCAGTCCATCGGCGACTGACGACGCCGTGCCGTCGCGGCCAGGCAGATCTCGGGCATGGGCCGCGATCTGGTTCGAGGAGTGGGCGGACGGGACAGTTCGTCGCGGCTCCCACCACGGTGAGTCGACCGTTGAAGTCGAATGACTAGGTCAAATCGATGTAGCAAGGAGCAGGCGTGGACAAGGTAGTGACATCCGCGACCGAGGCCGTGGCCGACATTCGCGCAGGATCGACCGTGACAGTAGGTGGCTTCGGACTGTGCGGAGTCCCCGCGGTGCTTATCCAGGCGCTGTACGACTCGGGGGTCGGTGACCTCGAGGTGGTCTCGAACAACGCGGGAGTCGACGACTGGGGGCTGGGCATCCTGCTCGGTTCTGGTCGTCTGCGCCGGGTCGTCGCGTCGTACGTGGGTGAGAACAAGGAGTTCGCGCGGCAGTACCTCGCGGGTGAGCTGGAGGTCGAGCTCACTCCGCAGGGGACGCTCGCAGAGCGCATGCGTGCCGGAGGTTCGGGCATAGCGGCGTTCTACACCCAGACCGGGGTCGGAACTGCCGTGGCAGATGGCGGGATGCCCTGGCGGTACGACGGTCGGGGCGCCGTTTCCGTGGCGTCTCCGCGCAAGGTCGTCGAGACCTTCGAGACCAAGCTCGGGTCCCGGGAATTCGTGCGGGAGGAAGCGATCGTCTCTGACTTCGGCTTGGTGCGCGCCTGGAAAGGCGATCGCCACGGCAACCTGGTCTTCCGTCGGTCGGCGCGCAACTTCAACCCGCTGGCAGCGATGGCTGGGCGGGTCGCAATCGCCGAGGTCGAACAGTTGGTCGAGCCGGGAGAGCTGGACCCGAACGACGTCCACCTTCCCGGGGTCTTCGTGCACCGCGTGGTACCCCTGACGGCCGCGCAGGCCGCCGACAAGCGCATCGAGAAGCGAACCGTGCGCACCGACGCTGAGGAGGCGGCCCATGACGTGGACGCGTGAGCAGATGGCGGCACGCGCTGCGCGCGAGCTGAACGACGGCGACTACGTGAACCTGGGGATCGGGCTACCGACCCTGGTGCCCACGTACGTCCCGGACGATGTGGAGCTCGTGTTGCAGAGCGAGAACGGGATCCTAGGCACGGGCGCGTTCCCGACGGAGGACGAGGTCGACCCGGACCTGATCAATGCGGGCAAGCAGACCGTTACTGTGCGAGCGGGCGCCAGCTTCTTCGACTCTGCGCTGAGCTTCGGAATGATCCGAGCCGGCAAGGTAGACACCGCGATCCTCGGTGCGATGCAGGTTTCGGCAGAGGGCGACATCGCCAACTGGATGATCCCGGGGAAGATGGTCAAGGGCATGGGCGGTGCCATGGATCTGGTTCACGGCGCCTCGCGGGTGATCGTGCTGATGGAGCACGTCGCCCGTGACGGGTCGCCGAAGATTCTGCGTGAGTGCACGCTGCCCCTCACTGGTCGCCGGGTCGTCCACCGCGTGATCACCGATCTGTGCGTGCTTGATGTAACGCCCGATGGGCTCGCGATCCGCGAGCTTGCTCCTGGCGTCACGCTCGCCGAGGTCGAGGCGGCCACGGCGGCTGTCGTCCGCGGCCCTCGGGCACTGCGTGAGGACCTCGTCCGATGACCGAGCCCCGATCGATCGACGGCGTGACAGTGATCGGCGCCGGGCTCATGGGAGCCGGCATCGCCGAAGTGCTTGGCCGCGGCGGCATCTCCGTCCAGCTGTTCGACGAGCGGGACGGTGCTGCCGACCGCGCTGCGGCGGCCATGGCGCTGGCCAACGTCACCAGCCACCCGTCGCTGGAGGACGCCCTCCGAGGATCGGATCTGGTGATTGAGGCGATCTACGAGGACCTGGAGGCCAAGGCTCCGCTGCTGCGAGCTCTTGCGGAGCTCGCACCCCGTGTGATCGTCGCGAGCAACACGTCGACGTTCAGCCCGTCGGAACTTGCCAGGCACGCCGCAGATCCGACGCGCCTGCTCGTGGCCCACTTCTTCAACCCGGCAACGGTTGTCCCGCTCGTTGAGCTCGTGCCCGGACCGCAAACGTCTCCTGATGTCGTCGATCTCGTCCAAGGCGTCTTGACCGCCGTCGGGAAGACGGTCGTCCGACTCAATCGAGAGATCGAGGGGTTCGTCGCCAATCGCCTGCAGGCGGCGGTGCTCCGCGAGGCATTCCATCTCGTCGAGACCGGAGTGGTCGACGCGGACGGACTCGATCAGGTCGTTCGGGCCTCGTTGGGCCCGCGGTGGGCACTGGCGGGTCCGTTGCGCGTGGCTGACCTGGGTGGGCTGGGCGTCTTCGCGGCGCTCTGTTCGCGGCTGTTTCCCCTCCTGGACGACCGCGAGCACGCCTCGTGGTTGGAGCGATTGATTGAGGACGACTGGACTGGCGCGGGCTCGCGAGCTCGCATCCACGCCGAGCCCATGGCCGACCACCAGGCGTACATGAAACGACTCAGTGAGCTGTTCGCCGCGACGCCATGAGTGTCGTGATCTTGGGCTTGCCGTGATGCGAAGTCACGTCGTCCAAGTCTTCGGTTTGCGGCGGATGCGACAGTCCGGCGCGATGTCAGCCTGATCCGACTGGCTTGTCGGATCCGGACCCATGCCAGGAGAACTGCCGAACGAGGCGAGGAATCACATGACTGACCGAACGCAGCAGGTCGAGCAGCTCGACGTCGTGATCGTAGGCGCGGGCATCTCCGGCATCGGCGCCGGATACGAGCTCCAGCGCTCCCATCCCGACAAGACGTTCGCCATCGTTGACATGCGCGACGACATCGGGGGCACCTGGGACCTCTTCCGCTATCCGGGAATCCGGTCGGACAGTGACATGTACACCCTCGGGTACTCGTTCGAGCCGTGGACGCAGTCGAAGGCGCTCGCGCCCGCGGCGACCATCAAGGAGTACCTGCGAGCTCCGCTCCACCGCGCCGGCCTCGATCGCCGCCTCCGCCTGGGCCATCGCCTGACCTCCGCGTCCTTCGACACGACGACCGACCGGTGGACCCTTGCGCTCCAGACCGCCGAGGGCTGCCGCGTCATCGAATGCTCGTTCCTATACCTCGGATCCGGGTACTACAGCTACAGCGGCGGCTACAACCCGGAACTTCCAGGCGAGGATCAGTTCTCCGGGATGATCCTGCATCCGCAGGAGTGGCCCGAGGACCTCGATTACGCCGGCCGCCGAGTCGCGGTGATCGGATCCGGTGCCACCGCGGTCACACTCGTGCCCAGCTTGGCCGAGTCGGCTGAGCATGTGGTCATGGTCCAGCGGTCCCCTACATACGTCGTGAACGAAGTCTCGGTGGACGAGGAAGCAGACCGACTGCGTGAGGAGGTGGGCCCGGCCGAAGCGTTCACCCGCATTCGTCTGCGCAACATCCAAGCGCAGCAGGACCGGTACCGCGAGGCACGGGAGAACCCCGAGGCATACAAGAAGGAAATCTTCGACGCGATCGACGAGATGGTCGGCGAGGACATCCGAGCCCAGCACTTCACCCCGGCCTACCAGCCGTGGGACCAGCGGGTCTGCGCCGTCCCGGACGGCGACCTTTTCAAGGCAATCAGGGCGGGCCGGGCCGAGGTGGTCACGGGAACGATCAGCACCCTGAACGAGCACGGCATCGTCATGGCCGACGGGACGGTCGTTGAGGCCGACATCATCGTCAAGGCGACTGGCTTGAACATCATGCCCGGAGGGGAGGCACGCTACACGGTCGACGGTGTGGAGGTGGACTTCTCCTCGACCTTCACCTACAAGGGCTTGGCGTACTCCGGGGTGCCCAACCTGTTCTTCGCGTTCGGATTCTTGAACTCGTCGTGGACCTTGCGGCTCGAGCTGGTGAATGAGTTCTGGTCGCGCGTGTTGAAACACATGGATGCCACGGGCGCCACGCGGGTCACCCCGACCCTCGCTGACGGCGAGGAATCGATGCAACGTCGACCGTTCATCGCAGACGTCAACTCGTCGTACTTCGTCCGTTCGCTTAGCAGGTTCCCCAGCCAGGGGACACCTCCCTGGACTAATCCCCAGGACTACCGCCTGACCCAAGAGATGCTCGCCGACGACCCCGACGACGGATGGCTGCGCTTCACGGGCTGAAGCCGACGCACTCGAAACTGACCGTATTTCACGTCACTCGAAGTCATTGACATCGCATGAATGCATGCCAAACTTAGTCATCTGACTTAGCCGAGTGACTAAGTTGCACTCACTTCCACAGGAGGCCTCATGACGACCGTGACCTATCGATCCTCGGACGGCGCCGCGCGTGAGATCGAAGCCCGCGACGGAAGCTCGCTGATGGAGGTCGCCGTCAAGGACGGCGTGCCGGGCATCGTGGCCGAGTGCGGCGGCGCGGCGGCGTGCGCGACCTGTCACATCTATATCGACGCTGGCTTCGCCCACGTCGTCGGTGAACTCGATGACCTCGAGGACGAGATGCTCGATGACACGGTCGGCGAGCGTCGGGACACCAGCCGCCTGGCCTGCCAGATCATCGTGACCCCCGAGCTGGACGGGATCGTGGTCGAGATTCCCGAGGCCCAGCAATGAGTGCCGGCGACGGTGTCCTGATCGTCGGTGGTGGGCAGGCGGCTTCGCAGCTTGCCGTCTCGCTGCGCGAGCGCGGCTACGACCAGCCGATCCGGATAGTCGGTGAGGAGCGGAACGGGCCGTACCAGCGGCCCCCGCTCTCCAAGGCGTTCCTGGCGGGGAAGGCCGACGCCGAGACCCTCGAGTTCCGGTCCGTGGACTTCTACGCCCGGGAGCACATCGAGGTCGTGACCGGTGAGCGGATCGTCGACGTCGAATTGGGTGACGACGGTGGCGCGGTCCGCTCCGCCTCCGGGTCCTCGTTCTCGTTCGACCAGCTGGTGCTCGCCGTCGGCGCGGAGCCAAGGCGACTGGAGGTTCCGGGACACGATCTCGACGGAGTCGTGTATTTGCGCGATGTCGACGACGCGGAGGACCTGAAGGCCCGGATGGGTACCTGTCGCGACGTTGTTGTGGTCGGTGGGGGTTTCATCGGACTCGAAGCGGCCGCCGTCGCCCGAACACGTGGTCATCGAGTCACGGTGCTCGAGGCAGGATCGAGGCTCCTGGCGCGTGCAGTCGCTCCGGAGATGTCGGAGTTCTATCGTGCGGCACACGAGCGTCGCGGTACGCGGGTCGTTCTCGGCGCCAGTGTCGAGCGGTTCGTCGGTGACGAGCGAGTGCGCCACGTGGAGCTTAGTGACGGCGAGCTGGTCGACGCTGACCTCGTCATCGTGGGAATCGGTGTCGTCCCGCGGACGGCCATCGCGGAGCAGATCGGGCTGATGTGCGACGGTGGGATCCTCGTCGACGCCTACGGGCGTACATCGAACCCTCGTGTGCTTGCGGCAGGTGACTGCACAGTCTCGGTGCATCCTCGCGGTAACGGGTCGGCGATCCGACTCGAGTCCGTCCAGCACGCGGTCGACCAGGCCAAGTGCGTAGCGGCCACGCTCGTCGATCAACTCGAACCGTACGAATCGGTGCCGTGGTTCTGGTCGGACCAGGACACGTTGAAGCTGCAGATCGCCGGACTGTCGACGGGGTATGACCAGGTCGTCGTCCGCGGAAGCGTCCAGGACGAGAAGTTCGCGCTCTTCTACTACCGCGACGGCGTCCTGATCGCCGCCGATGCAGTCAACTCGCCGCGAGACTTCATGGCCGTTCGTCGCGCGCTGGGGGAGGGCCGATCGATTCCCGCCGCTGTCGCGGCGGATCCCGATCAGTCCCTTCGTGCGGCGACGACGTCGCCGGCCGATCTCACGACAGGAGCAAGTGCGTGAACGACCTGAGCAACATCTACCCCAGCATCTCGTGGGATCCCGACTCGCAGATGTGGGAGGACGGCGACTTCCCGCTCACCCTGATCGACCGTGACCCCGAGATCCAGATCCACGTGCTCGGCGATCCGCCGCCGGGTGACCCGACCGTCGGGTTCGCCCGAGGTAAGCCCTCGGTCTTCGAGGTCTCCCTCTCGACGCACGAGACGGTCTTCATCCTGGAAGGAACCGGCCGCGTGGAGGTCGACGGCCGCCTGGTCGAGCTCGCTCCCGGCGTCGCGACCACCTTCAAGCCCGGATGTGTCGCGCGTTGGACCATCGATACGCCGATCCGCGAGCTGTTCGTGATGTCCGCGCCCGTGACGCTCGCTGAGGAGGTCTGACATGCACGTCGCAAATCTGCTCGACGTCGAGAAGTTCGAGGTCGCGATCGACGGCCGGGTCGGGGTGGTGAGCGACGTGTTCCCGGAGTTCCATCGCTACGACCGGTTCGGCATCGTCATTCATGACGACTTCGGTGCGCTCGGGGCGGGGCTGCTGATCCAGGCGGTGACAGCGGAGATGTTCCGCGTTCGGCGGGCGCAAGGGATGCCAGATATCTACCCGGAGATCTACGCGTTCCACGTCGGTCGTGATCACTGCGACCTGAGCATGTTCGACTTCTGGCCACGCCACAAGGAGGTCGTAGTCGACGACGAGCCGGCAGCCATTGTTCAAGCGATCAACGCGCGCGGCATCACGCGCCTCGCGGTTCCCGAGGGCGACGTGCGCCCCTTCGAGTTCATTTGGCCCGAGCGTGCCGCAGCGGTGGATCGCATCTCAACCGTCGTGGCCTACTCGCCTGGCGGTCACGCGGCCGACTCGGACGTGAAGATCCGCTCGCTATCGCCTGACCTGGAGTTCAACCCCGAGAAGGTCTTCGATGTGAGGGACTACGCGCTGTCTCTGGCAAACGACGATGCCACGCCGGACGTCCGGCGGTTCATCGGCCATGCGTGGGCGCGCCAGTTCGCCGTGCCGGACGCTGCCCGCGAAGCTGCCGAGGCTCGCTTCCTTGCGAACCGGATCGACGGACTGACGATGGAGTCCTACCGCCGCGCGGACGTCGAGTATGCGCTTGGGCGCCTCGTCAGGTGAATCGGTGCTGCTTCGAGAGATCGAGGCGCCCATATGATCAGCATTGCGCCTCCGCGCACACCCGTCCGAAAAGGCCAGGAGAGTCATGCCCCATGTCCCGGCGTCCGAACGTCGCGTCCAGCTCGTCGAAGCGGCTACTCGCCTGATCAGCCGCGACGGTGTCGGAGCGGCGACGACGCGCAGGATCGCGGAGGAGGCTGCGGCCCCCGCGGCCAGCGTCTACTACACGTTCGGCACCAAAGAGCAGCTCTTCATCCAGGTCCTCAGTTCGTCTGTCGGCACGACCGGTGAGGTGCTGAACGATGTCGACGTCCCGGACGGTGCGGGACTCGTGTCGGCGGTGTCCACCTTGCTGAAGGGTTTCACGAGGCTCGACCCGGATTCGATCATGGCGCAGTTCGACCTGCTCTTGTGGAGTCTGCGTCAGGACGTGGTGCAAGATGCAGCCGCCGACACGTATCGCGACCTGTGGAACGGCATGACGGCGTCGTACCAGCGTGCGGCCGCTCCCGATGAGAAGTCAGCAGACTTCCACTTGCTGGCGCGCCTCACCACCACGACCTGCGACGGGATCCTGTTCGGAATGCTGTGCAATCGGGGTTCTTATCTCGACGACGTGCACCTCGACACCATCGCGATGTCGATGGTGAGGATGGCACTCCAAGCCACGGTCTGACCCTCTCCCGGGAGTCCTCCTGCCCAGCCCGTCGTCCGGCGGGCTGGTTCTCGGCGCCCTCTCGTGCTCTGGCAAGTGACCTCGGTTACGTGAAGTTCACGTGAATGCCTTGACGATCGCGCTGCTCACCCACAAGATGGTCTGACAAGTTAGTCAGTTGGCTAAGTCAGTCGCCTAGGTTCAGTCCGGGTTCGCCTGAACATCACGCGGGTTACGGGAAGAGAGTGCACACATGGTGGAAGCAGACAAGCAGCACGGACATGCGGTCGTTATCGGAGCGAGCGTGGCGGGCCTGCTCGCCGCCGGCGCTGCCAGCAAGACCTTCGACTCCGTGACGATCATCGAGCGCGATGAGCTCGTTGACGAACCTACTCCACGCAAGGGAGCCCCCAAGGCACCCAGATCCACGTCGTGTTGCCGATCGGCCTGGAGAACATGGAGCGGATCTTCCCCGGTATCCGACAGGACTTCCTCGAGGCCGGCTGCTTCGAGTACGACGAGATGGCCATGGTCGTCACGATGAGCCCCTACGGATGGCGCCGCCGCGTGGCCAGTGAGGAGGGCGTCGGCTTCCGCCGGCCCGTCTTGGAACTCGCGATCCGCCGCCGGCTCCAAGGTATCGACAACGTCGAGTTCATCCACGCGTCGGTCAGGGGCCTTCAGGCCGACCCTGCCAAGACCCGCGTCACCGGCGTCGAACTGCGGGACGGGCGGATGATCGAGGCAGACTTCGTTGTCAACGCGACCGGTCGTCGCACGAAGGCCATCGACTGGTTGGCGGACCTGGGATTCGGGGCGCCGAAAGAATCGCATCTCAGCGCGTTCATGGGCTACTCGACGCAGTTCGTCAAGCTGCCGGAAGACGCGTTTCTCGGCGACGTCCTCGGAGTCGTCGCGCCGCCGTGGCCGGGACACCACCGCGGCGTCGCGATCCTGCCGGCCGACAACGGACTGCACGCCTTCACGGCCATGGGAATGGCGAAAGACTACCCCTCACGGGATAAAGCGGAGATCGTCGAGTTCCTCGAGTCCGGCATGTGGCCGCCGGCCGCTGACATCCTCCGGCGGAGCGAGGCCGTCACCGAGTTCACCCCGTACCACCAGGACGGGACACTGATGCGGCACTGGCACTCGGCCGACCTTCCGGAGCGCTTCGTGACCGTTGGTGACGCGGTCGCGTCGATGAACCCGATCTACGGACAGGGCATGAGCCTGTCCGCGGTAGCAGCCTCGACTCTGCAGGACGCGCTCGTGGCCGCGGACGACCTCGACGGTGTCGGCGCGCGCGTCCAGAAGGAGCTCGGCCCGGTCATCGAGGCCGCATTTCTTCTCACAGCCGGTGCGGACGCCGGTTTCGAGGGGCCGAATGGAGTGACGACTACGTTCCGGGAACCGAGCTGGACGAGCAGCGAGCGATGGCCCTCGAGGTTCTCCTGACGCAGCGTCCCGACGTCGCCCACGCCGTGTCGCGGGCCCTCTACTTCCTCCAGCCCGAGGTGCTGGACACCACTGACGTCGTGGCGGTTCTGGACGAGTGGCTCGCCGGGGACCGAAAGGTGCCGTCCTTCGACGCGCACAGCTATCCGCAGCAGATCGATGCGGTCGACGCGAAGCTCGTCTGATCGAGCAGAGGCGGGGCGGATTCGACAACCCGCCCCGCCTGAAGCGCCTTCAAGGAGGACCAGTGACCATGCGCACTCCGATTCGCGCCGCCGTCTTGAACAGTTGCGGCCGCCTCGACTACGAGACGGTTCACATCGATCTCCCTGGCCCTGACGAGGTCAGGATCCGTCCTCTGCACGTCGGGCTCTGCCACAGCGACCTGCACTACATCGATGGAACACATCAGACCAATCTGCCGGAGATCCTGGGGCACGAAGCAGCAGGCGTGGTCGAATCGGTGGGCAGCGCCGTCGCCTCGGTGAAGGTCGGAGACCGGGTGGTCACGAGCCTCACTATGTTCTGCGGCTCCTGCAGATATTGCGTTACCGGCCGGATGGCTCTGTGTTCAAACCGGACCCAGCTCCGCGATCGCCCGCAGCCCGCAGTCGTGACCGACGCCGGGCAGGCGGTCGGGACGATGGGCGGCATCGGTGCGTTCGCCGGTCTGCTGCTGGTGCATCAAAACGGCGTAGTCCGAGTGGCCGACGACCTTCCGCTCCCAGTGGCGTCGCTGTTCGGCTGCGCCGTTCTGACCGGCGTTGGGGCGGTGGTGCGCTCGGCGCGGGTCGCGACCGGCGACACCGTCGCCGTGATCGGGTGCGGGGGCATCGGACTTTCGGCTGTCCAAGGCGCTCGCATAGCGGGCGCGTCGCGGATTGTTGCCGTCGACCTCTCGGCGACCAAGCTCGAGGCCGCTCGCTCCATGGGCGCGACCGACACCCTCGAGTCGGGACCGGACGTCGTCCGAGAGCTCAACGATCTGCTGGGCGCTGGCGTAGACCACGTCTTCGAGGCCGTGGGACGGCGTGAGACGGTTGAGCTCGGGCTGCAGATGCTGTCGCCTGGCGGACGCTGCACGGTGCTGGGGATGGTCCCGGACGACACGCCGATCCGCGTGTCAGCGTCCGATCTCTACTTCTTGGAAAAGACCCTCACGGGCGCGTTCATCGGCTCCAGCCGCTTCACCGTCGACATCCCACAACTGGCTGCGCTGTACCAGCAGGGGCGACTGCAGCTCGACGAGATGATCAGTCATCGCGTCCCGTTCGAAGAACTTTCGACGGGCTTCGACCGACTCGCGGACGGGTCCGCGCTGAGAGTGGTCGCCGACATGCCGCTCGGGCCGTGAGCCTCACGGTCGGCCAGCTCGTGGCGCTTCCGCCGCTGCGAACGCGATTCCTGGCTGGCGAGAGTGGAGCCGACAGGCGCGTGCTGTGGGCTCACACGTGTGAGCTTCCCGAGCCGTGGGAGTGGCTGGGGACTGGCGATCTTCTCCTGACGGACGGATACGGACTTCCCGCGGAAGCGGCCGCGCAGGTCGACTTTCTGAGGGAGCTTGTCCGCGCCAATCTCGCCGGGATGGCGATCGCCAGCGGCCAGCACGCACCACAGTTGACGGACTTAGCCGTCGCTTTCGCAGACTCCCAGTCCTTTCCGATCCTCGAGACCCAGTACGCCGTTCCTTTCGTGACCGTGGCGCGAACGGTCGCGGAGGGCAACTCCGAGGACTCGCGCCGACGGCTCCACGTGATCCTGTCGATCTACGACATCCTGCGTCGCAGTCTCAACGGCGGTCGGCCGTCACCCGGACTGCTCGCGCGAATTGCTAGCGAGATCCACGCTGATCTCTACGTCGTGGATCGCGACGTGTCGTCACTCCGCCTGGCCTCCGCCCGCCGGAGCGCGCCATCCTCGAACAGCTTCTCAGTTCGGTTGCGCATTCGACCGTAGACCTGCCGGCCTACAGCCGCGTCGAGCTCGACGGGCGAGTGGCGACGATGCTTCCAATCCAAGGGGTACCGCACGCCGTCCTGATAGCCCTACCACGCGCAGGACGACCGGACATCGATCTCGCGGTTCTGCAGCACGTGCTGGCCGTCGTGTCGATCGAGGTCGAACGATTGGACGGCGTCGAGCTCAGACGACGCGTCAACGGCTCTCGGCTGTTCCAAGGGCTCGTCGAGGGCTCCATCGAGCCGGCGGCCGCCACGAAGCCGATGGCGTCGCAGGGTCTCGATGGCGGGCCCTGGATGGTGGTGACGGTGGACGGCGACCCCGACCAGCTCGACATCGATCGAGTGCACGCAGTCCTGGTGCGCGACGATCTGCCCCACCTCCTCGCTCGTGCGGATCCCGGTCTCATTCTGCTGGTGTCGGAGGGCGGCGAAGAGGTGCTCGAGACGCTGGCCAGCTCGGTCCGCCCGCGGGAGCAGACCGGAACGGCGTTGCCGCGGCTGGGCATCAGCCGCACCGTCACGACGCTCGCCCGGATTCCCGACGCGCTCCGCGAAGCTCGGTGGGCGCTGGAGACCGCGGATCCCGGCCAGCTCGCCGCACGGTACGGCGAAAGGGCAGCTACCTTTGCGCCCTCGACCTTGGCCGAGGCCGAGTCGGTCGTCGAGCGGGTTCTCGGGGCGGTGCTCCGATACGACCAGGGCCAAGACGGCTCCGGGGCGCTGATGACGACTCTCTCGGCTTACTTCGAGGCCAACCGCTCGGTCCAGCAGTGCGCGGACGAACTCGGTGTGCACAAGCAGACCGTGATGTATCGCCTCAAGCGGGTGGAAGCCGTGAGTAACCGACGGCTCCAAAAACTGAGTGACCTCACCGACCTCTATCTCGCGTATCGCGCTTGGCGTCAGTTGTACCCACCCCGACACAGCGGGAACGACGCGTGATCGGGCGACGGGTGCGCGATCAAGACGTTCATACCCGGGTACATATGGCCGCCGTCGATGTGTGTCGCGAAGCATTTCGAAGGACCGCCTGCACCGGCCATAGTGATCCGATTCCATCCACCCAGGCGTCGGGCGAGCTCGCTCACGTCCCGTCGTCGAGGAGAGCGACATGAGAACCCGAGAGCTGCCTGATCGGGCCCAGATCGTCATCGTCGGCGGCGGAGTCGTCGGCATCGGCACCGCGTACCACCTAGCTCGCCGCGGGTGGACCGATGTGGTCGTCGTCGAGCAGAACACCCTCACGTCAGGGACGACCTGGCACGCCGCCGGGCTCGTGACCCAGGCCCGCGGCACCGATGGCACTCGTCGCATCGTCCAGCGCAGTCTTGACGTGTTTCGCCACCTCGAGGAGGACACGGGGTTCTCGACGGGATTCGTCGAGACCGGAACCCTCAACCTCGCGACCAGTCGGGACCGGTGGGAGGAACTCAAGCACCAAGCGACTTCGGTGCGGTCGAGCGGCGTACGTGCCGACCTCCTCGGGGTCGCCGAGACCCTCGAGCTCTACCCGCTGCTGAACCCGGAAGGCATTGTCGGAAGCCTCTACTTCCCCGAAGACGGTCGTGGTTCCGCCACTGACACGACGATGTCGATGGCTCGTGGCGCCACCCGCCGAGGCGTCCAGATCTTCGAGAACACCTCAGTAACCGACGTCGTCGTCCAGCACGGACGTGCGACGCAGGTCGAAACCGACCGTGGGACGATCCAGTGCGAGTACGTCGTGAACGCGACGGGCATGTGGGGCCGCCAGTTCGGCGCGAAGCACGGCATCGAGGTCCCGCTGCAGGCGTTGGCTCACTTCTACGTCGTGACCGAGGCGATCGACGGACTTCCGCGCAACTTGCCGACGGTCAAGAGTGGCGACGATTACTCGTACGTCAAGGACGAGGCCGGAGCGCTGATGGTCGGCTTTTTCGAGCCGGGCAGCTACCCGTTCGCGTCGGGGGGTGTGCCGACGGAGCAGGGCTTCATTCAGTTGCCTGAGGACTGGGACCACCTCGGGCCATTCTACGAGAAGATGATGGCTCGCATCCCCGTGCTTGAGGACGCCGCGATCAAGTTGCACTTCTGCGGCCCCGAGAGTTTCACTCCAGACGGTCAATATCACCTTGGCCCCGCGCCGCTGGTTCCGAACTACTTCGTCGCGGCCGGCTTCAACTCGGTGGGATTCCTGTCGGGTCCCGGTGCCGGCTCGGTGCTCGCCGACTGGATCGTTGATGGTCGCCCGCCGCTTGACCTCGCTGAGGCCGACCCGGCCCGCGTGCACCGGCACGAGATCAATCGGCGCTTTCTGGAGAAGCGAGTCGTCGAGTCCCTCGACCTCTCCTATGAGATCCACTGGCCGTTCCAACAGCGCGAGAGTGCACGAGGTCTTCGCCGGAGCCCCCTCTACGCCGAGACCAAAGCGGCGGGAGCCGTATTCGGCGAGCTGGTGGGCTGGGAGCGGCCCAATTGGTACGCCCCCGAGGGCGTCGCGCGGACCTACGACTACTCGTTCGGGCGTCAGAACTGGTTCGAGCACTCCGCGCGTGAGCACCGCGCAGTCCGGGAGGGCGTCGGCATGTTCGACACCTCGTCGTTCGGCAAACTGCTCGTCCAGGGCCGCGATGCCCTTGTCCTCATGCAGCAGCTCAGTGCAAACAACGTCGACGTCCCGGTCGGCCAAATCGTCTACACGCAGTGGCTCAACGAGCACGGCGGTATCGAGGCCGACGTGACGATTACGCGGACAGAGGAGAATGCGTTCTTGGTCCTGTCGGGGCCGTGGACCGTCGAACGGGACCACGCGCGCATTAGGCGGCACATCCGAGACCTCAACGCCACTGTCACCGACATCACGGGATCGCTGGCGATGCTGGCTGTGATGGGCCCTGACTCGCGCCGACTCCTGCAGCCGCTGACCGACGCCGACCTGTCCGCGGAGGCGTTCCCGTTCGGGCAGTCGCAGACGATCGACCTCGGATTCGGATTCGTCCGGGCCACCCATATCACCTACGTCGGTGAGCTGGGGTGGGAGCTTCTGATTCCCAGCGACATCGCGGCGCACGTCCACGAAGTCCTAGTAGAGGCCGGGAGCGAGCACGGGCTCGTTCACGCCGGCTATCACGCACTCAACTCGCTGCGCACCGAGAAGGCGTACCGCAGTTGGGGGCACGACATCGGATACACCGACACGCCGATTCAAGCCGGACTCGGCTTCGCCGTCGCGTGGGACAAGCCCGGCGGATTCATCGGCCGTGACGAGCTGCTCCGCCAGAAAGAGCACGGCGTGGACCGACGCCTTGTCCAGTTCCTGCTCGACGATCCCGAACCGATGCTTTACCACGACGAGTCGATCTATCGCGACGGACGGCGCGTCGGCCGGGTCGCATCGGCGATGTACGGACACACCCTCGGCGGGGCCGTCGCGCTCGGGTGGGTCACCGCTCCCGAGGTGGGGCAGCCACGTGGGTGGTTCGAGTCCGGCACCTACGAGATCGAGGTGGCGGGACGTCGCGTCTCCGCCACTGCATCCTTACGACCCATGTACGACCCGAAGTCCGAGAGGCCGAAGAGTTGAGCACCATCACCGATCACGAGTTCATCGTCAACCTGTCGTGCGCCGACGGCCCCGGCATCGTCGCCGGTGTCTCGACGTTCCTGGCAGAGCGCCGCTTCTCCATCAAGGAGAGCAAGCAGTTCGGCGACGCCGACACCCATCGGTTCTTCATGCGTGTCCACGTCGTCTCTCTCGACGGCGAGGTTGACCTCGCCGAACTGCAGTCCGACTCGGCGCTTCTGGCGAAGGACATGGGCCTTGACCTCAAGGTAAGGGGCGTCTCGCAGAGGGATCGGCTGCTGGTGATGGTGTCGAAGCAGAGCCATTGCCTCAACGACCTGCTCCACCGCGCGAGTATCGGAGCGCTCCCCGCGGAGATCGTGGCTGTGGCCTCGAATCACGAGGACCTGCGATCGTTGACCGAGTGGCACGGCGTCCCGTTCCACCACGTGCCGGTCACCGCCGACACGAAGCAGGCGGCCGAGGACGAGGTTCGTGGTCTGGTCAGCAAGTACGATGTCGACACGGTCGTGCTGGCTCGTTACATGCAGATCCTGTCAGACCAGCTGTGCAAGGACCTAGACGGCCGTGCCATCAACATCCACCACTCCCTTCTGCCGAGCTTCAAGGGTGCGCGTCCGTACTTCCAGGCCTACGACCGTGGCGTGAAGGTGGTTGGCGCCACCGCTCACTACGTAACTGCCGATCTAGACGAAGGCCCGATCATCGACCAGGACTTCCAGAGGGTCGGGCATGCACTCGATGCACTGGAGCTCACCGCACTCGGTCGCGACATCGAGGCGAGGACCCTGGCGCGGGCAGTCACCGCTCATGCGCAACGACGTGTCATGCTGAACGGTCACCGGACGGTCGTCTTCGACTGAGGGTCGGCCCGCCGTCCCGAGGGTGCTGGCTGGAGGTCTCATGAGCAAGGAAGCGCTCGACGAGCGGATCGATGCGATCGCGCGCGCCCTGACGCAACGGGTCGACCTCATCGTGGCCGAGGAGTTGCGCCGGATGCGGACGGACGCTCCGGAATTCTTCCGCTCGGAGGACCCGGATTTCGTCACCGCGTACACCGCGAGCTGCGTGGCTCACTTCCGTCTTCTCGTCGCGCGGCTCACGTCTGGCCGTGACGTTCCAGCGGTGCCGCCACCTGCGGCGGTCGAGGAGGCGCGGGCGGTCGCGCAGTGGGGCATCTCGCTGGAGTCGCTCCTCCAGACCTACCGCACGGGCCACGCCGTCATCTGGGAGCACGCCATGGAGGTCGTTGACGAGGTCGTTACAGGCCCCGACGGCCGGCGCGAGCCGATGAAGCTGATCTCGCGCTTCTTGTTCGACTACACCGACGCGATGATGACGGCGCTTGCCGAGGTCTACGAATCGGAGCGGATGGCTGGCTTCCACGACCGCAACCGGCGCCGCCGACAGCTCGTACGGGACGTGCTCGAGGGTCTGCCGATCGATCAATCCAAGCTGCCCTACCTCGTATCGGGCGTCCACCTAGCCGCGGTGTCCGCGGGAGAGAACGCCGATCGGACGTTTGCCCAGCTAGCGGCGAGTCACGGCCTTTCGTCTCTCACCGTGGCTGGACCGTCGGGCTCGACGTGGGCCTGGTTCGGCGGGAATGCGCTGACGGATCCCGATGTGGCGCGCCGTCTGGCTGGCGGGGTGCCGAAGTCGCTGGTCGTGGGGCTCGGCGATGTCGCCGAGGGAGTCGACGGATTCCGGGTGAGCCACGTCGAGGCGACACAGGCGTATCGGATTGCACGTCGAAGCTCGATGAATGTCGCGCGGTACACCGACGTGGCGCTCACCTCGCTCGCGCTGATGGACGAACCCCTCGCTCGACAGTTCATGACACGTCAGCTCGGCTTTCTCGCCGACGTTGATGACCCGCGAGCTTCGGAGCTGCGGACCACGCTTCGCGCCTACTTCGACGCCGGCCACAACGCGTCGGTGGCCGCAGCCCGGCTGAACCTCAACGACCGCACGGTCGCCTACCGGCTTCGCACGGTTGAGCAGAAGCTCGACGGACCGATCGTCGCGCGTCGCGACGAGCTCTCAGTCGCCCTGCGGTTGTTCGAAGTGTTTGAGGGCTGACTTGCGCGTCGTCGTCCGGACTTGACCGAAGGCGGGACAACCGCGATCGACTTTACGGACTTCGTCATAGGTGTGGTCGGTCTGGGCAACCAGAGTCAGTGGCGATCGGTTTCTCGCCAGGTGCGGGCAACCGCCGAGACGAAGGAGAACCCATGGCCAGCTACAAGCCGAAGGACTCGGCCGTCGAGCGATTCGAGTCCCGACGACTCCTCAAGTCGGTGGTCGAGAGCTCTGACTATTCCGAGCAGATCCAGCAAATCGTCGCGCGGATGGAAGAGCTTGACGTAGAGGGCCTCTACTTCCAGATCTCGTCCATTGACGGTCGCGTTCTCGGGAAGCTCGTGATGCGCGACTACGTCGAGGACGTGGCTCACGCCGGCGTCCGACTCTTCCACGGCGCCGTGAGCGCGGTCGGCGTGCAGGGAGAGACCATCGGCTTCGCCAACGAGGCCGAAGAGGGGCTCGTCATCCCCGATCCTGAGACGTTCCAGGTGCTGCCCTGGGAGCCTCGGCTGGCTCGGGTCTGGTGCAACTGGTACCACGAGGGGACTGGCGAGTTGCTCGACCAGGACCTCCGCGGCAACCTCATGCGGCAGGAGGCCCTCCTCGAGCAGGAGACCGGTCTGCGGGTGATGACCGGGATCGAGCCCGAGATGATGTGGCTGAAGCAGCCTGAGAACAAGGGCGACATGCCCACCCACACCACCGACAGTTTTGCGATGTACCACGTCGCCCAGTTCCACGAGTTGGAGAAGGTCTTTCTCGACGTCGTCGCCTACGGCCGCGCCATGGGGTTGAAGCTCTCGCACGGTGACCACGAGGATGCGTCGCAGATCGAGTTCAACCAGGAGCCCTCCACTCCGCTGCGCTTCGCTGACGACTTCGTGACGTACCGCCAGATCTGTCGTGTCGTCGCGCGTCAGCACGGGCTGATCGCCTCGTTCATGCCGAAGCCGTTTGCCGGCGTCTCGGGCAACGGCCACCATCACCACGTGTCGCTCGTGGACGCCGATGGCCGCAACAAGACCCACGGCGACCTGATGGGCCGTTCGCAGCTCTCCCAGATTGCGCTGTGGTTCGCTGGGGGTCTGCTCGAGCACGCCGACGCGCTCACCCTCGTCGGTTGCCCGAGCGTCAACTCGTACAAGCGCTTCTGGGACGTCGGCTTCTGGGCACCCTTCATGAAGAAGTTCGGGTGGCAGAACCGCACCGTGACGCTGCGCGTCCCAGCGGCCGGTCGCTTCGAAATCCGTCAGTTTGACTCCTCCTGCAATCCGTACCTCACCCTGGCGGGCGTGACTGCCGCTGCTCTGGACGGGATCAGTCGACAGATTGATCCCGGTCAGCCGCACGAGGCTGACGGCAGCCTCAGCACGGAGGTCGCCCGCGAGGACCGGATCCCGCTGTCGCTGCAGGAGGCGATCGATTCGTTCGTCGCCGATCCGCTCATGAAGGAAGCGTTCGGCCCCGTCCTACACGACACCTTCCTCGGCATCCGCCGCGACGAACTGATCCGCTACTCCGGCCAGGTCACTCCGTGGGAGATTGAGACCTACCTGACGCGGACTCCCTGACCGCTCAGCTCACCGATCAGTCGGCCCGCGTTCCGCCAATCGGCTCGGGGCGCAACGCAATTACTCCACCTCATCGAAGGAATGCATCGTGACCGACGCGACTACTTCCGCGGCCGAACGCGAGCCGAGTCAGCTGTTCATAGACGGCCGCTGGGCCGAGGCGTTCGGTCGGGATCGCATCAGAGTCGAGGATCCCGCCACTGAACAGATCATCGGTGAGGTACCGGATGCTACGAAGGAAGATGTCGACGCCGCGGTGGCTGCCGCACGTCGGGCGTTCGGAGTCTGGTCCGGGACGTCGATCCCGGAGCGCAAGGCGGTGCTCCAGCGATTCGCCTCGTCCATCGCCGACCGGCGGGAGGCGCTCGCGCACCTGGTGACTCGCGAGATGGGAACACCCATCGGACTGTCTCGAATCGTCCAGGCCGATCTCCCCGTCTCCGTGATCCAGGGATTCGCGAAGCACATGGATCAGCTCGACGAGGTCGAGCACGTTGGGAACTCGACGGTGGTCCAGGAGCCCGCGGGCGTCGTGGGTGCGATCACGCCGTGGAACTACCCGATCCATCAGGCCGTCGGGAAGGTGGGCGCCGCCCTCGCGGCAGGGTGCACAGTCGTGCTCAAGCCCAGCGAGGTCACCCCGCTGTCCGCCTTCCTCCTCGCCGAGGCCGCACGCGAGGCGGGCCTCCCCGACGGAGCGCTCAACGTGATCACCGGGTCCGGCGGCGCCGGCCAGCTCATGGCTGAGCACCCCGACGTCGACGTCATCTCCTTCACCGGCTCGACGAGTGTCGGCCGACGGGTGCTCGCCGCCTCTGCAGGAAACATGAAGCGGTCGTCACTCGAGCTCGGCGGAAAATCGGCCAACGTGGTGCTGCCAGACGCCGACCTGGCCACCGCCGTTCATCGGGGAGTGGAGCACGTCCTCGAGAACAGCGGTCAGACATGCACGGCGTGGACACGGATGCTGGTTCCGGTGCACTTGCGAGACGACGTGGTGGATCTGATACGCGAGGCTTTCGAGGCAGTGGTCCTCGGCGATCCCTTGGACGAGTCGACGACTATGGGGCCCTTGGCGACTGCACGCCAGCGGGAGATCGTGCAGGGCTACGTCGAGACCGGACAGCAAGAGGGCGCCATCGTAGCCGCCGGCAGCACCGACCCGTGGGATGCGATCGGTCACTACGTGCGCCCCGTCGGGTTTGTCAACGTGCATCAGGGCATGCGGATTGCCCGCGAGGAGATCTTCGGACCCGTGCTCTCGGTCCTGACCTACTCCGACGAGTCCGAGGCGCTCGCTATGGCCAATGACTCGGTCTACGGGTTGTCCGGCGCCGTTTGGTCGTCTGACAGGGACCGGGCCTACCGGTTTGCGCGGAAGATGCGCACAGGTCAGGTTTCCGTCAACGGCGGCTCGTTCAATCCGGAAGCGCCGTTCGGCGGGTACAAGCAGTCCGGTATCGGCCGTGAGCTTGGACGTCACGGGCTGCAGGACTTCCTCGAGCTCAAGGCGATCCAGCTGTGAGCCGCCCCGCCGACGTCGAAGCGTTCCTCGAGCACCTGCGGGTTGCGATGCCGCGGCCCGTTCATGAGCTCGGAGTCGAGTTCGGGCGCAGCATGCGCATGGGCGGAGGAGCGCCGAAGGGGCCGGAGATGCACCACGTCGAGGATCGTGCGATCCCCACGAATCCGGATCGACCAAGGGTGCGGATCTACCGTCCGAACAGCGATCCGTCTCTTCCTGTGCTCGTGTACATGCACGGCGGAGGGTGGTCCATCGGGTCGATTGACGCCGTCGACGCGGTGTGTCGAGTTCTTGCCGCGCGAGCGCGCTGCGTCGTCGTGTCGGTGGACTACCGGCAGGCGCCTGAGCATCCGTTCCCGGCCCCGCTCGACGATGCCTGGGCAGCGGTCTCATGGGTGCTGCTTGGCGGGCTGGACGATGTTGATCGGACGCGCGTTGCCGTCGGAGGTGACAGTGCCGGCGCCAACCTAGCCGCCGTGTGCGCCGGCCTCTCGCTCTCTGAGCGCACGCCGTTGCTACGCGCTCAACTGCTCGTCTACCCGTCTACGGACGCGGCCGATCGCAGCCCGTCGATGATCGAGAACACCAACGACCCGGTCCTTACGCCCGAGGACGTCGCGTGGTTCTGGGACATGTACGTGCCCGAGCCCGCGATGCGGCGTCATCCATTGGCCTCGCCGAAGCACTCCGACTCGTTCTTCGGTTTTCCGCCGGCGATCGTGATCACTGCGGGCATGGATCCTCTCCGCGACGACGCCGAGGAGTACGCCCGCCGCCTTCAGAACGCGGGTGTGCCGGTGAGTCATCGCCGGTTCGACGACATCTTCCACGGCTTCTTCCCCATGGTCGGGCTGCTCACATCGGCCGACGACGCGGCGGAGTGGGCTGCGGACAGGCTGGCAGAGATCTTCACGACGAGCGAGGAGTCTTCATCATGACCCGCCCTCTGATAGGCATTTCCGGTCGGCGGATGCCCGGAACCTTCGCCTCTTCGATGGAACCGAGGTATCAGGCTCGCGATATCGACTTTTACTTCGCCGACTTCTCGCGCGGAGTTGTTGCGGCCGGGGGTCTGGCGGTGCAGATCCCGTATGAGAGTCCGGCCGCCGACGTCGTGTCTCGGCTCGACGGACTCGTCATCACGGGTGGTCAAGACGTGGACCCCTCGCGCTGGGGCGGTGACCCGGCCGACGTCATCGGTGCGGTCGATCCGGATCGCGACGCGTACGAGGCCGCACTGATCGACGCGGCTCTCGAGCGGCAGCTCCCGCTTCTCGGGATCTGTCGCGGCATGCAGCTGATCAACGTGGTGCGCGGGGGAACCCTGGTCGGGCACATCGAACCGGGCGTTGTCGACCACCGGGGAACCGATGAGCCTGTCGACACGCTCATCCACGAGGTCACCTTCAGGGAAGACTCGATCGCGGCTTCTGTCTACGGATCGAAGACGCTCGTCAACTCGCTGCACCATCAGTGCGTCGATCAACCGGGCGAGAGCATCACGATCACGGGTCAGGCGCCCGACGGACGCGCCGAGACGCTCGAGATGGAAGACGGCTTAGTCCTTGGCGTCCAGTGGCATCCCGAGTGGATGCCGCGCGAGGACCCGTCATTCGCGTGGATCGTGGGCGCCGCCCAGCACGCCATCACCCACACCTACTGAGAGAGGACCTCCCGTGACTGCGACCACCTTGGACGGCAAGGCCGTCCTGGCCCAGGTGAAGAAAGAGCTGACGGAGCGCGTCGCGGCGTTGCGCGAGCGAGGAGTTCGACCGGGTCTGGGGACCGTCCTGGTCGGCGATGATCCGGCGAGCCACTGGTACGTGGGTGCGAAGCACAAGGACTGCGCCGAGATCGGAATCGATAGCATCCGTCGCACACTCACCGCAGGTGCGTCGCAGGCCGAGGTCGAGGCGACGGTCGACCAACTCAATGCACTCGATGAGTGCACAGCGTTTCTCGTCCAGCAGCCGACCGGATTGGACGAAGGTGCAATCTTGTCGCGCGTCGAGCCGAGCAAGGACGCCGATGGACTCCACCCGCTGAACCTCGGCCGTCTGGTCCTCGGGGAAGCGGCTCCGTTGCCGTGCACCCCGCTCGGTGTGATCGAACTGTTGCGTCGGCATCACGTGCCGCTTGACGGAGCGCACGTGGTCGTCGTCGGCCGCGGCATGACCGTGGGGCGACCGTTGGGCCTGATGCTGACGCGTCGCAGCGAGAACTCCACGGTCACGCTCTGCCATACCGGCACCCGGGACCTCGAATTCCACACGCGGCAGGCAGACGTCATCGTGGCGGCGGCAGGTGTCCCGGATCTCGTGACCGCGGAGATGGTCAAGCCCGGTGCGGCTGTGCTTGACGTCGGCGTCGCGCGGCGCGAGGGCAAGATCGCCGGCGACGTGCACGCAGACGTCTGGAAGGTCGCAGGCCACGTCGCGCCCAATCCCGGCGGGGTCGGCCCGATGACTCGGGCCATGCTGTTGTCCAACGTGGTGGCGGCGGCCGAGCGTGCGGCCCGCGGCAGCTGACCCTTGCCCGTTGAGGCACCGGCAGACGGGTGGGATGGCTGCGGAGGATGGGCTCGAGCCGTCCCGAGCTGACCGGGGCCGCGATCGTCGTGTCCGACGGGCCGGCTCCCACCAGCACTCGTGCCAGGTAGGTCAGAGCGGCAGGGTGGTGTCGCCGAAGCCGTCCATCGCCAACAAGGTCGAAGAGGGGCGATCGCCGAGTTCATCGACTTCGGCCTCGTCGACAGTCTCAAGGCAGCCCTGTCGACCACCCCGAAGTGTCAACAAGCGCAGTGGCTGACTGTCCCGCGTCAAGAAGTTGGCAGGGATTTCTCGGTTTGAAAGGTGGGGATCGTCGGGTCGGCGATCCCCAGGTGCACGTGGAGTGGCCGGTTCCAGGCCAGGGCCTCGTGCGGCCGGATCGTGTTGTACTCGATCCGGTACTCCTCGGCGTGCTTGGCGAGCATGACGGCGTCGTCGATCTCGTCGATGTAGAGCCGCTCGTACTTCAAGGTCCCGAATCCGCGTTCGCGTGACCCGTTCTGCCCTGGCGACCTCACCCGGGTCCGGACGTGCGCGAGCTCGGGGCGGCCGGCGATGAATGCCTCGAACCGGAACGAGCGGAACGGGCCGCCGTTGTCGGTCACGATCGTGACCACCGGCAGCAGTTCACCGGTCTCGAAGTCGACAGCAGTCCTCGATCATCGGGTGGCCAAACATGGCCTCGTAGTCGGCCAACGCGAGCTCCACGGCGTCGATGGCGTCGAACTGGTTCGCCGTCGGTGACACGTGGAACGGGTGCTCGTACTTCGACCAGTAGTCCCGGCAGCCGGCCAGTCGCCACGTGCCGCCGGTGGTGGTCTCGAACTCACTGAAGTCCAGCTGCCAGACCTGATTCGGTCCCGTCGGCTCGTTCGCGAACGCGGCCTTCCTGCGCTCAGCCAGCTTCCTGCGTTCGCGCTGGTAGTGCGCTGGCAGGATCAGTCCTTCCTCGCGCAGCGTGCGCAGCACGGTCGCCTCGGACACGACGTGCTCGTCGTGGCGCACCATCGCCCATACCTTGCGGTGACCCCACGCCGGATGCGCCAGCGCATGCCTGAGCACCAACTCCCGCGCCTCTTCCCGCGCGGGCTTGGGCCACGGCCCCTTCGGCTGACCACCAGCCCGGGCCTTGGCCTGCCAACGACGCCAGGTCCGTTCCGGGATGTCGAACCTCTCGCACCACCTCGCGGTCGACATCCCGGCTTCCAGCCTGATCACCTCGAGGTCCTCGAAGGGCCCAGCCGGCCCTCCGCGGACTTCTTCCACACCCGCAACTCGACCGCAGCCTCCCCCAGGGCCTGGGTCAGATCCGCGACCTCGGCCTCGAGCTGCTGCTCCCGCGTCGACGGGCCGGACCTGCCAGCCACCAGTGCGGTCTTGCCGGCCTCGAGAAAGTCGGCCTTCCACCGCCCGATCGACTGTTCCGACACTTTCTCCTTGCGTGCGGCCTCGGCGATCGTCATCTCGCCGGCGAGCACGCTCATCACGATCCGAGTCTGCTGCTCGGCCGGGATCACAGGGGGTCTACCCATGGTTCAGATTCTCCTTCAGGACTGACTCAACAGCCCTGCCAGAAAGTCTGACGCGCAACAGCTCCAGGACACCGCGCACCAACGCCACCGGGTCCAATTCCCCCGTAGCCTCCTCGCCCGCGTCCCAAGGGTCAGGCCGAACTGGTCGCGACCGCGTTCCGGATGATCTCGCCCAACCCACCGCCGAAGACGTCGGCGCCGCGTGGGCATGGACCGGTGACGAACTGGCGCCCGCTTCCCCAGTTCGGCCCGCCCATGGACGACGCGAAGACCGAGGAGCTCGCGTTCACCGGATTCCCGCGCGAGCACTGGCGCAAGATCTGGTCGATCAAGCCGCTCGAGCGGTCAACAAGGAGATCCCAGTGCTGAACTTGTTGCGCGCTGGTGCCGTGTCGTGGGGATCTTCCCGAACGCGGCTGCGGTGATCCTGCTGGCCCGATCGGTGCTGATCGAGATGCACGACGAGTGGATCGCCGGCGACCGCCGCTACCTGGTCGAGGACTCTACGGCCAAGCTCTACGACACCAGCGATACTGAGTCGGTCGCCGCCGTCGAGAGCAGCGACGTGTAGGCACTGACGATCACCTCAAAGCCCATCACCCCACGGGGATCTGTCCAATCGCCACCAAGGTCATGGCTTCGCCGTTTGTGCAGTTCAGCGGCACTTCTCGGCAGAATCTCGGCGGCGGTCGTCAATGCTCGGAATGGCCGATTTCCTTCCGCTGGTACTCCGGTAAACATGGCCTGAGGAATCTGTGGTGGCAATGCCGCTGCGGCCGGGGTTGCCGGTCGCGGGGATCGACATGCCCATCAATCACGCCGAGAGGGAGGTCGCGTGGGAGGTGCTGGCCGGGCCCTACGTCCGCCACGCCCGACCTGGGGACCCAGGTGGCGATCGTCTGCATTGCCCGCCAAGAAGAGCAGGCGCGACGCGCTGGCCGCCACCTGGCGGAGCGCATTAAGGCGACGCCGCCCAAGTGGAGCCCGGGCGCTCGCATCGACCTGATCCCTCCTGGCGACCTGGTCCGGCAGTACCCGCTGGGCGTGAGCGGCGTGGCGCCCACGCCCGGCGGGTGTCTGTGGTGCGGGAGCCGGCTGGCCGCGGCGGATCGGCCGCGGCGCACGACGGGGCCTTACCCCCGGTTCTTGGGCACGGGGTCTGATTGAGCGGCGGCTGGCAGCGTAGCGGCCCGGCGGTCTCGTAGGTGGACGGGACCGGTGGCCGCACCGGGAGTGACGGCGGATATGTGGTATCGGGTCAGCCACCAGGACACCTGAAGGCGGCAGGTCAGCTCGTCGGCCAGCAGGCGGCACTGGGGGCACGCCCAAGTCGGTCTCAGAGCCCCCGCACCAGGGCTCCGCTACGTCGGTGATTCAAAACCACGCTGCTGAAAGCTGTAGGCGTGCGGAAGGGAACGAATTGCCGCTGCTGACCGTCTCCTTGGCGGGCAGCAGCGGCAAAGCGAGTCGTAATGTCAGTTGCTAAGTCGGCCAACTAGATCTGCGACGAACTTGGCTCCGCGCGGGCGTTCAACTGACGACAGGTCTCCATCGATCGGAGTAAGGGTGGCATTGCCGCGGGCAAGCAATTTGTAGTCCACCCCCCGGCGCTCAGATGACGCGTTGGCGTAGGAGATGTCGTAGTCGCCGTCATCACGCAGAGTATAGGTGGTGGGAAATGGATCGATACTATCAAGCGTGGCTGCCTTGACGCCCTTGAGTCCACCGAAAGGATAGTTGACGTTGAGGCCCATGTGGCGCGGCATCAGGTGGGCACAGTTGTCGGCGGAGCGTTGGACCTTGCGGAGAAGTCTGACCACGAACTTGGCAGTGTCGGCGAAGTCGGGGCTCGTCGCGTTCGTGGGGTCGTAGTCACCGGCTGCCTCGGAACTGACCGCGATACCAGGGATGCCACGGTCGATCGCGGTGGTGATAGCGCCCACAGTCCCAGAGTGGTTGGTGACCCGTGACGTGTTCTGCCCGAAGTTCGTGCCGGAGATGACAACGTCGGGTGCTCTGTTTGTGTATAGGTTGGAGAGCGCGAACGCTACTGCGTCCGAGGGGGAGCCCAGGACCGCGGTGACCGTCGGGTCGTCAACGTCAGGGTGCGTCACTTCGAGCACTCCTCCGTAAGCGATGCGGGCACCCATACCCGACTGGCTCCCGGCGGGCGCCACCATCCGGACGTCGTGACCGGCTGCCTTCAGAGCGGCATATACAGCTTGGATCCCTCCGCCCCTCCATCCGTCGTCGTTGGTCAATAGCACCCGCAGTGGCCTATTGCACCCAGCGGCGTCCTCAGCGGGCCGGCTTCGATCGGCTGTGGCGCTCTCACCCGCGGTCATTCCGCCTACGGTGAGGGTGGCGGCGGCCAAAGTGACGGCGAGAACTATTTTCGGGCTCTTCAAGGTTCGACTCGTTTCAATCGGGCGTCGGTCGACGCGGCCGGTGAGATGCCAAACTTGCGATCCCGGTATCTGGCCGCAGGGGCACCCCAGACACAGGACGCCATACAGTTCTATCCCGCGAATGAGCGACAACGGGGACTCAGCACCGACGAAAACTGAGTCGCATCGCGGTCCAAGAATGGGCCGCGTAGACCAGTCGCGGGCTGTACTAAGTTCGGAGAATCTAGCGAGATTTGCTACGTGAATCGAAGTGGTAACCCGACCGTAGCGGCACAGCGGCGCGACGGTGCCTTGTCACCCGATCGTCGTGACGGGTTGCAGGCGGGGCCCGCTCGCGAGATTCACGGGTTCCGAGTAGGGGCCTGCCCCGGCCCACCCGACATTCGTTGGAGGTTCCGGGCGGCGCAGTCCGGCCTGGGGCGGGGCGTACTCGTCGCCGACCAGCGCGTCGGCGTCCGCGGACAGCAGCGCGTTGGGTCATCGTCTGCAGCAGATCGCGCATCAGGTCAGCAGATACTTCGGTGAGGGCTTCGCCGAGCACGCGTGCAGGGTTGACTATGTGCGCAGGGGGCATCGTGATGAGTCCAGTCGAGTGAGCTGCAGGAGGTGAACTCGACTCACGCGGTGGCCGCGCCTAGGTCTGGCGTACACGCCGGTGACGATCACGGCGACCGCGCTACGCCACTATCGGCGACTCTTAACTTCGATGCGCCGGTTCCTCCGAGAGGCACAGAGGTCGCACAGTAGGTGCACAGCCAGCGTTCCTACTGTCGCGATCATGACTACAATTACCCAGCCCAGCCGCCAGCTTCACGACCGCCGGTTCGGCCTCAAGTCCCGGATCGCCGCTTTGGTGGTGGCCGGCGGTGTTGCGCTCAGTGCCTGTGGGGCCGGCACCGCCAGCGAGTCAACTGCCAGTTCCTCGAACTCGTCGAGCGTCAGCACATCGGCGGCGACCAGCACGAGCACCAGCACCACGACCAGCGACGCGACGACCACGGCAGAGACGATCTCGTCAACCGCAGAGGCGGCCGAGGCGTTCTTTGCCACCTTGAGTGAGGAGCAGCGCGAGGCGGTGCTCTATGCCTACGACGACGAGACGAAGACGACGTCGTGGACCAACTTCCCCGTGACGTTCGTGGAGCGCGCCGGACTCAACCTCACCAACCTGGCCGAGGAGCAGCAGGAGGCGGCGATGGCGGTGCTTGAGGCGCTGCTAAGTGAGGAGGCGTACGCGACCGCTGTCGGGATCATGAACGGTGATGTCTACCTGCTGGAGAACAGCTCCAGCACGGAGTCGTCGCTGGGCCAGTACTACATCGCCTTCTTCGGCGACCCGTCCGAGACCGAGTCCTGGTCGGTGCAGTTCGGAGGCCACCACCTTGGCATCAACGCCGACCTGAACGGCTCGGCCTCCGGCGCTGCCGGCGCGATCACCTTCGCTCCCTCGCACCTGGGCGTCCAGCCGGCCGTCTACACCAACGAGGACGGGGAGGAGGTCCAGCCATTTGACGGGATCTACACCGACGCGTTCGCGTTCTTCGACTCCCTGACGACCGAGCAGAAGGCCACGCTGACCTCCGGTGAGGTGAGCATGTGCTCGCCAGGCGACACCTGCGACTTCGCGACCGGCTCTGGCCTGACCGGCTCGGACCTCTCCGACGAGCAGGAGCAGCTGCTCTTGGAGGTGATCGCCAACTGGGCCGGGATGGCTGACGAGGAGACCACCGCCACCGAGCTGGCCGAGATCGAGGCCACGCTGGACGAGACCGTGATCGCCTGGTCCGGCGAGACGACCTACGACATGACCTCTGGCGACGGCATCTCCTTCTCGGTCTCCGGCCCGAATGTCTATGTGGCCTTCCAGGCCCAAGACGGCTCCGCCGGCGCCGACGTCGACGGGGTCAGCACCTCCGGTTGGGGCCACGTGCACACCATCTACCGCGACCCCACCAACGACTACGCCGGCAGCGTCACTCAGCAGGCCGCCAGCGGCGGCTTGGACGGCGGAGAGATGGGCGCCCCGGCGTCCGGCGAGATGCCCGACGGCCCGCCCGGCGACGAGAGCTGAGGCTCCTCGCAAGCTGCCTTGGCCCAAACAGCGCCCGGAAGGAACCGCCGTGCAAGATCACCGATCAGCAACTCATTAGGCGCCGCAGGCGGTGCTGCTAGAGAAGGTGCACGAGGTCGCAGACGCGCGGCCCGGAACACGCCGGGCACGTCGTCCGCTGCCACCGGGGGCAATGAGCGAGGCGAGCTCGAAGAAGGCGGTCGGCGGGGTCAAGGTGCTCGGCTCATCTGGTCGCGGACGGGTCACCGACGCCGTGCTGGCAGCCCTGGAACCGGCACCGGAGGACCTGCCGCTGATGGGTCGAATCGGATTGGCGTCGACCGCATCGACCGCATCGCCTGCAGCGGCCACGGCGTCGGTGCCCAGCACCTCGGCTGGGTCACCGTCGACGAGTGTGATGGCCCGAGTCTGCGTCCGATCTGATCCGCCTGTGCACGGTCGAGGGCATGAAGGTCGTCAAGGCCAAGAACCGGCTGAAGGGCAAGCAGCCCTGGCCTGGCGATTCGCTCGCCTTAGGGAATCGTGGATTCCGTGGATTCCGTGGATCCGCCGACAGGGTCTGGCCAGCCGGCCAGGTCGATCCGACCCAGGTCGTTCTCGCCAGATGCGATTCTCGGCGCGCGTTCGGCCAACGAATCGCCCGAGTCGCGGCATGGTTGTGCGCTTCGTCTCGAGCGGGCCGGCTGCCTGCACGGCCCGTGCCAGTCCGATTGTCGACGACGCTCGGAAACGAGGCCGTTCCGTCGCTCGAAAACGAGGCCACCGGTTCGTCGAGTTCTAGTCTGCCGGGTCTTGGGTTCTGATGCTGGGCAGGGTGTCGATCCCGCGGTTGCGTCTGGCGCCCTTCGGGGTGAGGACGTCGGCGTGGTGGACCACGCGGTCGATCATGGCGGCGGCGACGGCTCGGTCGCCGAAGACGCCGCCCCAACCGCTAAACGGCAGGTTCGATGTGAGGATCAGCGACGCATGCTCGTACCTCGACGAGACGAGCTGGAAGAACAGGTTTGCGGCGTCTTGCTCGAAGGGTAAGTAGCCGACCTCGTCGACGATGATCTGCCCGTAGCGACGCAGCTGTGCGAGCTCTTGCGGAAGTCGGCCGGCGCGGTGGGCGTCGGTCAGCCGAGTGACCCAGTCGACGGCGGTGGCGAACAGGACGCGGTGGCCGTGGTTCGCGGCAGCGATTCCCAGACCGGTGGCCAGGTGGGTCTTTGCCGGTACCGGGCGGGCCGAGGAGCACGACGTTGCGGGCTTCGGTCAGGAATCCGCCGGATGCGAGGGACGCGATCTGTTGGCGGACCGCGGGTTGGGCGTCCCAGTCGAACTCCTCGATCGTCTTCCTCGCGGCGAACCCGGCGGCGCGGATACGCAGCTGGGCACCCGACGCGTTCCTTGCGGCGACCTCGCGGTCCAGGACCGCGGCGAGGTACTCCTCGTGGGTCCAGCCGGCATCGCGGGCATGGTCGGCCAGTCGTGCTGCCGCTTCGGTGATCCGGGGTGCCTTCACCGCCGACGCCGCAAGCGAGCTCCAGTCGCGCTTCGACGCAGAACGTCAGGTCGCACGCGCGACCTGGCGCTGCGTCGACGACCCGGCATGGTGGGACCGGGCGAGCGCGACAGAGATCGCTAGCTCCTATCAGTCCGCGGCATCGTGGCGTCACGTCGACCCGAGGCCGCTCGCATTGAGCAGGTCGTGGCGGATCAGGTTCGTGAACGCTATGACCTCGACGTGCGTGGGCTTGAGGGCGTGGGTGGCGTCGAGTCCGAACTCGGACGGGTCGCAGAAGAACGGGCGAAAGCCGCGAAGGACGCCGCTGAAGCGGCGCGGCTCGCTGAAGAGGCGGACCGGGCAGACCAGCAGGCCCAGGCCGCCGCGGACCGCGAGCCTGACGACCGGCATTCCGCCGGCCACGAGGGCACAGACGTTGATCCAGGCGACCGAGTCCAGGACGTGAAGGAGACCGACGAACCCGGTACCGCGGCCGCCGACAAGGAAGCCCACCAGAACGAGCGCGACGACCTCGACAAGAAGGCCGGCACCCTGGGACTCAGCTGAACGACGCGCAGCGGCCGCCGACCACCTCGACTCCAAGATCGACGATCCCAAGGTCGTCGATGCGTGGATGCGCGCTGATACCGCCCAAGGCAAGCCTTCTGCCGAAGCGACAGCCGGTGCTGGTGCACACCTGACTTGCACAGGTCGGGCGTGATTCTGGGGCCGGCTCAGCGTTTGCGCTGGTCAGGGCCGGTGCGGGTGTCGGTGGTGACACACTAAGCGGCTACGTTTCCGGGGTGGTGTTCCTGCGGAAGGTGAAGACGGCCTCGGGCGCGACGGCCGTGCAGATCGCCCGCCGGGAACATCGACGCGACGTCGTCATCGAGCATTTGGGTTCCGCGCACACCGAAGCCGAGCTCGCGGCGTTGATGCAGGTCGGGCGCCGCAAGATCGAGGAAGGCCAAGGCGTTCTCGACCTCGGACTGGAGCCCGAGCAGGATCCGCGCGCCACGATCGTGCAGGCCAAGGCCTCGCGGCTGCTGGTCGCGGTCATCGAGTCGGCGTGGCAGACATTGGGGTTCGGTGTGATCAACGACGAGGCGTTCTTCCAGCTCGTGCTGGCCCGGATCGTCGAGCCGACGTCGATGCTGGATGCCGGGCGGGTGCTGAGCGAGCTCGGCCTCACGCCTGCGCACCGCAACACCTTCAGCGCCACCCTGCGCCGTGCCGGACAGCGCGGCTACCGCGACCAGATCGCGGCCGCCTGCTTCCGCGATGCCACCGCGTGGGGTGACGTGTCGCTGTGTCTCTATGACGTGACGACGCTGTACTTCGAGGCCGAGAAGGAAGACGACCTCAGGAAGGTCGGCTACTCCAAAGAACGCCGTGTCGATCCCCAGGTCGTCGTCGGGCTCCTGGTCGACCGGCGCGGTTTCCCGCTCGAGATCGGCTGTTTCGAGGGCAACAAGGCCGAGACGCTCACGATGATCCCGATCATCAAGGCCTTCCAGAAGCGCCACGGCGTGAGCGACATGGCTGTCGTCGCTGATGCCGGGATGCTGTCCGCGACCAACCTGCGCGAACTCGACCAAGCCGGTCTGCGGTTCATCGTCGGCTCCCGGGTGACCAAGGCGCCGGTCGATCTGGAGTCCCACTTCCGCTGGCACGGCGACGCCCTCAGCGACGGGCAACTCATCGACACGATCACCCCGAAGAACCGACGCAGCATCGAGAACGACACGAAGAAGAAGCGCGAGCCGGTCTGGGACCCGGAACAGCACCCGGGATCCTGGCGGGCGGTGTGGGCCTACTCGGCCAAACGCGCCGCCCGTGACGGCAAGACGCTGACCCTGCAGGAGAACCGCGCCAAGGAAGTCATCGCGGGCGAGAAGACCGCCCGGACACCGCGGTTCGTCAAGACCACCAACGGCACCAAGACACTCGATGAGGCGTCCTTGACGCGGGCACGTCGGCTGGTCGGGCTGAAGGGCTACGTCACCAACATCCCCGCAGGCGTGATGGACCCCGACGAGGTCATCGGCAGCTACCACGACCTGTGGCGCGTTGAGCAGTCGTTCCGGATGTCCAAGACCGACCTACGCGCCCGGCCGATGTTCCACCACAAGCGCGAATCGATCGAAGCCCACCTCACCATCGTGTTCGCCGCGCTCGCCGTCGCGCGCTACCTCCAGCAACGCAGCGGCGTCAGCATCAAGAAGCTCGTCCAGACCCTGCGCCCGCTGCAGGAGATCACAGTCAGCGTCGCCGGCCAGTCGATCGCCGCCCAACCACAGATCCCGCCCGAGGCCCAAGAACTCATCGACCGCGTGACCCACTAAGTCTGTGCAACTCAGGTCTCCGTGTCACGCGTCAAGAAGTTGGCAGGGATTTCTTGATTTCAAAGGTGGGGATGGTCGGGCTGGCGGTCCCGAAGTGGACCTCGGCGGGCCGGTTCCACGCCAGGGCCTCGTGAGGTCGGATGGTGTTGTACTCGACCCGGTACTCCTCGGCGTGCTTGGCGAGCATGACGGCGTCGTCGATCTCGTCGATGTAGAGCCGCTCGTACTTCAAGGTCCCGAACCCGCGTTCGCGAGACCCGTTCTGCCCTGGCGTCCGCACCCGCGTGCGGACATGGGCCAGTTCGGGGTGGTCGAGGATGAACTTCTCGAACCGGAACGACCGGAACGGGCCACCGTTGTCGGTCACGATCGTGACCACCGGCAACAGCTCGCCGGTCTCGACACCGACAGGGCAGTCCTCGACCAGCGGATGCCCGAACAGGGCCTCGTAGTCGGCCAACGCGAGCTCGATCGCATCGATGGCGTCGAACTGGTTCGCCGTCGGTGACACGTGGAACGGGTACTCATACTTCGACCAGTAATCCCGACACCCCGCCAGCCGCCAGGTCCCGCCCGTGGTGGTCTCGAACTCGCTGAAGTCGAGCTGCCAGACCTGGTTCGGCCCCGTCGGGTCGTTCGCGAACGCAGCCTTCCGACGCTCAGCCAGCCTGCGGCGTTCCCGCTGATACTGCGCCTGCAGGATCAGCCCTTCCTCGCGCAGTGTCCGCAGCACGGTGGCCTCGGACACGACGTGGCCCTCATGGCGGACCATCGCCCAGATCTTCCGGTGTCCCCACGCCGTGTGCTTCGTGGCGTACTTCAGGATCACCTCCCGCGCCGCGTCCCTGGCCGGAGCCGGCCACGGGCCCTTCACCGGCGCATCCACTCGGGCGCGGGCCTGCCAGCGACGCCAGGTCCGCTCGGGCATGTCGATGATCCTGCAGAACCTCGCGGTCGACATGCCCGCCTCGATGCGGATCACCTCGAGGTCCTCGAAGGGCCCAACCTGCCCTCCGCGGACTTCTTCCACACCCTCAGCTCGACCGCCGCCTCCCCCAGGGCCTGGGTCAGATCCGCGACCTCGGCCTCGAACTGCTGCTCTCTGGTCGAGAGCCCGGACCGGCCGGCCGTCAATGCGGTCTTCCCGGCCTCGAGGAACTCGGCCTTCCACCGCCCGATCGACTGTTCCGACACTTTCTCCTTGCGTGCGGCCTCGGCGATCGTCATCTCGCCGGCCAGCACGCTCATCACGATCCGAATCTTCTGCTCGGCCGGGATCACAGGGGTCTACCCAAAGTTCAGATTCTCCTTCAGGACTGACACGACGGTCCTGCCAGGAATCTTGACGCGCGACATCCGCTCGGAGACTCCAAATGCTCGCCGTTGGCTGCGCCGTGGCTGCAGCTTGGATGAGGTCCGCGCACAGCTGAGCTTCTTCGCGGCTGAGTCCGGCGGACCGGATTCCGGTCGGCAGTCGCGGTGCCTCAAGGTGCCCGTCTGAGGTCACACGCATCACGGTGCGATCAGCACCGCTCGCTTCCCCCACCATTACGGATACGGCACCGCTCCGGCGCCGCGATCCAACGATCTCCTCCACTTGGTCCATCTCGTCTTGTGGATCGCCGACGAACACGACTGCTCGGAAGCGGTCAGGGGCATCGGTCTCGGGTTCATCCCGGAGCTCGGCCGCAATATGTGCCAGCTTCTCTTCGGATGCGTCGGCGTTGTGATGGCGGTGGCGGGATGGCGTGATACCGCTCAACTCCCCGCAGATGCCGAAGGTGTCGATCTCGACCAGGGATGACCACGGTTGGAGGGCGAGCTCGGCAACCAGATGCCTCGCGAGGGCGGTGCGCCGATCGCGGGCACCGACCAGCCGAACTGTGCCGAGTAGTTCGAGGTTGACGAGAATCATGCCCCCTCGTCGGACTGGCCGACGCTCACGAGCAAGGGGAAAGGTGCGAGGTCGTCGGGCGTCGCTTCCTCGAAGTCGCTCGGATCGGCGCTCCAGATCTCACCGTCTCCCGTCCACGGTGCCGGGAGACAGGCGTCGGCGGTGAACTCAGCCGTGATCTTGTCCGGCCAAACTCTGATGAGTCGGAGCGGCGGCAGCTCAGCAACCTCTCTCGCCAAGCTACGGAGTCCATGGTCAAGGGCCTCGAGTGGGGCTGCGTTACGCAGGCGGCGACGACGTACTCCAGCGCGTTCACGCCTCCGCCAGTCGCAGCAGTACGGCGGTCACCGTCACGGTGACGGTGTCAGCCTCACTGTCATCCCTGGTCGTCGGCAGCAACCCCGAACCCGGCTTTGCGTACGAAATCGCACGGATGGTCTCGGCAGCCGATGTAGCAAGTCTCTAGTGGCGCGCATTTGAAGTAGTTGGACGGTTGGCCTTTGCGAGGATCTGGTCAGCTGTCTTGGTCCAGACGAACGGGTGGGAGCGGTCGTTCCAGCTGTCGATGAAGGCGCGGATCTTGGCGTTGAGGTCCTTGACGGACTTGAAGACGCCGCGGCGGATGGCTTGTCGCTCGACGATGCCGAACCAGACCTCGACGAGGTTCATCCACGAGGCGTGGGTTGGGGTGAAGTGCACGACGAACCGCGGGTGCTCGGCCAGCCAGGCGCGGACGTTCGCGTGCTTGTGCGCGGCGTAGTTGTCCATCACCAGATGCAACTCCACCGGGACGCCGTCGGCGTCGACCACGTGGCGGTAGGTCCGCTCGATCTGGCGCAGGAACGCCAGGAACTCTTGGTGGCGGTGTCGCTTCTTGAGCGCCGCGGCGACCTGTCCGGTGGCGATGTCGAGAGCGGCGAACAGCGTCGAGGTGCCGTGGCGATAGTAGTCGTGCGACCTGCGTTCGATCCGGCCCTCTTGCATGGGCAGTATCGGCACGGTTCGGTCCAGCGCCTGGATCTGGGACTTCTCATCGACGCACAACACGATCGCGTTCTCCGGCGGGGCCAGGTACAAGCCGCAGATGTCGGTGACCTTCCCGACCAGTTCGGGGTCGGTGGAGAACCGGAACGACTCGGCCTTCCACGGCTTGATCCCGTACGAGCGCCAGGCCCGCTGGATCGTCGAGGCGCTGACCTTGATCCTGGCTGCAAGCAGGCTGCTCGACCAGTGCGTCACGCCGAGCTTTTTCGGCGGCGGCTTCAACGTCTCGGCCACGATCGCTCGGTGGTCGAGCTCGCGCGGGCGGCCGGGCTTGGGTGCGTTCGCCAAGCCGGCAATCCCACGCTCCTCGTAGCGACCGCGCCAGTTCAGCACCGTCGTCACTGTCGCGTCGGTGAGCTCCGCGATCCTCGTGTTCGCCTCGCCATCGGCCGCGAGCAACACGATCCGCGCCCGCTTCGCGGCCGCGGCTCCGAACCGGTCCGATCGAGTCCTCTGCTCGAGCTCTTCCCGATCACCATCACGTAGGACCAAAGCCGGAGCAGCACGATTCGCCATACCGCATGATTTCAGATCACGAACCATCTAACTACATACGACGCGCGACACTAGATTGCGAGACCTCCCCACCAGCGGCCTTCGGGTCGGATCGTGACATCAGCATGAGCGACCCGTTTGCAGAGTGCGTCATACCCCCGCCAATCCAGCGGCGGACGGAGCCCCGGATGCAATTAGCCGCCGCGGTGACGAGCGTCGGGCTAGGCCCGAGGCGTACCCAAAAATCAGCAGAAAGGCCTTCCGAGGAGTGTCGAGGTTCGCCGAGGGGCGAAGGTACGATTCGGAGCACCACCCAGTCGGATCCCAAGCCTGGCTGCAGATTCGGCGAGATTGGGTCGAGCAGGATCGAGAGATCCCGAGGCATCGAAAGCCTCCTTCCTTCAGAGAAGGCCAGGGGTTCGAATCCCCTCAGCTCCACCAAAATCGCAGGTCAACGGCAGGGTTCCAGAACCTCACACGAGGAGAAGGAACCCTGTCTCGTCTTTTACTCGACACTTCGCTGCACCACGGGTGCCGCCCTCGCTGTCGTTCGGACGCTGTGGCCGGCGTCTCGGGATGCCTGGGGCACCGGTCGCACCTGGGTGTCATGTGACACCACGAAGACCCGCACGACCATCGATGACCTGGAGATCGTCGAGCCGGTCCTCACGCTCGCCGAGCTCGCTGAGCGCCTGCACGTTCCGGTGCAGACTTTGTACGACCTGCGCAGCCAGGGCCGCGGGCCCGCGGCTTCCGGGTCGGTCGCGAGCTGCGGTTCCGGGCCGGTGAGATCCGCGACTGGCTGGCCCGGATGGAGGCCGACGACGCTGCACGTCACGCGACACCCGATCGGGGCGCCGGATGACCGGCGGCCGACCACGCACCGCGATCGGCACCTACGGCCACATCCACGTGCGGCCGCGGGGGAGGCGACACGTCGCCATGACCCGCTACCGCGACGTGGACGGCCGTCTGCGCCGGGTCGAGGCGACCGCGGCCTCGCCGGCGCTGGCTCAGAGCCTGCTGAAGGAGCGGCTGCTGGAGCGGTCGGGGTACGGCAGCGGAGGCGAGCTGAATGCCGCGAGCCGGTTCACCGACCTGGTGACGCTGTGGCTCGCCGAGCTCGAGGGCCGCGACCTGGCCGCGGGCACCAAGGAGAGCTATCGCGATCTGGTCCGGCTGCAGGTCCTGCCGGCCTTCGAACACTTCACCCTCGGTGAGATCAGCACCGGCCGGGTCGAGGGGCTCCTTCGATCCAAGCCGCCCGTTCCTACTCCCGCGCCCATCATTCGCGCACCATGTTGAACCTGCTGTTCGGCTATGCGCTGCGCAGCGACGCCATCGCACGCAACCCGGTCGAGGGGACCTCGCAGCTGCGTAAGTCGAAGAACGTCCCCGAGGCCCTCACCCCGGAGCAGATCCAGGCGCTGCGGGAAGCGGCGGCGCGGTGGCGGACCACCCCCGGACTACCGGGACCCAAGAGCGACGGGCAGGTCCGCGACATCATCGAGGTCCTGCTCGGCACTGGGATGCGACCCGGCGAGGTCCTGGCCCTGCGCGCGTGCGACGTCACGGACGGTCCGAATGGAATGGTCCTGCGGGTCACCGGCGCCGTCGTGCAGCGCAAGTCCACGGGCCTGATCCGCCAGGCCCACCCGAGGAGCGAGAGCTCGGTACGGCCAGCCCCCTTCGGAGAGCCGCGGAGAACTTGGGTTGATCCTGAGCAGTTAGCGGTGTGACTCGTCGAAGGTGAGGTCGTCGGCGACTTCGTCGAGCGGAACGTTCACCATCTTGTGCCGGTCTTGAGCGTTGCCGATCTCGTCGCGTAGTGCTGCGTCGATCTGGACCACGTCCAGCTCTACCTCGAACATCTCGGCTGCGCGTCGGACCTGACTCGTGCCACTGGGGTGTGTCAGTACGGTGGCACGAGTCAGGCCTGAGAAGTAGCGTGGCTGGGCCGAGGGGGCGCCGTCGTGTCCGCAGCGGCGGGCGGACACCAAGACTCGCGGAACAGGACGGTCCTGTCCTGTTACTCGTCATTGTCACCCGAATCGTCCTCTGAGTCTGGGTCCGACGACAGCTGCTGCTCCCTCATCGTGACCAGAACCGCGTGCATCCCTCGCAGCAGCCTTCGCCGAGCAGGAAACCATCGCACATTCTTAATGAGGTCTACGCAACGCCTCAAATGTGACTTCGACGTCCACCAAGCCATTCGAATCGAAGTGCATCCTTGTGCGAACAGCATCATCAAGATCCCCATGAAGCATTCTTGACGCTTCAGCAGAACGATTGCCTCGACAAGGAAACATGAACCATCAACTCACCGTAAAGTATCTTGGTCGACTCGTCACTAGATGGATCCTGCCTGGACCCATCAACTGAACCATGAAATACCCACCCGTGGGACGAACTGGACTAAATGCCGAGTTGGTGTCGTTGAAACAACCTCCCGATGATCCCCGCCAACTAAAATCGGTAATGTACGGCGGCGATCCCGTGGCGACTGCCGCGATCACGCTGCACGCCGCGAGCCTAACACCGGAGCATGATGATGCTGCGGAGACGTGTATGTCGGCGGCGTAAGGCCAGAAACCAAGTCTCTTCTTGCGAATCCAACTGACCTTTGTCGAGTAGGAGCAACGCCATGTATTGGCGACTTCATCCGCAGAGCCTGCAGGATCGAGTTCCTCCAGAGATGCGGGGGTGGGTCTTGCAGCATCTGCTCGGCCGCCGAGAGTGCTCCTTGTACGTCGTCTTGATTGAGTTCTTGGTAGTTGGCATCTGTCTCATACAACGTCGCCAGGTCAGCGAGGGTCTCGTCCACATCCACCGAACCATCGGGGTTGAACGTCGTCGGCACGACATCTATCGGAAGGTCCTCGTATCCGATCTCTGCGCTCTCACTCAGCAGCACTCCGTCACCGCACGTCGGGCCAGTGTGATCGGACGCGCAGGGATCCTCGGACGTGCCCACGACAAAGGTCATGCTGAGAACAGGGCGCTTCGAGGCGGGGGCATTCAGGGTGTAGAAACGCACAGTGCGATTGACGCCGTTCGCCTTCTTGCGAACCATAATGCCATTATTTGATCTACCACCTTGGACCCACTCAGCAGCAACGGGCGTGACGTCAAACGTCTTGTAACCAGAAGTCCCACCAGAGAGACTCAGGCCCGGATGACCGGACGTTTGCCAACGATCCCCCTGGTGACGCCCATAGTCCGGTAGTTCCAGCGACCCTTCTATTCCAGCTGACCTCGGCTGGGGCCCAGTTCTGGACGAGTCGCCGTGCGACGAACTCCCCGCTACCGGAGCCTGAGAGTGATCCGAGTCAAGGTAAAGTTGCAACGCCGCATTCGTGACCCACGCGTCTGACGGCAGGTTGGGTAGCGCGAATCGGATCACCGCCCGCTTCTGCTGACCACTTTGGCCGCCAACTCGGACGTATTCGCCACCGGCAAAGTTATCCGTTGGATTATCCTCCCCGATCCAACTGTCAGCAGATGGCGCCGGCAGCGTAATTGATGGATCAACCAGGACTGGGTAGACCCGATCTGAGTCGGACAACCACGAATAGTCGGGCACAACCCGCAGACGCCAGTTCGTTTCGGTCTGCTCAAGCTCGTATCGTACGTCTCTGCTAGTGGCGCGCATTTGAAGTAGTTGGACGGTTGGCCTTTGCGAGGATCTGGTCAGCTGTCTTGGTCCAGACGAACGGGTGGGAGCGGTCGTTCCAGCTGTCGATGAAGGCGCGGATCTTGGCGTTGAGGTCCTTGACGGACTTGAAGACGCCGCGGCGGATGGCTTGTCGCTCGACGATGCCGAACCAGACCTCGACGAGGTTCATCCACGAGGCGTGGGTTGGGGTGAAGTGCACGACGAACCGCGGGTGCTCGGCCAGCCAGGCGCGGACGTTCGCGTGCTTGTGCGCGGCGTAGTTGTCCATCACCAGATGCAACTCCACCGGGACGCCGTCGGCGTCGACCACGTGGCGGTAGGTCCGCTCGATCTGGCGCAGGAACGCCAGGAACTCTTGGTGGCGGTGTCGCTTCTTGAGCGCCGCGGCGACCTGTCCGGTGGCGATGTCGAGAGCGGCGAACAGCGTCGAGGTGCCGTGGCGATAGTAGTCGTGCGACCTGCGTTCGATCCGGCCCTCTTGCATGGGCAGTATCGGCACGGTTCGGTCCAGCGCCTGGATCTGGGACTTCTCATCGACGCACAACACGATCGCGTTCTCCGGCGGGGCCAGGTACAAGCCGCAGATGTCGGTGACCTTCCCGACCAGTTCGGGGTCGGTGGAGAACCGGAACGACTCGGCCTTCCACGGCTTGATCCCGTACGAGCGCCAGGCCCGCTGGATCGTCGAGGCGCTGACCTTGATCCTGGCTGCAAGCAGGCTGCTCGACCAGTGCGTCACGCCGAGCTTTTTCGGCGGCGGCTTCAACGTCTCGGCCACGATCGCTCGGTGGTCGAGCTCGCGCGGGCGGCCGGGCTTGGGTGCGTTCGCCAAGCCGGCAATCCCACGCTCCTCGTAGCGACCGCGCCAGTTCAGCACCGTCGTCACTGTCGCGTCGGTGAGCTCCGCGATCCTCGTGTTCGCCTCGCCATCGGCCGCGAGCAACACGATCCGCGCCCGCTTCGCGGCCGCGGCTCCGAACCGGTCCGATCGAGTCCTCTGCTCGAGCTCTTCCCGATCACCATCACGTAGGACCAAAGCCGGAGCAGCACGATTCGCCATACCGCATGATTTCAGATCACGAACCATCTAACTACATACGACGCGCGACACTAGTCGCTGGTTGTGGCGAAGCAGAGTCGGCCATAAAGGGCGCAGGTATAGCAAATCGCACTGTGGTTGACAATGACGTCGACCGCCTGCGACGACAGGGCTGGCGGTGTGGTCGACGACCTCGTGCGCGCACTGGGCGACGACTCGATCGCGGGTCCGGGGACTCGCGATCGAGATCACGCGCGCTCCCGCACCCTGCCTGAGGCGGTCAAGGCGCGACGTTCCGCGAAGACAGCTGTCCGAACCGACTCCTGGCCCGCTCGCAGGCTCAGGCGGCGGTCTTCGCGCTCCGCTTGCCGATCTCGCCGGCGGTCACGATCAGCACGATCGGCAGCACGATCGCAGCCACCAGGGTCAGCACCACCACGTCGCCGCCCAGCGACGCGGCGATGACCAGGGCCGCGGAGATGTTGCGCTGCGCGCCTCCCAGGCCCAGCACCGTCCGGTCGCCGGCGGGCCGGCCCGCGCTGGCGAGCCAGCCGGCGGCGAGCCCGGCGACGATCACGATCGCGGTGCCGATGAAGATCCAGGAGCCGACCGATCCGAGGACCTCACGCCAGGTCACCAGCAGCCCGGAGACCACGCCGACCGCCAGACCCGTGGTGGAGGCGTGGTTGAAGCCCCCGACCACCGACGCGGCGGCGTCGGCGTAGCGCGCTCGCACGAGCAGGCCGACCGCCAGCGGAAGCAGCATGAAGAGGAGCAGCGACTGGGCGATGTCCCAGGTGGAGACCTCCGCCCCCTCCACGGCGAGCGGCACCACCACCGGGGCGAACCCGACGGTGACCACCATCTGCAGCACCATCGTCCCCACGGCGAGCGCCGCGTCACCGTGTGCGAGCTTGGCCAGGGTGGGCAGGAACGGTGCGCCGGCGCAGCAGCCGAGGAGGATCACCGCGGTGCCGGCGGCCTCGTCCATCGGCAGCCCCCTGGCCGCCAGCACGGCCACCAGCGGCACCACCACGAAGTTGGCCACCAGGATGCCGATCACCAGTCGTACGTCGCGCAGCGGCGCGAGGATCTGTGCGGGGGTGAGGCTGAGGCCCAGCCCGGCCATGCCGGCGACCACGAAGGTCAGCACGCCGATCTGGGTGACGACGGTCAGCACTTCTTGCACGGGGGCAACTCCCTCGGTCGACGTGGGGCGGAGCCCCGAATCGGAACCCTAGCGACTCCGGAACCCCCGGTGCACGGAGCGGGAGGTCAGACCGGCCGCGCCGTCGCGGAGTGCCGTGCGGCGAGATCGGCGTAGAACTCCGCGTTGTGGTCCAGCCACTGCTCCGCTGAGCTGCCCGCGACGCTCTTGAGCACCTTCGCCGGCTGGCCGGCCACGATCATCCCGGTGGGCACCTCGCTGCCGGGACCGACCACCGACCCGGCCGAGACCACGCTGCGCGGCCCCACCCTCGCGCCGTCCAGCAGCACCGCGCCGTTGCCGATCAGGGCGTTGTCGCCGATCTCGAGGCAGTGCAGCACGCAGCCGTGGCCCACGGTGACGTCGACACCGACCTCCATCGGCGCGTCGTAGCCGGTGTGCAGGATCGCCCCGTCCTGGATGTTGGTGCGGGCGCCGACGCGGATCGGGGAGATGTCGGCACGGAGCACCGCGCCGTACCAGGCGCTGGCGCCGGCCTCGATCGTCACGTCGCCGACCACGGTCGCGGTCGGGGCGATCCAGGCGTCGGGGTGGACCGTGGGCCGCCTGCCCTCGAACTCGTACAGGTTCTGCTGGCTCATCGTTGCCTTCCTCGGAGGGTGGTCGGTCGGTCAGAAGCCGCGGCCGGCCAGGTAGGCCTGCTCGACCTCCCGGACCGGCACGATGTCCTTGCCGAGCGGGAACAGGCTGACCGGGATCAGCTTGAAGCTCGCCAGGCCCAGCGGGATGCCGATGATGGTGACGCACAGCAGCACGCCGCCGACGGCGTGGCCGATGGCGAGCCAGATCCCGGACAGCACGAACCAGAGGACGTTGCCGATCGCGCTGCCCGCCCCCGCCGTCGGCTTCGGTACGACGGTCCGGCCGAACGGCCACAGTGCGTAGAAGCCGATCCGGAAGGACGCGATCCCGAACGGGATGCCGATGATCGTGATGCACCACAGTGCGCCGACGAGCAGGTAGCCCAGGAACATCCAGAACCCCGACAGCACCAGCCAGATGATGTTGAGCAGCACGTTCATGGTCGGAGCGTAGGGCGCGCGGGCCGGGGGCGGGTCCAGGTCCGGTCCTCGATCCACCCGATGGGTGGTGTCGGCGGTGTCGCCGCACTGGCTACGGTGGGGGACGAATCGCGTCAGCGATCGGAGGAGGTCCTGCCATGTCCGTCCACCCACCCACCACCCGCCCCGGAGCCGGGCGATGACCGCGCCGGTGCCGGAGGAGGAGAGCGAGCCGCTCGGACTGACCGAGCCGCCCGACGACGAGCACGACAGCGAGGCGCCCGACCGGTCCGACGCCGACCCGGAGGAGCCCGAGGGCGACCTGCAGGCGGAGAACGCCGAGACCGCGCAGGACCAGCCCTCGCAGTGAGCCGACCGGCCGGGCCGACGGCCCGGCACCCGGCCCGCGGGCCGGGACGGCACGCGCACGATCACGACCGCCCCAGGAGGCGAGATGGCAGACAACGACCTCGGACCACGCCCCGAGCCGGCGATCGAACCGGGTGAACCGGAGCCGGGCGGCACCGACGCCCTGGAGTTCGACACCGGCGACGACGCCGGCAGCCCGGACCCGGACCTCGTGCCGCACGACCCCGACCCGGAGAAGAACCCGTCCACCGAGAGCGTCCCGGAGGAGATGAAGGAGGGCGAGGACACCTCGACCCGGGCGACCGAGGAGCAGGACGAGGAGCCGGCGGACACCTCCGAGGACGACGACCCGGCCTGAGCAGCGGGTGCGAGGCTGAGTGGCGGTCGTGGCGGAGAAGGTCGACCTCAAGCGGACCGTGCCGGGCTACCGGGCGCGGCGCGGTCGGTTCGAGGAGCTGGAGGTCCCCGAGCGCAGCTATCTGATGGTGGACGGGCACGGTGACCCCAACGGCTCGCCGGACTTCACCGCCGCCATCGAGACGCTGTACCCGGTCGCCTACGCCCTGAAGTTCGGCAGCCGCAACGACCTCGGCCGCGACTACGTCGTACCGCCGTTGGAGGGGTTGTGGTGGGCCGAGGACATGGCGGCGTTCACCACCGCGCGCGACAAATCGGCGTGGGACTGGACGCTGATGCTGCTGGTGCCGGACTGGCTGGGGGAGGCGGAGGTGGACGCCGCTCGCGAGAAGGCCTCCGCCAAGCGACCCCCGCGGCTCGACGACCTGCGCTGCGCGAGCCTGGCCGAGGGGTGCTGCCTGCAGACCCTGCACGTCGGCTCGTACGACGACGAGGGAACGGTGCTGCGTCGCCTACATGAGGAGCACCTCCCGGCGCAGGGGTTGCGACCGACGGGCACCCACCACGAGATCTATCTCAGCGACTTCCGACGCGTGGCGCCCGAGCGGCGGCGCACGATCCTGCGTCAGCCGGTGCACAGGGCGGGGGACCCGCCGGGCCACTAGGTTGTCCCCGTGCCCACCCCAGAAGAGCTCACCGCCTACGTGCGGAAGATGATCCCGGTCATGGCCGCGATGGAGATCGAGGTGGTCGAGGCCGACCGGACCACGGTCGCGGCCCGGCTGCCGATCGGCGCCAACGTCAACCACTTCGGCTCGGCATACGCCGGGTCGTTGTTCACCGTCGCGGAGGTGCTGGGCGGTCTCTACGCCAGCACGTCCCTGGTCCTCGAGGGAGCGGTCCCGCTGGTGAAGCGGCTCGAGATCGACTTCCGCCGACCCGCGAACACCGACGTGGTCGCCCGGGCGACGCTGACCGAGGACGAGATCGCCCGGATCCTGGCTGAGACCGAGGAGCGCGGGAAGTCCGACTTCCAGCTGGCTGCCGAGGTCACCGACGAGGCCGGGACGGTGGTGGCGGCCACCCTCGGGCACTACCAGATGCGCCGGTTCTGACGTCCCCGAGCGGTCTGGCGAGCCCTGAGGAGCCGGTGAGCCCTGAGGAGTCGGGGAGGCCTGAGAAGTCGGGGGAGCCCTGAGGAGTCGGGAGCCACCAGGAGCGTGGCCGCGGTCCCCATCGCCGCGCCCGACGGCCGTCGTCGCTGGCGATGCCGGACCGGCCGTCGGGCGAGGCGATCCCTCCCGGGCAACAAGATAGCGAGTGATCGCTTTTTATGAAAGGGTCCACCTCGTGCCTGCCTCGCCCACCCGCCGAACCCAGGCGGAGCGTCGGGACGCCACCATCGGCGCGTTGCTGGACGCGACCATCGCCAGCCTCGCCGAGCGCGGCTACGCGGCCACCTCGACGGCGGCGATCTGTGCCCGCGCCGGGGTGAGCCAGGGCGCGCTGTTCCGTCACTTCAAGACCCGCCAGGAACTCTTCGTGGCAGCGGCGGCGCGCTCGGCCGAGATCAACGTCGAGGTGGCGCGCACCGCCTTCTCCGGCGAGGTGCGCGACGTCGGCGGGGTGACCGCGACCCTGGGCCGGCTCCGCGAGGTGGTGCTCTCACCCACCAACCAGACCTGGCGCGAGCTGCTCGTCGCCGCGCGCTCCGACGCCGACCTGAGGGAGGCGCTGCGCCCGGCTCGGCTCGACTTCCAGCTGCGGATGCTCGGGCTGGCCACCGACCAGTGGGGCGACGTACTGCCGCCGGCGGAGATCCCGGCGCTGCTCAGCCTGGTCGTCAACGTCTTCGACGGCTGGGCGTTCTCGGCTCCCGGCACCGACCCGACGGCCGCGCCCGGCCGCACCCAGCAGGCGGCCATCGACCTGCTCGCCCAGATGATCGTCACCCGCTACGGCCAGGAGGCCCGATGACCGAACCGACCCCCACCCCTGCGACGCCGGTTGACGACTTCGCCCCCGATGCCGTCGTGGTCGGCGCCGGTCTCGCCGGCCTGGTCGCCACCTACGAGCTGGCCCAGGCGGGCAAGCGGGTGCTGGTGCTCGATCAGGAGAGCCGGGCCAACCTGGGCGGTCAGGCGTGGTGGTCGCTGGGTGGGCTGCTCTTCGTCGACTCCGCCCAGCAGCGGCGCACCGGAATCAAGGACAGCTATGACCTCGCGGTGCAGGACTGGATGGGCAGCGCGCAGTTCGACCGGCTCGGCGACGGCACCGACGGGCCCGAGCGGGGTGAGGACCACTGGCCGCGACGCTGGGCCGAGGCGTACGTGCGCTTCGCCCACACCGAGAAGCAGGCCTACCTGAACTCGCTGGGACTCAAGTCGTTGCCGTTCGTCGGCTGGGCCGAGCGCGGCGACGGCCGCGCACAGGGCCACGGCAACTCGGTGCCCCGGTTCCACCTCACCTGGGGGACCGGTCCCGAGGTGGTCCGGGTCTTCGCCGAGCCGGTGCTGGAGGCCGAGCGCTCCGGGCTGGTCCGGTTCGGGTTCCGGCACCGGGTCGACGACCTGCTCACCGAGGACGGCGCGGTGGTCGGCGTCCGCGGCTCCCGGCTGGCCGAGGACGACGCCGAGCGCGGCGTGCGCAGCAACCGCGACGTGGTCGGCGACTTCGAGCTCCGGGCACCCGCGGTGGTGGTGAGCAGCGGCGGCATCGGCCACAACTTCGACCTGATGCGGCGCAACTGGCCGACCGAGCGGATGGGCGCGGTGCCCGAGCACCTGATCGCCGGAGTCCCGGCCTACGTCGACGGTCGGATGCTCGGCATCACCGAGTCGGCCGGCGCCACCGTGGTCAACCGGGACCGGATGTGGGCCTACACCGAGGGGATCCACAACTGGGACCCGGTCTGGCCCGACCACGCGATCCGGATCCTGCCGGGGCCGTCCTCGATGTGGTTCGACGCCAACGGCAAGCGGCTCGAGGGGATGCCGGGTGTGCCCGGCGCCGACACCAACGGTGCGATGAAGCAGATCCTGGCGGCCGGGCACGACTACTCGTGGTTCGTGCTGACCCAGTCGATCATCGAGAAGGAGTTCGGCCTCTCCGGCTCCGAGCAGAACCCCGACATCACCGGCAAGGACGTGCGGTTCCTGCTCAAGAGCCGCGTCGCCAAGGGTGCGCCGGGACCGGTCGAGGCGTTCAAGGAGCACGGCGTCGACTTCGTCGTGGCCGACGACCTGGACGCGCTGGTGGCCGGGATGAACGACCTGGCGCGGGGGCCCGCGCTCGACGCCGACAGCCTGCGCGAGCAGATCGAGGCGCGCGACCGCGAGGTCGGCAACCCGTTCTCCAAGGACGTCCAGCTGATGGCGATCAACAACGCCCGCACCGTGATCACCGAAAAGGTGATCCGGGTGGCCAAGCCGCACCGGATCCTCGACCCCGAGCACGGCCCGCTGATCGCGGTACGCCTCAACATCCTCTCTCGCAAGACCCTCGGCGGCCTGGAGACCGACCTGGACGCCCGCTGCCTCGCCGCCGACGGCACCCCGATCCCCGGCCTGTACGCCGCCGGCGAGGTGGCCGGGTTCGGCGGGGGAGGCGTGCACGGGTACAACGCGCTGGAGGGCACCTTCCTCGGCGGCTGCATCTTCTCCGGTCGCACCGCCGGGCGCGCCATCGCACGAGGAGCGTGAGCGCCGGGGCGCCTGCCGCTGGTCGGGCGGGCGCCCGCACAGGTGATCGGAGTCACGCAGGGCGGATGCACATTGTCGGGTGGCCCCGGTCACAGCAGGATCGGGGTCGAGACGCCGATACCGCCGTACCGCGGCGGTGGGGCACCGAGGAACACCCGACTGGAGGCGTGCATGATCACCCGCACCGCGCACTACATCGACGGCCAGTGGCGCGAGGCCGAGTCCACCCAGACCCTTCCGGTCAGCAACGCCGGTGACGGCGGCCCGCTGGCCACCGTGCCGGCCGGCACCGCCGCCGAGGTCGACGCCGCGGTCGGCGCCGCCCGCCGCGCCTTCCCGGCCTGGGCCGCGCTCGACGTCGCCGAGCGGGTGGGCTTCCTCAAGCTCGCCGCCGAGGAGATGCAGCGGCGTCAGAACGAGATCGCGCTGCTGATGACCCAGGAAGTGGGCATGCCCTACGCCACCAGCAACGTGGTGCAGGTGGGACTGCCGCTGATGAACCTGGCCGCGGTGCAGCAGATCGCGCTCGACTACTCCTTCGAGGAGAAGGTCTACAACTCGCTGGTGATCCGCAAGCCGATCGGCGTGGTCGCCTCGATCACGCCGTGGAACTACCCGCTGCACCAGATCCTCTGCAAGGTCGCCCCCGCGCTCGCCGTCGGCTGCACCGTGGTCGCCAAGCCCAGCGAGGTCGCCCCGCTCAACGCGTTCGTGCTGGCCGAGATCTTCGAGACCATCGGCCTGCCCGCCGGCGTCTTCAACCTGGTCTGCGGCGACGGGCCGACCGTGGGTGAGGCGATGGTCGCCCACCCGGACGTCGACATGGTCAGCTTCACCGGCTCCACCGCCGCCGGCAAGCGGATCGGCGAGGTCGCCGCGGCCACCGTCAAGCGGGTGGCGCTCGAGCTCGGCGGGAAGTCGCCCCTGGTGGTCCTCGACGACGCCGACCCGGTCGCCGCCGTCACCGCCAGCGCCAACGCCTGCTACCTCAACTCCGGCCAGACCTGCATCGCGCTGACCCGGCTGATCGTGCCCGCCTCCCGAAAGGCCGAGTACGAGGCGATCGCCACGGCGGCCGCCGAGGGCGTGAAGGTCGGTCACCCGCTCGACCCGACCGCCGTGATCGGGCCGGTCATCTCCGAGACCCAGCTCAACCGTGTCCGCGACTACATCGCGGTCGGCATCGACGAGGGCGCCACCCTGCTCGCCGGTGGGCTGGACCCGGTCGAGGGCCTGGCCGAGGAGCACGCGGGCGGCTACTACGTGCGGCCCACCGTCTTCACCGACACGACCCCGGACATGCGGATCGTGAAGGAGGAGATCTTCGGACCGGTCCTGGTCATCCAGACCTACGAGACCGAGGACGAGGCGGTCGCCCTCGCCAACGACACCGTCTACGGGCTCAACGCCGGCGTCTACTCCGCGGACGTCGACCGGGCGGTCGCCTTCGCCCGGCGTCTGGACTCCGGACAGGTCCAGATCAACGACGGCGCCTTCAACATCCACGCCCCCTTCGGCGGGGTCAAGCAGTCCGGGAACGGTCGCGAGCTCGGTGACGCCGGGTTCGAGGACTTCCTCGACACGACCTCCCTCCAGCTGCCCTGACCACCGAGGAGAACCCACCCATGACCACCTTCACCGACCTGCAGCGCCAGACCCTGGCCGCCCTCGTCGACACCTTCGTCGCCCCGGTCGCGGCACCCGACGGCCGTGAGGACCCGCACGGGTTCTACGCCACCCCCGGCACCGCCGTCGGGGCCCACCTCGGTGTCGAGGAGTACCTGACCACCAAGGTGCCCGCCGACCAGCTCAGCGGCCTGCTGGAGCTGATCGACGCGCTGGCCCTGACCGGACTGAAGAACCAGCCCCAGCACATCCGGGAGACCTCGGTCGCCGTGATCAGCGGGATCGCCCCGGAGGCGGCCGCCGGCATCGGCGCCGTGCGGCAGCTCGCGATCAACTTCGCCTACGCGATCACCGACGAGGCCGGGCACAGCCCGCTGCTCGACGGGATGGGCGCCGGCGGCATCCCGGACATCCCGAACCGGGGCACCAAGACCCTCACCGTCCGCACCACCAGCCCCGGGGAGACCATCGAGGTCGACGCCGTCGTCGTCGGTTCCGGCTCGGGTGGCGGCGTCGCGGCCGGCGAGCTGGCCAAGGCCGGCAAGCGGGTCCTCGTGCTGGAGGCGGGCTCCTACTACTCCGAGTCCGAGTTCGGGCTGACCGAGCTCGCGGCCTACCAGCAGCTCTGCCTCAACGGCGGCGTCTTCCCGACCGCCGACGGCATGGTCAACGTCGTCGCCGGCGGCGTCGTCGGCGGCGGCTCGACCGTGAACTGGTCGAACTCCGTGCCCCTGCCGGACCGGCTGCGCAAGCGCTGGTCCGAGGAGTTCGGGCTGACCGACGTCACCGGTGACAGCTGGGCCGAGCACGCGGAGGCGGTGATGAGCCGGATGAAGGTCAACGAGAAGGTCGCCTTCCAGAACGGTCCGCACACCAAGCTCGGCGTCGGCGCGGAGGCGCTGGGCTGGTCCTACAAGCACACCACCCTCAACATCGACCCCGAGCGCTTCGACCCCGCCCTCCAGGGCTACAGCGGGTACGGCGACGCCACCGGCGCCAAGCAGGGCACCATGCGCACGTTCCTGCAGGACGCCAGCGACGCCGGCGCCGAGCTGATCCCGAACGCCCGGGCCACCCGGGTGCTGGTCAGCGACGGCCGGGCCACCGGCGTCGAGGTGGAGATCCTGGACGAGAACGGTGCGGTCGGCCACACCGTCACCGTCGCCGCCCCGACCGTGGTGGTCTCGGCCGGCTCGATGGAGACCCCCGCCCTGCTGCTGCGCTCGGGGATCGGCGGCGAGGCGGTCGGCACCCGGCTCAAGCTGCACCCCGCCGGCCTGGTCACCGGGCTGTACGGCGAGGAGGACCTCGACCCGATCCACGGCCCGGCGCAGGCCGGGATCATGAACGAGTTCTCCGCCGGCAGCGAGGGCGGCTCGGCCTTCCTGGTCGAGGGGGTCCAGCAGTTCCCCGGCCTCTACGCCTCGGTGACCCCGTGGACCTCGGCGGCCGAGCACAAGGAGCTGATCGGCCGCTACCGCAACCGCGGTGACTGGGTCTTCATCATCGAGGACCTCGGCAGCGGCCGGATCGCGATCGACGAGGAGGGCCGCTCGGTGGCGACCTACCCGTTCGAGCACGAGGGTGACCAGCGCACCTTCAAGAACGCCCTGATCGCCTGCGTCCGGATGCACGTGGCCGGCGGCGCGGACACGATCTTCGTCGGCGGCCAGCCGTTCGCCCCGTGGAGGCAGGGCGACGACGTCGAGGAGTTCATCGGCCGGCTCGACGCCCTGCCGATCGGTGCCGGCGGTCTGGTCGCGTTCAGCGCGCACCAGATGGGAAGCGCCGCCCTGGGCGCCGACCCGGCGACCAGCGTGGCCGACCCGCGCGGTGAGCTGCACGACACCAAGGGGGTGTGGATCGCCGACGCCAGCGGCATGCCCACCTGCTCGTCGGTCAACCCGATGATCACGACGATGACGCTCGCCCGTCGCACTGCGCACAACATCCTGGCATCCTGATACCAGGCCTCCTGGGCGTGACCCGGGTCGAGCGTCCCGAGCGCCCGGCCCGCACCGTCCGGGGGGAGGGGTCGCGGCGGCTTTCCCCCGAGCCGCCGCGGCCCCGCTCCCGCCCTGTCCCGACCGGACGGGGCGCGGTCAGTTCGGGGGAGTGAGTGCCGAGCGTCCCAGCCGGTGCACCAGCTCGAGCGCCAGGAACACCTGCAGCCGTCGCTCGGCCAGCGGCGCGCCGATCAGGCCGGTCGCCCTGCCGACCCGCTGCAGCACGGTGTTGCGGTGGGTGAAGAGGCGCTGTGCCGCCTTCGGCGCAGACTCGCCCTCCTGCAGGAAGACCAGCATCGTCGCCCGCAGGTCGTCCAGGGCCGGGTCGTCCTCCGCCAGCCGGCCGAGGGCGTCGGCGACGAAGACCCGGACCCGCTCCGGGTCGTCGGCGGTGAGCGCGACCGGCCCGAGCTCGTCGTACCAGGTGAGGGCGGGGGGTGCGGACTCCTCGGACATCGCGAAGCGCTGCACCTCGATCGCCCGCTGCTGCGTACGACGGAACCCGTCGGCCCCGCGTCCGGGCGGGCCGACCAGCACGTTGACCGGTGTCTCCAGCGCGGCGTGGGCGTCGGCGAACGCGGCGCGGTCGGTGATCTCGCCGCCGAGCCAGGTCCACAGCTGTCCGGCGCCGGCGCGCAGCCCGGCCGAGCGCAGGCCGAGCACACTGGCCAGCTCGCTCGCCGCCGACTCCAGCGCGGCGTCCTCGATGGAGCGCGACCCCCACAGGGCGAGGAAGGTGTGCGGGCCGCCGACGTCGTAGCCGAGCCACTGGTTGGCCGTGGTCCGGCTCAGCGGCGCCGCGTCCAGCAGCAGGCGGATCACCTCGGCCTGGCGGGTCGAGCCGGACCGGCTGATCTGCTCCCGCTGTTGCTGGATCTGGCTCACCTCGAGGGCGAGGCAGCCGTTGACGTAGGTGAAGAGCAGGTCGGCGCTGTGGCGCAGCACCCCGGCCAGCTCGGCCGGGTCGTGCTCGACCAGCTCGGCGGCGGTGTCCATCCAGTGCCGCCACAACGCCTCCTGGCCGAAGCGGTAGGCCTGGATCACCACGTCGAGGTCGACGCCGCGGCGGACCAGGTTGCGCGCCTTCTGGACCAGCTCGGGTGGCGCGTAGACCGACACCGGGTGCTCCGGGCGGGCCGCGACGGCGTGCAGGAAGTGGAGCACGGTGAGCCGGTTGCTGGCCGCGGTGTCGTCCACGATCGCCGGGTCGTCGGCCAACGCCGGTGCGCCGTCGGCGACGGCGCGGTTGAGGTCGGCGATCAGCTGCTCGGCGTCGGCCAGGAGGTGGTTGGCGACGGCCGCGACGTAGTCGAGGGTGCGCGGCGAGGCGAGGAGTGCCGACATGCGGTGATGGTAGATCTCGGTGTGCGCCCGCACAACGAGCACGGGGTGTGGGGAGCGGCTGCCCATCGTGGCGGCGCCCGGATCTTCCTAGGCTCGATGTCGTCCACCGACCCGAGGAGTCTCCGTGACCGCCAGCCCCACCTTCCCGACCGGCGCCTTCCCGACCGGCACGTCCGCGATCGCCGCCATCCCGCAGCGGCGACGGGACGCCGACCCGCACGGTGCCTGTGTCGCCGACGTGCACACCCGCCTCGACAACGCCGCGTTCGCGGACGCCGTCGACGCGGCGGCCGGGCACCTCGCCGCTCTCGGCGTGGTCCGGGGCAGCACGGTCGGCGTGATGATGCCGAACCGCGTGGACCTGGTCGTGACCCTCTTCGCCTCCTGGCGGCTCGGCGCCCTCTGCACCCCGCTCAACCCGGCGCTCACCGCGGACGAGGCCCGCTACCAGCTCTCCGACAGCGCCGCCGTCGTGGTGGTCGTCGACGAGGACGCGCGGCCCAAGGTGGACGGCGGCGAGTACACGGTCGTGATGGTCGACGAGCTCGGCACCCGCGACGGCACGCTGCCCGACGTGCCGGCCCGCGACGAGGACCTGGCGATGCTGATCTACACCAGCGGCACCACCGGTCGGCCCAAGGGCGTGATGCTGGACCACGCGAACATCACCGCGATGGCGTCGATGCTCGTGCAGAGCACGGGGATGACCGGCGCCGACCGGTCGCTGCTGATCCTGCCGCTCTTCCACGTCAACGGCATCGTGGTCTCGATCCTCTCGCCGCTGTCGGTCGGCGGGTCGGCGATGATCGCGCCCCGCTTCGACCCGGCCACGTTCTGGCCCCTCGTCGGCGCCGAGCGACCGACCTTCGTCTCCGGCGTCCCGACGATCTACTCGCTCCTGCTCAGCCGCCCCGGTGGCGAGGAGGAGGTCCGTTCGCTGCGGTTCGCCGGGTGCGGGGCGGCGCCGATGCCGCCCGGCCTGATCGAGGCCTGGGAGAGCCGGTACGGCGTCCCCGTGGTCGAGGGCTACGGGCTCTCCGAGACGAGCGCGGCGTGCACCCTCAACCCCGTCGAGGGGCCACGCAAGACCGGCACCGTCGGCCCGGCGCTGCCGGGGCTGGAGATCCGCATCGTCGACAACGACGGCTCGGTGCTGCCGGTCGGCGAGGCCGGTGAGGTCCAGGTGAAGGGCCCGGTCGTGATGCGCGGCTACTTCGGACGCCCCGAGGCCACCGCCGAGGCGCTCCGCGACGGCTGGCTCGCCACCGGCGACGTGGGGGCGCTCGACGAGGACGGCTACCTGCGCCTGGTGGACCGGGTCAAGGACATGATCATCCGCGGCGGGGAGAACATCTACCCGCAGGAGATCGAGAACGTCCTGCACCGCCATCCGGCCGTCTTCGAGGCCGCCGTGGTCGGTCGCCGCGACGACGTCTACGGCGAGCAGCCGGTCGCCGTCGTCGTACCGAAGCCGGGGGTGGAGCTCGACGAGCAGGCCCTGCTGGACTTCTGCGGCGAGCGGCTGGCCCGCTACAAGATGCCGCGGGCGATCCACGTGCTGGAGAGCCTGCCCCGCAACAGCATCGGCAAGGTCACCAAGGGCACGCTGCGCGACCTGGTCAACGGCGAGGGCTGAGGGTCGACCGGCGGGGTCAGCTCAGGTTGCTGAACGCCTCCACCTTCGCGGCCGGCCCGGAGACCACCACCTCGTCGCCGGGGCGCAGCACGGTCGAGGCGGTGGCGTAGTCGAAGCTGCCACCGGCCGGCTTGACCGCGACGATGGTGACGCCGTACTCCTTGCGCACGCCGTATCCCTGCAGCGAGCGTCCGTGCAGGGCGCGCGGGCGGGGGCGCGGGCGAAGGCGTAGCCGGGGTCGAACTCGATGTAGTCGAGCATCACCTCGCCGCGGACCAGGTGGGCGACCCGCTTGCCGGTGTCGTGCTCGGGGCGCACCACGTGGTGCACGCCGATCCGGGTGAGGATCCGGGCGTGCGCGTGGCTGATCGCCTTCGCCCAGACCTTCTTGGCACCGAGCTCGAGGGCGATCGTGGCGGAGAGGATGCTCGACTCCAGGTCGTTGCCCATGCCGATCACCACCCGGGAGAACTCGCCGACCGAGAGCTGGCGCATCGCCTCCTGGTCGGTGGCGTCGGCCTCGACCACGTGGGTCAGTCGGCCGGCCAGCGAGGCGACCACCTTCGGGTCGCCGTCGATGCCCAGCACGTCCTCGCCCTGGGTGGCGAGCTCGAGTGCGAGCGAGCGTCCGAACCGGCCGAGGCCGATCACCACGACGCCGTTGGTCAGGTTCTTACCCAATGAGGGGCCGCCCTTCGGGGAGTCGGTAGAGCTTGCCACGGTCGCGGAGCGCGAGCGCGGAGACCAGGGTGATCGGGCCGAGCCGGCCCAGGAACATCAGGCCGACCAGTAGCAGCTGCCCGACCGCGGGCAGGTCCGCGGTGATGCCGGTGGAGAGGCCCACGGTGGAGAAGGCGGAGACCACCTCGAAGATCAGCGCGTCCAGTCGCTCGTCGGTGAGGTAGGCCAGGGCCAGGGTCGCCCCGAGCACCGCGCCGGCGGCGAGGAGGGCGACGGTCAGCGCCTGGCGCACCACCCGCTCGTCCAGGCGGCGGCCGTGCAGCTCGACGTCCCGCTCGCCGCGCACCTCCGCCCAGATCACCCAGGCGAGCACCATGAACGTGGTGACCTTGATGCCGCCCGCGGTGCCGGCCGAGCCGCCGCCGATGAACATCAGGCCGGTGGTGGTCAGCAGGGTGCCGTCGTGGGCCTGCCCGTAGTCGATCGCGTTGAAGCCCGCGGTGCGCGGCATCACCGAGTGGAAGAAGCCGCCCAGCAGCCGGTCCGGCACGCTCATGCTGCCGAGCGTGGCGGGGTTGGTCCACTCGCTGGCCGTCACCACGATGGTGCCGAGCACCAGCAGCGCGACGGTCGCGCTGACCGTCATCCGGGTGTGCATGTTCCACTTCTGCCAGTGCCAGCGGTCCTTGGCCAGCTCGATCCAGACCGGGAAGCCGAGCCCGCCGGCGATCACCGCGAAGGCGATCGGCAGGCAGATCCACGGGTCGCCGGCGAAGCCGATCAGGTTGTCGCTGAACAGCGCGAAGCCGGCGTTGTTGAAGGCCGACACGGCATGGAACACCCCGAGGTAGGTGGCCCGGCCCCACGCCACGTCGTAGCCGAGCGCGAAGCGCAGCGTGAGCACGACCGCCACGACGGCCTCGAAGAGCAGGGTGAACTTCAGGACCCCGATGAGCACGGTGCGCAGGTCGCCCATCCCGGTCGCCTTGGTCTCCGCAGCGGCGGTGAGCCGGGTGCGCAGACGCAGCCGGCGCAGCACCGCCAGGGTGAGCAGCGAGGCGAGCGTCATGATCCCGAAGCCGCCGACCTGGATCAGCGCGAGGATGGTGACCTCGCCGAAGGTGGACCAGTAGACGGGGGTGTCCACGGTGACCAGGCCGGTGACGCAGACCGCGCTGGTGGCGTGGAAGAGCGCGGTCAGGAACCCGGCACCGCCGGGACCGGCGGTGGCCACCGGCAGCATCAGCAGCAGCGTGCCGAGCACCACCGCGCCGCCGAAGGCGAGGACCACCACCTGCGCCGGATGGCGGAGCCACGCCCGGCGCCCGGGGCCGGCGGTCGGGTCCGTCGTGATCGACACCCGAGGAGGCTACGCCTGTCCGGACCCCGGGGACCGGTGACCTGCGTCACGACCCGCCGCTTGCGTCGTACTCCCCGAGACCCGGCGGGTGATTCTTGACCCGTTCAAGAATACGAGTAGGCTGGCCGCATGCCCACGACGCCCGACTTCCCGCAGATGCTGCGCGGGCGGGGCTGCGGGTGACGCGTCCGCGACTGGCCGTCCTGGATGCAGTGCACCGGCACGCCCACGCCGACACCGACACCGTGATCGGTGTCGTCCGGCAGGCGCTGCCGGAGGTGTCCCACCAAGCCGTCTACGACGTCCTCAAGGCGTTGACCAACGCCGGACTGGTCCGGCGGATCCAGCCGTCCGGGTCGGTGGCCCGCTACGAGAGCAGGGTCGGCGACAACCACCACCATGTGGTCTGCCGCGTCTGCGGCGCGATCGCCGACGTCGACTGCGCCGTCGGCGAGGCGCCCTGCCTGACCGCGGAGAACGACCACGGCTTCCGCATCGACGAGGCCGAGGTCATCTACTGGGGCCGCTGCCCCACCTGTGCGGCCACCCTGGCGCCGGCGCCGAGCGGGGCCCCTTAGGCGGCCCGTCCCTTCCCCACGCACGACCACGACCGTCGAGCCTGTGCCTCGACCCAGCAGTACCTCCACCAGTGACAGCGAAGTGCAAATCGGAGAGGAATCCATGTCTGAGAACCACGAGACCGAGCTCGGCGACCTGAACGAGAGCTCGGCCACGCCCTCCACCGAGGGCAAGTGCCCGGTGATGCACGGCGAGCTGCCGCACCCCACCCAGGGCGCGCCGAACCACCAGTGGTGGCCGAACAAGCTCAACCTCAAGATCCTCGCCAAGAACCCGGCCGAGGCCGACCCGTACGGCGACGGCTTCGACTACCGCGCCGCCTTCCTCGGCCTCGACCTGGCCGAGGTGAAGGCCGACATCGCGGCCACGCTGACCGACTCCCAGGAGTTCTGGCCGGCGGACTTCGGCCACTACGGCCCGCTCTACATCCGGATGGCCTGGCACTCCGCCGGCACCTACCGGGTCTGGGACGGTCGCGGCGGCGGCGGCACCGGCCAGCAGCGGTTCGCCCCGCTCAACTCCTGGCCCGACAACGGCAACCTGGACAAGGCCCGCCGTCTGCTGTGGCCGGTGAAGAAGAAGTACGGCCGGGCGCTCTCCTGGGGCGACCTGATGATCCTCGCCGGCAACGTGGCGCTCGAGGACATGGGCTTCCCGACCTTCGGCTTCGCCGGTGGCCGCCCCGACGTGTGGGAGGCCGACGACGACATCTACTGGGGCCCGGAGACCGAGTGGCTCGGCGGCGACAACGGTGGTGCGCAGCGCTACGTCAGTGGTGCCGAGCGTCAGCTCGACGACCCGCTGGCCGCGGTCCAGATGGGCCTGATCTACGTCAACCCCGAGGGCCCCGAGGGTCAGCCCGACCCGATCGCCTCCGCGGTCGACATCAAGGACACCTTCGGCAAGATGGGCATGACCGTCGAGGAGACCGTCGCGCTGATCGCCGGCGGCCACACCTTCGGCAAGACCCACGGCGCCGGTGACGCCGACCTCGTCGGTATCGAGCCGGAGGGCGCCGACCTCGAGCAGCAGGGCCTGGGGTGGAAGTCGACCCACGGCACCGGCAAGGGCCTCGACGCGATCACCTCGGGTCTGGAGGTCACCTGGACCTACCACCCGACCCGGTGGGACAACGAGTTCTTCCACATCCTCTTCGCCTACGACTGGGAGCTCTTCCAGTCGCCGGCCGGCGCCAACCAGTGGCGCCCGAAGAACAACGGCGGCGACGGCCTGGTGCCGGAGTCGTTCGGCGACGGCAAGCGTGAGCCGCGGATGCTGACCTCCGACCTCGCCCTGCGTGAGGACCCGGAGATGCGCGAGATCTCACTGCGGTTCAAGGAGGACCAGGCCGCGTTCACCGACGCGTTCGCCCGCGCCTGGTTCAAGCTGACCCACCGCGACATGGGCCCGAAGGCGCGCTACCTCGGCTCCGAGGTTCCGGCCGAGGACCTGGTCTGGCAGGACCCGGTGCCGGCGGGCGCGGAGCTCACCGAGCAGCAGGTCGGCGCGGTCAAGCAGGCCATCGCCGCCACCGACCTGACCGTCTCGCAGCTGGTCTCGACCGCCTGGGCCTCGGCCTCGACCTTCCGCAGCTCCGACAAGCGCGGTGGCGCGAACGGCGCCCGGATCGCTCTGGAGCCGCAGCGGTCGTGGGCGGTCAACCGTCCGGCCGAGCTCGCCCCGGTGCTCAACCAGCTGCAGGAGATCGCGACCGCGCAGGGCGTCTCCCTGGCCGACGCGATCGTGCTCGGCGGCTCGGTCGGGGTCGAGAAGGCTGCCGCGGCGGCCGGTGTGGACGTCACCGTCACCACCACCACCGGGCGTGGCGACGCCAGCCAGGAGCAGACCGACGTCGAGTCGTTCGGCTACCTGGAGCCCAAGGCCGACGGGTTCCGCAACTACCTGGCCAAGTCCAGCAAGTACCCGGCCGAGTTCACCCTGATCGACCGGGCCAACCTGCTCGGTGTCACCGCTCCGGAGCTGACCGTGCTGATCGGCGGCCTCCGCGTGCTCGGCACCAACTGGGACGGGTCGGACCTGGGTGTCTTCACCGACCGTCCGGGCGTGCTCAGCAACGACTTCTTCGTCAACCTGCTCGAGCTCGGCACCACCTGGACCGCCGTGGACGACTCCAAGGAGGTCTACGAGGGCACCACCGCCGCCGGTGCGACCCTCCGCGGCACCCGGAACGACCTGGTGTTCGGCTCCAACTCCGAGCTGCGCGCGCTGGCCGAGGTCTACGCCAGCGACGACGCCGCCGAGAAGTTCGTGGCCGACTTCGTCGCCGCCTGGGCGAAGGTCATGGACGCCGACCGCTACGACCTCGTCTGAGTCCAGGCTGACGCGCTGAGGTCGCGGGCAGGTCCCGCCATGACCGAGGCGTGAGGCGTCACCACCGGGCCGGTTCCCCACGGGGGACCGGCCCGGTGCGCGTCTCGGGGTGCCCGATGGCACCAGAACGGCCCGTCCCGCGGGGTCTCCGCGGAACGGGCCGTCGTTCGTGGGGCCGGTCGCGCCGTCCTGTTCGACGGGCGGGCCTCAGGCGATGCCGCGGCTGAGCTTGCTCCAGGTCCGCTTCTCGACGATCCCGGTCGGCTTGAGGCCGACCCGCCGCTGGTAGGCCCTGACCGCCTGGGCGGTGGTCGCGTCGTACCGACCGGTGGCGCGCAGCCGCACGCCGGAGTCGGCGGAGTTGAGGGCGAGCTGCACGCGTCGTACGGCGGCGCCGAGCGAGCCGATCTTCAGCACCGACCAGCGACCCGCGGTGTGCAGCGACATCCATTCCTGGGTGCCGACCACCGCGCGGGTGCGCAGCCCGCGACCGGACTGCCAGGCGGCGAGCGCGTTGAGCGTGCGCCGGTTGAGCTTGCCGTTGATCGCGCCGGAGTACTTGCCCTGCTCGGTGAGCAGGCACTGCAGCGTCTTGACCCGGCCCACCGGCGGGGTGCTCGACGAGCTCGGCGGGTTGAGCGTCGGGAACGTGCGGTAGCTGATCCGGACACCGCCACAGCGCTTGGTCAGCGGCGCGTTGTCGTACTGCCCGACCTCGAGCCAGTTGCGGTCGATGTTGATGGTCACGCCGCCCCAGGTCTCGTTGTGGCCGCCCTGGTACTGCTTGACCCGGTTGCCCGGACGCCAGCCGTCCTCGCGGATGTAGGAGGTCGAGGTGTTGGCCCGGCCGTCCCAGCGCGCGACCCAGATCCGGTCGGGCAGCCGGTAGGCCTTCGGGCGGTTCACCCGGGCGTCGTCGAGCATCTTGATCCCGGACCCGGCGCTGGAGTAGACGCCGGAGACGTAGTCGAGCTCGTGCAGCCGCACGGTCCAGGCGTGCAGGAACGCCATCGCCGACTCGCGGCAGTTGGTGTTGGTGATGTCGAAGGCCTCGAGGTCGTACCAGAGCGTGCTCCCCGGCACGATGCCGAGCCGCTTGGCCTCGGCCACCGCCGTCCCGGCCTCGGTGCGTCCCATCTTCCGCGCGGGGACGTAGAGCTTCTTGCGTCCCGGCTTGGCCTTGATCGTCGGGTCGTTGCCGTAGCGCGGGAAGCGGGTGCTGCACGAGGCCTGCGGGCCGAGCGTGATCGGCAGCAGCTTCCAGCCGCGGGTCAGCTGGTTGCGGATCCAGGTCGGCGTCAGGTTCGGCTGGTCGCGGCAGGCGCGGGACTTGCCGGAGATGTAGATGCCGACGGCGAGGAACGGCGAGGTGCGCAGCCAGGTGTCCATCGCCTTCTGGGTCGGGGCCAGGCACTGGTCGAAGCCGAAGCCGGCGAAGTCACCCGGGGTGACCGGGTTGGTGGTGTCGCGGGCGAGCTCGATCGGGTGCGTCTCGGTCGACGTCACACGGTCCGGTACGACGGGAGCCGAGACGGCCGCCGCGAGCCCCAGCCCCAGGCCGGCGACGGCGGTCAGGGCGGTGGTGCGCAGCAGCAGGCGACGGCCGCGCCGGGCGCGGCCCCGCGGTCGGGGAGCAGGAGTGCGGGAGCGGGCGAGCATGGCGGAACTCCAGGTAGGGGAAGTGGCAACTTTCGTGGAAGCCGCGTCACGATAACCACATTCGTCACACCGGCAACAGGGGTTACGAAGAACTACAAACGTGTAGTTTCCGCAGGTCAGCGGGGGTGCGGTCGCTCGCGACCGTGTGGCGGCCCGCCCCGGCCCGCGGCGTCCCGGGTGCTGGTGGGGCGGCTGTGAGTGGCGGACGGTCCGCGCCCGCTGGTCCCGGCTCCTCTAGGTTGTCCTCCGACGACCTGCCCACGCACCCGCTCGGTCCGAGACGTTGGGGGAGACGCCATGAACTGTCCGTCCTGCGGGACCCCCGCGGACCAACCCGGGCAGCGCTTCTGTCGCGCCTGCGGCACCTCGCTGACCGCGCCGGTCGCACCCCCGAGTCCCCCGCCCGGCCCGACGCTGTCGCTGCCGTTCGAGGCGACGGCACCGGCCGAGCAGCCCGCCGGGTGGCGCCGCGCCGTCCTGCCGGTGCTGGGCGTGCTGGTCGCCGCGAGCATCGGGATCGGCGGGACGCTGCTGCTGCTCGGCGGCCCGGGCGAGGCGGCCGCCGACCGCACCCCGGCCGAAGCGGGTGCAACAGCGACCGCCGCCGACCCCACAGGGCCCGTACCGCCGGCGTCGAGCACGTCGAGCACACGGACGGCCCGGCCGCCCGGAGCCGGGCGCGCCCGCTTCGAGTGCTGGGACGGGTCCCGGGTCGCCTCCGCCGACCGGTGCCCGGCGTTGAACGGCACGGACGGCATGGCCTGGGTCTTCCCGGGGTCGGAGGGGCCCGGATGTCGCCGCGCCGGCAGCAGCGGGGGCCGAGGGGTCGAGGTGAACTGCACCGAGCAGGTCGGTGGCCGGGAGGTCGAGGTGCACTACAGCCGCTGGCGCAGCTGGGAGTCGATGGACCGCAACTACCGGGACGCGGCCACCCGCTCGCTGGACCTGCGGCGCGACGTCAACGCGCGTGCGGTCGCCTCCGAGCGTGTCGCGGGCAAGGTCGCCGTTTGGCTCGCCGACCGCTCCGCGCCGTACTCGGTGACGATCTACGCCGACCGCGTCGCGGACGCGGTGGCGCTCTTCGGGTCGCTGGACGTGCGGGGCCGCGGCGAGCTCACCGGACCCGGCCGTCACTGAGCGCTTCCAGTACGGTCTGGACCGGCGCGTGCCATCGGTCGATGGCGCCAGCCAGCACCGAGGAGCGACGCGGCGGCCAGGGTCGTTGCGCCGCACGACGTACCCGATGAAGAGGACCACGACGGATGACCCAGCGATTCTGCGGACAGTGCGGGAGCCCGGTCGACCACCGGTTCTGCGGTGAGTGCGGGAGCCCGACCGGTCTGGACTCCGACCCCTCGCCCGCCGGCCGGCGGATCCGCGGCGCCGAGCCGTCCGGGCCGGCCGAGCCGGTGCCGACCGCGGACGCCGACCCCACCGCGGTGCTGCCCGCCGTCGACCCGCCGACCGCTCCGCCGACCGCTCAGTCGCCCACCCCGTCCACACCGGCGACCGCTCCGCCCGCGCCGGCCCCGCCGGCGGCCCCCGTGCCGGTGCAGGGCGGGGTCGCACGGACCGTGCGGGACGCGGTCCTCGACGTCGTCGCCGGGCTCACCCTCTTCGTCTCGCTCGCCCTGCCGTGGAACCTGGACGCCGGCAGGGTCGAGGAGGCGAACGAGCACTGGTGGGTGGTGCTGGCGGTCCTGCTCGCCTGCGCCGGCCTGGTGGTGCCCTACCTCGGTGTACTCCGCGTCCCCTGGATCACCCCGGCGCTCAGCCTGCTGCTGAAGGCGGCCGCGGTGGTGCCGCTGGCACTCAGCGTCTTCTTCGTGCTCCTCTTCGAGATCATCGACGTCGCCGAGCCGCTGCAGAGCGGGATCGGCACCGGGGTCGTCGGTGCCGTGCTCGGCATGGTCCTCGTCCTGCTGCCCCGCCGGTACGACGACTTCCCGGCGCTGCACCCGCTGGGCCGCCGGATCACCACCCTGCTCTACCTGGCCGCCGCGGCGCTCCTGGTGCTCACCTTCGTGGCCGAGTTCGTCCGGTTCGCGGTCGAGGACGGCTTCGACCAGTTCCTGCCGGGGTGGTACGTCGTGCTCGGGCTGCTCGCCTCCGCCCTGGCCACGCTGGTGCTGCCGGCCGTGCCCGCCCTGCTCGCCGCCCGCCGCCCGACCGTGTGGACCCCGGTGGCCGCGACCGTGATCGGCTGCTACCTGTTCGTCGCGCTGGCCGGCAGCGGCGACGGTGACCTCGACCCGACCACCGGGGCGTTCGACCGGTCCGCGTTCCTCAGTGTGGCGGTGGAGAAGCTCAGCCACGCCTTCGACGGATGGTTCGTGCCGTTCCCCGTCGCCTCGGGGACGTTCCTGCTCGCCGCCGCGGTCGGGTTCGCGCTCGGTCCGTGGGGGCGGGTGCCGGACACGGACCGGGTCGAGGCCGACCGGTGGTTGCGGACCGTGGTCGGCGCCGCCCGGCTCTCCGCGGGCCTGCTGGTCGCCTCGGTGCTGCTCAACCTGGTGGCCGTGGTGCTCGCCGGGATCTCCGACGACGTCGACCTCGACCTCAGCGGCACCTGGATCGCGACGATGGTGATGCTCGCCGTCGCGGCCGGACTCGCCGTCGCGGTGGCGCTGGCGGCGGGTGCCGCACGCACCACGCTGCGCACCGCCGTCGGGCTGACGCTCGGCTGGCTCTTCGCCGGCATCGTGGTCACGGTGCTCGCCTCCACGACGGAGGTGGGGGTCGGTGGCGGCGTCGTACTGACCTCGATGACGGTCCTGGAGACGTTCGCGGTGCTCGGTGCGCCGCTGCTGGTGGCCGGAGCGCTGACGATCCCGCGCGGCGTGCGGCGCAGCTATGAGCCGTTGATCCCGCCGCAGCTCCTGGCCGCCCAGCCCGGCCAACCCACCCAGCCCGCCGGACCCGCCGACTCCGGTCCACTGAGTCCGCCGCCCCCGCCACCCTCGGGCCCGCCCCCTCAGGCCCGCCCCCTCGGCTCCGCCGCCGTCGGGTCCGCCGCCCTCCAGTCCGCCGGCGTCGCCACCGCCGGCCGACCCTCCTCCCGCCTGAGGGCCGACCGCGGCCGGTTCCGTCGCGGCGCCCGGCGGGGGATAGATTGGCCCCCGTGGCTGACACTGCGCCGACCGCGACCGACACCGCCCGCTCCGCCCTCGACACCGTCGCCGTTGCCGGGTCCGACCCGGACCGCGAGCAGCCCTGGGCCGAGCTCGGCCTGAAGGCCGACGAGTACGCGCGGATCAAGGAGATCCTGGGCCGCCGTCCCACCGGTGCCGAGCTGGCGATGTACTCGGTGATGTGGAGCGAGCACTGCTCCTACAAGTCGAGCAAGGTGCACCTCAAGCAGTTCTCCGAGATCCCCCAGGAGACCCGGGTCGGCAAGATGCTCGCCGGCATCGGCGAGAACGCCGGCGTGATCGACATCGGCCAGGGCTACGCGGTGACGTTCAAGGTGGAGTCGCACAACCACCCGTCCTACGTGGAGCCCTACCAGGGCGCGGCGACCGGCGTCGGCGGCATCGTGCGCGACATCCTCGCGATGGGCGCCCGCCCGGTCGCGGTGATGGACCCGCTGCGGTTCGGTCCGCTCGAGGCCGACGACACCCACCGGGTGCTGCCCGGGATCGTCGCCGGCGTCGGCGGCTACGGCAACTGCCTCGGCCTGCCCAACATCGGCGGCGAGGCCGTCTTCGACCCCACCTACCTGGGCAACCCGCTGGTCAACGCGCTCTGCGTCGGCGTGCTCCGCCACGAGGACCTGCACCTGGCCAAGGCGTCGGGCAAGGGCAACCGGGTGATGTTGTACGGCGCCCGCACCGGCGGCGACGGCATCGGCGGTGTCTCGGTGCTGGCGTCGGAGACCTTCGACGCGGACGGCCCCGCCAAGCGGCCCAGCGTGCAGGTCGGGGACCCGTTCATGGAGAAGCTCCTGATCGAGTGCACCCTCGAGCTCTTCTCCGCCGGCGTCGTCGCCGGCATCCAGGACCTCGGCGGCGCCGGCCTGTCCTGCGCCACCTCCGAGCTCGCCTCCGCCGGTGACGGCGGGATGTCGGTCGAGCTCGACCTGGTCCCGCTGCGTGACTCCACGCTCGCGCCGGAGGAGATCCTGATGAGCGAGTCCCAGGAGCGGATGATGGCCGTCGTGGAGCCCGACGACGTCGCGAGCTTCCTGGCGATCTGCGCCAAGTGGGACGTCGAGGCCGTCGACATCGGCGAGGTCACCGACACCGGCCGCCTGGAGATCACCTGGCACGGCGAGACCGTGGTCGACGTACCGCCGCGGACGGTGGCCCACGACGGCCCGGTCTACCAGCGCCCCTTCGCCCGCCCGGACTGGCAGGACGACCTGCAGGCGGACGCCGCCGAGGCGTTGCCCCGACCGCGGACCGACGCCGAGCTCCGCTCCACCCTGCTCCGTCTGGTCGGCAGCCCCAACCTCTGCGACAAGTCCTGGATCACCGACCAGTACGACCGTTACGTCCAGGGCAACACGGTGCTCGCCCAGCCCGCCGACTCTGGGATGGTCCGGGTCGACGAGAGCTCGAACCTCGGGGTCTCGGTGGCCACCGACTGCAACGGCCGGTTCGCCAAGCTCGACCCGTACGCCGGTGCGCAGCTCGCCCTCGCCGAGGCCTACCGCAACGTCTCGACCGGCGGCGCCACCCCGCTCGCGGTCAGCGACTGCCTCAACTTCGGTTCGCCGGAGGACCCCGACGTGATGTGGCAGTTCGCCGAGGCGTGCCGCGGCCTCAAGGACGCCTGCGCCGAGCTCGGCGTCCCGGTCACCGGCGGCAACGTCAGCCTCTACAACCAGACCGGCGAGACCGCGATCCTGCCCACCCCGGTGGTCGCCGTGCTCGGCGTGATCGACGACGTCACCCGTCGCACCCCGACCGGCTTCGTCGCCGAGGGGGAGGCCGTGCTGCTGCTCGGCGAGACCCGTGAGGAGCTCTCCGGCTCGGAGTGGGCGCACGTGGTGCACGGTCACCTCGGTGGCCGCCCGCCGGCGCTCGACCTCGCCGCGGAGGCGGCCCTCGGTGCCCTGCTCACCGATCTGGTCGGCACCGCCACGAGCGCCCACGACCTCTCCGACGGTGGCCTGGCGCAGGCCCTGGCGGAGTCCGCGCTCGGCAACGGCGTCGGGGTCGCGGTCGACGTCGCCGACGACGCGTTCGTCGACCTCTTCTCCGAGTCGGCCACGCGCGCCCTGGTCACCGTCCCGGCCACCGCGGTGGCGCAGGTCGAGCAGCTGGCGGCCGACCGTGGCGTCGCCGTGACCGCGCTGGGCACCACCGGCGGGGACGCGCTGACCGTGACCGGACGCTTCGAGATCCCGCTCGCCGAGCTGCGCGCGGCCTGGACGTCGACACTGCCGGCAGCGCTGGGCTGATCGAGCACTGGGCTGATCGAGCACTGGGCTGATCGAGCACTGGGCTGATCCGCCCGGCGCCACCGGCAGCGAGGCGGGTCAGGGAGTGACGATGGCGAAGTCCGGGTCGCCCGGGTCGAGCACCGCAGTCAGCCGCGCCAGCGCGGTGGCGTCCCCGGTCAGCTCGATCCCGGCCGCCTTCAGGCCGTCCGCGTCGAGCCCGCCGCCGGCGATCGCGGGAAGGGCGCGCCGGGTCGTGGTCAGCGTGGCGTCGGCGTCCCCGCGCTGCGGGCGCGCGCTGTAGGTCAGCACGCCGTTGGCCAGGCGCAGCCGGTAGCGCTCGCCGGTGTCGGTGAGCACCACGTCGAGCGCCACCACCTCGTCCCACGCCCGGGGTCCGTCGACCTGGACGGCGAGGGCGTCGAACAGCATGTCCGGGGTGAGGTTGGCGACCATGTCCGGGGACGCGGTCTGCGTGGGGGTGCCGAACTGGCCGTCGCGCAGCTCGGTCGCGCCGGAGAGGAAGAAGTCGCGCCAGGTGCCGTTCTCCGAGCCGTAGCCGAGCTGCTCGTAGGTGTCGGCCAGCACCGTGCGCGCCCCGGCGTGGTCGGGGTCGGCGAAGACCGCGTGGTTGGCCAGCTCGGCCGCCCACCGGAAGTCGCCGGCGTCGAACGCCTTCGTCGCCTTCGCGACGACCGCGTCGGTGCCGCCGATCGCGTCCACGTAGCGGCGCGCCTTCTCCACCGGCGGGTGCTCCCACAGGTGCGCGGGGTTGCCGTCGAACCATCCCATGTAGCGCTGGTAGATCGCCTTGACGTTGTGCGACACCGAGCCGTAGTAGCCGCGCGCGCTCCAGGCGTTCTCCAGCACCGGCGGGAGCGTGATCTGCTCGGCGATCTCGGCGCCGACCAGTCCCTTGTTCGTCATCCGGAGCGTCTGGTCGTGCAGGTAGGCGTAGAGGTCGCGCTGGATCTGCAGGAACGCCACCGCTCGGTCCCGGCCCCAGGTCGGCCAGTGGTGCGAGGCGAAGACGACCTCGAGGTCGTCGCCGAACAGGTCGACCGTCTCGGTCAGGTACTTCGCCCAGCCGTTCGGGTCGCGGACCACCGCGCCGCGCAGGGTGAGCAGGTTGTGCAGGTTGTGCGTGGCGTCCTCGGCCGCGCACAGCGCCTTGAGGTCGGGGAAGTAGAAGAGCATCTCCGAGGGTGCCTCGGTGTCCGGGGCCATCTGGAAGACGATCCGGACTCCGTCGACGACCTCCTCCTGGCCGGTCGTGGTGATCTCCACGGTCGGGGCGATCAGCGTGACCGTGCCGGTCGACGTGGTCTGGCCGAGCCCGGCGCCGACGCCGCCGTGCACACCGCGCTCCAGCGCCGCGCCGTACATGTAGCCGGCTCGCCGGCCCATCGCGGTGCCGGCGAAGACGTTCTCGGAGACCGCGTGCTCGACGAAGCCCTCGGGGGCGAGCACCGGCACCGTGCCCGCGTCGACGTCCTCCTGGGAGACCACGCCGCGGACGCCGCCGAAGTGGTCGACGTGGGAGTGGGTGTAGATGACGCCGGTGACCGGGCGGTCGCCGCGGTGCTCGCGGTAGAGCGCGAGGGCGGCCGCGGCCGTCTCGGCGGAGATCAGCGGGTCGATCACGATGACCCCGCTGTCGCCCTCGACGAAGGAGATGTTCGACAGGTCCATGCCGCGGACCTGGTAGAGGCCCGGGACGACCTCGAAGAGGCCGGCCGTGGCGACCAGCTGCGACTGGCGCCACAGACTCGGGTTCACCGTGTCGGGGCACTCGCCCTGGAGGAAGTCATAGCTGGTGTTGTCCCAGACCACTCGGCCGTCCTCGGCGTGGACCGGCCCCCCGGCCGGTGCGATCAGTCCCCGGCGGGCGTCCTCGAAGTCCTGGGTGTCGGAGAACGGGAGTCGTGATCGCAGGTCCGCCTGCTGCGCGGCAACGGTGGGGGTGGCGGGCTTGTTGGATGCCATGCCGCGAGCATGGCACTCCGGCGTCGGCCGGACAACGAATCCGCGGGCCGCGGAGGGTCGTTGCCGGGGCCTGCGGCCGGATCCGGCCATGTCCCCGATGCCGGGCACAGCGTCGGCTAGGTTGGCCCCGGCAGAGCATCCACACGAGGGGGAGCCGTGACCACGATCGTCGTCGGAGTCGACGAGAGCGAGACCGCCGCCGAGGCCGCCCGGACCGCAGCCGAGCTCGCCGGTGTGCTCCGGGCGGACCTGCTGGTGGTCTCCGCCTTTCCGGCCACCACTCCGGACAGGTCGCTCAGCGTCGAGGCGCCGACAGCGCGCGACGCCGCCGAGCAACTCACCCGCCGTGTCGTGACGAGCCTGCGGGCGGCCCACCCCGGGCTGAGCATCACGGCCGACCAGGAGCCGGGCAGGCCGGGCGAAGCGCTGGCGCGGGCCGCCGAGCACGCCGGCGCGCGCCTCGTCGTGGTCGGCAACAAGCGCACCCAAGGGGTCTCCCGGGTGCTCGGCAGCGTGGCCGGCGACGTGGTGCGCAAGGCCCCCTGCGACGTCTACATCGCGCACACCCACGGCTGAGCCCGCACCCGGCGCACCCGTCCTCGGCCGGATAGGTTGAGGTGGTGCGGTCGCGACGAGCAGGCCGCGGCGAGGAGGCAGCATGGAGATCGAGGGCGGTCTGCGGCCGCTGGAGCCCGGCGTTCACACCGACCTGAGGGACCGGTTGACCTACGGCGGCTACCTCGGACTCGATCGGCTGCTCTCCGCGCAGCACCCGTTGAGCGACCCGCCGCACCACGACGAGCTGCTCTTCATCGTCCAGCACCAGACCACCGAGCTGTGGCTCAAGCTGATGATCCACGAGCTCCGCGGCGCCCGCGCGTTCCTCGACGCCGACGACCTCGCGCCGGCCCGCAAGAGCCTCGCCCGGGTCAAGCACATCCTGCGCACGATCACCGAGCAGTGGTCGGTGCTGGCCACCCTCACCCCCAGCGAGTACGCCGAGTTCCGCGACGTGCTCGGCCCGTCGTCGGGGTTCCAGTCGGTGCAGTACCGAGCCGTGGAGTTCCTGCTCGGCAACAAGAACCCGGCGATGCTCAGGGTGTTCGAGGGCGACGAGAGCGCGCACGCGATGCTCGCCGAGGTCCTCGACCAGCCCACCGTGTACGACGCGTTCCTCCGCCTGGTCGCCCGCCGCGGGCTCCCGGTCCCCGCCGCCGTGCTGGACCGCGACGTCCGGGAGCCCTGGGTCGAGCAGCCCGCGCTGGTCGACGTCTTCCGCATCGTCTACACCGACACCGCCGGCCACTGGGACCTCTACGAGACCTCCGAGGACCTCGTCGACATCGAGGACGCGTTCCAGCTGTGGCGCTTCCGGCACCTGCGCACCGTGCAGCGCACGATCGGCTTCAAGACCGGCACCGGCGGCTCCTCGGGCGTCGGGTTCCTGCGCCGCGCCCTGGACCTGACCTTCTTCCCGGAGCTGATCACGGTGCGCACCCGGCTCGGTGAGGACGGCCACCATGAGGACGGCCACCATGAGGACGGCAACGGTGAGGACGGCAACGGTGAGGACGGCAACGGTGAGGACGGCAACGGTGAGTGAGCCGGTGCGGCTCGACCCCCGGCTCGAGGCCCGGGCGGCGGCGCTCGACGGGGAGGACCCGCTGGCGTCGTACCGGTCAGCGTTCGTGGACGCCCCCGGGGTCCGGGCCTACCTGGACGGCAACTCGCTCGGGCGGCCGCTGCTGGCCTCCCGCGCCGCCCTCACCGACCTCGTCGACCACGCCTGGGGCACCCGGCTGATCCGGGCCTGGGACGAGCAGTGGATGGAGTCGCCGACCGAGCTCGGCGACACCGTCGGGCGGGTCACCCTGGGTGCCGCCGCCGGGCAGACCGTGGTGGCCGACTCCACCACGGTGCTGCTCTACAAGCTGACCCACGCGGCCCTCGACCTGCGGCCCGGTCGCACCGAGGTGGTGCTGGACCGCGACAACTTCCCGACCGATCGGTTCGTCCTGGAGGGGATCGCCGCGACCCGGGGGCTGACCCTGCGCTGGATCAGCCCCGAGCACGACGGCGGGGTGAGTGCCGAGCAGGTCGCCGCCGTCACCGGGGAGCAGACCGCCCTGGTGCTGCTCAGCGCGATCGCCTACAAGTCCGGCGAGCTGGCCGACGTCCCCGCGATCACGCGGATCGCGCACCGGGCCGGCGCGGTGGTGCTCTGGGACCTGTGCCACGCGGTGGGTGCGGTCGAGCTCTCCCTCGACGCCGACCAGGTCGACCTGGCCGTCGGCTGCACCTACAAGTACCTCAACGGCGGACCCGGCGCCCCCGCCTTCGGCTACGTCGCCGCCCGGCACCACGACGCGCTGAGCCAGCCGATCCAGGGATGGATGGGCGCCGCCGACCCGTTCGCGATGGACGACGCCTACGCGCCCGCGTCCGGGATCCGCCGACTGGTCAGCGGCACGCCGCCGGTGCTGGCGATGGTGCCGATGCGGGCGATGCTCGACCTGCTCGACACCGTCGGGATGCCGGCGGTGCGGGCGAAGTCGCGGGCGCTGACCGCCTTCACCGTCGAGGTGGCCGACGAGCTGCTGGCGTCGTACGACGTCCGGGTGGCCACGCCGCGCGACCCCGAGCGCCGCGGCAGCCACGTGATGCTCGAGCACCCCGACTTCCGGCGGGTGACCGCCGCCCTGTGGGAGCGCGGCGTGATCCCGGACTTCCGGCCGCCCCGCGGCATCCGGATCGGACTCTCGCCGCTGAGCACCTCCTTCGCCGAGGTCGCCGTCGGCCTGACCGCCATCGCCGACGAGCTCGGCTGAGGGCCGACCCGGTTCGGTCGCGCGCCCGAGACGGCGGGAGACTGGTGCCGTGCCCGCTCGCCTGCGCCCCGCCGACCCCGCCGACGTGAGGGCCGCCCTGGACCGTCTGGCCGCGTCCGACCGCGAGGCGCCGGCACGCGCCGACCTCAAACTGCTGACCAAGCACTTCCTGGCGCTGCTCGAGCAGCGGGCGCCGGGCCGCTCGGTGGAGGTGCGGGTGCCGCCGTTCGCGGCGGTGCAGGTGATCGACGGCGTGCGGCACACCCGCGGCACCCCTCCGGCGGTCGTCGAGACCGACGCCGGCACCTGGATCGCGCTCGCCACCGGCGCGACCACCTGGACCGACGCGAACGCCCAGGGACGGGTCCTGGCCAGCGGCGAGCGGACCGACCTGACGCCCTACCTGCCGTTGAGGTGACCGGGTCGGGTCGGGCTAACGTGAGCGCCATGACCGTCGACACCGCGACCCTGCAGGCCCGCCTGACCGACCTGATGCCCGGCATCCGCCGCGACCTGGAGGACCTGGTCCGGATCCAGTCCGTGAGCGCCGACCCGGAGCGGTTGGGCGAGGTCGAGCGCAGTGCCGAGGCCACCCTGGCGCTCTTCCGCGCCGAGGGCGTCGACGCCCGGATCGTGCGGGCCTTCGACGGCGCTCCGCCGGCGGTGATCGGGGAGAAGAAGGGTCCCGAGGGCGCACCGACGGTGCTCCTCTACGCGCACCACGACGTGCAGCCCGAGAACGACCCGGCCGACTGGGACAGCCCGCCGTGGGAGCCGACCGAGCGCGACGGCCGGCTCTACGCGCGCGGCGCTGCGGACGACAAGGCCGGCGTGATCACCCACCTGGCCGCGCTCCGCGCCTTCGGCGACGAGCTCCCGGTGACCGTCCGCCTGTTCATCGAGGGCGAGGAGGAGGTCGCGTCGGCGACCCTGCCGCAGCTCCTCGAGCAGTTTCAGGACGACCTGCGCTCGGACGTGATCGTGATCGCCGACTCGGGCAACTGGGACATCGGCGTGCCCGCCCTGACCACCAGCCTGCGCGGCATGATCCGGATGGACGTCGAGCTGCGCACGCTCACCCACGCGGTGCACTCCGGCATGTGGGGCGGGCTCCAGCCGGACGCGATCATGGCGATGATCCGCCTGCTCGACTCGTTGTGGACCCCCGAGGGCGGCTGCGCGATCGACGGCCTGGTCAGCGGCCCGGCCGCCGACGTGGACTACCCCGAGGAGCGGCTGCGGGCCGAGTCCGGCGCCATCGAGTCGCTGGAGTGGGTCGGCACCGGTTCGATCGTGGAGCGGCTGTGGACCCAGCCGGCGATCACCGTCACCGGGTTCGATGCGCCGAAGGTCGACGGTGCGTCCAACACCCTGACCCCGAGCGCCCGCGCCAAGATCACCGTCCGGCTGGCGCCCGGCGACACCACCGAGAACGCGGTCGCGCGACTGACCGAGCACCTCGAGAGGCACACCCCGTGGGGCGCCCGGATCCGCACCACGCTGCTCGACACCGGCGAGCCGATCGCGATCGACGCCGCGGGTCCGGCGTACGACGCCGCGCGCGGTGCGTTCACCGAGGCCTGGGACGGCACCGCCCCGATCGACATGGGGGTCGGCGGCTCGATCCCGTTCATCGCCGAGTTCCTGGAGTCCTTCCCCGGCGCCTCGGTGCTGGTGACTGGCGTCGAGGACCCCGACACCCGCGCCCACGGCGCCAACGAGGGTCTGCACCTGGCCGAGTTCGAGCGGGTGCTGCTCGCCGAGGCGCTGTTGCTGCGCAACCTGGGCAGTTGACCTCGGCCGTCGGACCGGAGCGACTCAGGCGCCCGCCCGCCCTCCAGCTCGGCGACGACCTCCCGTGCCGCCGCCTCGGCGGCGGTGCGGGCCCGTGCCGGTCGGGCTGTTCTCGCGCTGGCGTGCACGGTGACCACGACGTTGCGGTAGCGCACGGTCACCGTGGCGCCGTCGTGGTCGGCGTCGACGTATGCCTCATCGCCGACCTCCGGCAGTTCCTCGGTGTCGGAGGAGAGGTAGGAGACCCGGTCGGCGGCGACCTGCTCGGCGGACCGGTCGCCGTCGGGCGCGAGGGTGTCGGTCGTGATCCGCACCAGGTCCTCGCCACCCCACTGGCACGAACCGTCGATCGCCTGGTCCGGCGACAGACCCAGCTCGGTGAGCGTTCGATCGCTGACGGCCGTGCAGGCGTCGAAGGCAGCGGTGGGCCGCAGGTCGTCCTGGGTCCAAGCCACGGCGTCGTCGAACGCCGCCACGGACGGACCCTCGTCCGGTAGCCGATAGCCGCGCAGGCCGTCGCCCGCGACCGTGACCAGCGTGTCGCCGACCAGCGCGAGGGAGGAGCCGGTGATGGCGCCCAGCGCCTCCCGGTCCTCAGCATCGCGGAGCCCGACCCGCTCCACCACCCGGTCCGTCGTCCCGAGCCAGTACGGCGCCACACTGGTCACGATCGCCGCCTCTTCCCGCACGCCGACCACCCGGGCCTGCAGCCCCAGCGGCGCAGCCAGCACCTCCTCGCCCGTGCCCGTGTCGTGGACGAACAGGTCGCCCCCGGGGTCGGAGACCAGCAGCCCGTCCACGACCGCGACGTAGGGGCCGGGACCACGGCCGGTGACGGTGCCGTCGGCGCCGACCCGCAGGTCCTCGGCGTAGTCCCGCTCGGAGATTGCGACCAGCGGGTCGGCGACCCTGACCCGGGCGCGGTAGGTGGTGCCGGCGTCGTACCGGGCCACCGGGTCGCCGGTGTCGAGCTCCTGCACCACGACCTGTTGCGCGGTGCCGAGCGGCGCGTCGACGCGGGCCAGGTGATCGCCGGCGACGGTGATCCGAACGTCGTCCTCGTCCCGGACCGACAGCACCCGCCCGGTCCGGACATCCAGGCGCGCCACCACCTCGAACGTGCCGTCGACGACCCCGACGACGCGCTCACCCGCGCCGATCTCGTCGTACTCCGCGCTGGGGAAGGCGATCGGGTGCGACAGGACGCGTGCCCAGCGGACGTCACCGGCGACGAGGTCCACCGCGGCGACCTGGCGACAGCGTGGTGTGGACGAGTCCTCGAGCAGAGCCACCGCCAGCACACCGTCGTCGTTGGGTCCCTCGGGCCACGCGCACGGCTCGGCGGGGAGCCGCAGGCTCCAGCGGGTCTCCCCGGTCGAGCCGTCCAGGGCCGCCAGGCGCCGTCCGGCGGCGACCACGAGATCCTCCCCGACCTGCCACGCGCGCTCCGCCTCCGGCACCGCGGTGGACGTCCAGGCCGGTTCCAGCGTGGCGAGCTCCGGGGGAGCGGTGTCGGGGTCCGCCTGACCGGTGCAGGCGGACAGCACGAGCGCGCTGCCGAGCAGACCGATGAGCAGGGCGGAGGCCGATGAGGAAGGCACGCCGCGATCCTGCCCGACGATCTTCCAGGGAAACGACGCCGCGGACGTGGGCCGTCTCGCACCGGCGCGGAATCAGCGCCGCACCGCCCGCGCCGCTACGCTGGACGTGTGTGCGGTGTGTTCGGAGTCTGGGCCCCTGGTGAGGACGTCGCCAAGCTGACCTACTTCGGGCTGTACGCGCTACAGCACCGCGGTCAGGAGTCGGCCGGCATCTCGGTCAGCAACGGCCGGCAGATCCTGGTCTACAAGGACATGGGGCTGGTCTCCCAGGTCTTCGACGAGAACACTCTCGAGTCGTTCGCCGGCCACCTCGCGGTCGGCCACTGCCGCTACTCCACCACCGGGTCGAGCACCTGGCAGAACGCCCAGCCGACCTTCCGGCCGACGGGCCACGGCTCGATCGCGCTCGGCCACAACGGCAACCTGGTCAACACCCACGAGCTCGCGCAGATGGTCGCCGACCTGCCCAGCGACGACGACGAGCTCGACATCCACGCACGCAACCTCGAGGCGTCCACCAACGACACCAGCCTGGTCACCGCGCTGCTCGCGCACCACCCGGACCTCTCCCTCGAGCAGCGCGCCCTCGAGGTGCTGCCGCACGTGCGTGGCGCCTTCTCCTTCGTCTGGATGAACGAGGAGACCCTCTACGCCGCCCGCGACCCCGAGGGCATCCGTCCACTGGTGCTCGGACGGCTCGAGCGGGGCTGGGTCGTGGCCAGCGAGGACGCCGCCCTGGCCACCATCGGCGCCAGCCTGGTCCGCGAGATCGAGCCGGGCGAGCTGATCGTGATCGACTCCGACGGCCTGCGCTCGCACAAGTTCGCCGAGCCGCAGCGCAAGGGCTGCGTCTTCGAGTACGTCTACCTGGCCCGCCCGGACGCCACCATCGCCCAGCGGCCGGTGCACGAGGCGCGGGTCGAGATGGGCCGCCAGCTGGCCCGCGAGTTCCCGGTCGAGGCCGACCTGGTGATCCCCGTCCCCGAGTCCGGTACGCCGGCCGCCTCCGGCTACGCGCTGGAGTCCGGCATCCCGTTCGGTCAGGGCTTCGTGAAGAACGCCTACGTCGGCCGCACCTTCATCCAGCCCAGCCAGACGCTGCGCCAGCTCGGCATCCGACTCAAGCTGAACGCACTCGAGCACATGATCCGCGGCCGGCGGATCGTCGTCGTCGACGACTCGATCGTGCGCGGCAACACCCAGCGCGCGCAGATCCGGATGCTCCGGGAGGCCGGCGCCGCCGAGGTGCACGTGCGGATCTCCTCGCCGCCGGTGAAATGGCCCTGCTTCTACGGCATCGACTTCGCCACCCGGGCCGAGCTGATCGCCAACGGCCTCGACGTCGACGAGATCGCGCACAGCGTCGGCGCCGACAGCCTCGGCTACATCTCGCTGGAGGGGATGATCGAGGCGACCGGCCAGCCGGCCGACGCGCTCTGCGCCGCCTGCTTCACCGGCGACTACCCGGTGCCGCTGCCGGACGAGAGCCTGCTGGGCAAGAACCTCCTCGAGTCGAGCCTCGCCTCGCGGGTGCGTGGCGACGCGCTGCCCGTCTACAACAACCCGTGACCGACCCCCGCAGCCAGGAGCCGACCGTGGCCGACGCCCCTCAGACGCAGCCCGCCTACGCCCGCGCCGGCGTCGACATCGCCGCCGCCGATCGCGCAGTCGACCTGATGAAGACCTGGGTGGAGAAGGCGCGTCGCCCGGAGATGGTCGGTGGGCTCGGCGGCTTCGCCGGACTCTTCGACGCCTCGGCGCTGACCCGCTACAAGCGCCCGATGCTGGCCACCTCCACCGACGGTGCCGGCACCAAGGTCGCGGTCGCGCAGATGATGGACAAGCACGACACGATCGGTTTCGACCTGGTCGGCATGGTCGTCGACGACCTGGTCGTCTGCGGTGCCGAGCCGCTGTTCATGACCGACTACATCGCCACCGGGCGCGTCGTACCGGAGCGGATCGCGGCGATCGTGAAGGGCATCGCCGAGGCCTGCGTCGAGGCCGGCTGCGCGCTGGTCGGCGGGGAGACCGCCGAGCACCCCGGCCTCCTCGGCGCGGACGAGTACGACGTCGCCGGCGCGACCACCGGCGTGGTCGAGGCCGACGACCTGCTGGGTCCCGGCCGGGTCCGACCCGGCGACGTGGTGGTCGCGATGGCCGCCAGCGGCCTGCACTCCAACGGCTACTCGCTGGCCCGCCACGTCTTCTTCACCGAGGCCGGCTGGACCGTCGACCGGCACGTGGACGACTTCGGCCGGACCCTGGGTGAGGAGCTGCTCGAGCCGACCCGGATCTACACCAAGGCCGGCCTGGCGATCGCCCGCGAGACCGAGACCCGGGCGATGGCACACATCACCGGCGGCGGGCTCGCCGCCAACCTGGCCCGGGTGATGCCGGTCGAGCTGAAGGCGACCCTGGACCGCTCCACCTGGACCCCTGCCCCGATCTTCGACGTGGTCCGCCAGGTCGGCAAGGTCTCCCAGCCCGACCTCGAGGCCACCCTGAACTGTGGCGTCGGGATGACCGCGATCGTCGCGCCCTCCGACGTGGACGCGGTGCTCACCCGGCTGGACGCCTTCGGTGTCGAGTCGTGGGTGATCGGCGACGTGCGGACCGACCCGGAGCAGGCCGGCACCGTGGAGATGGTGGGCCAGCACCCCGGCTGGTGACCGCTTCACCGAGGGTCGTGTCACAACACGTCCGCCACGGGTGACCCTGACGTGCGGGAACACCCATCCAACAGGTAGCGTTGCCCCTACGAGACTCTGAATCAGCAGTCCGGGGCCCCAGGGGTACCCGGCCAAGTGTGCGAGGGGGCTGGACCCTATGGGCCGCGGCCGAGCGAAAGCCAAGCAGACGAAGGTCGCACGCGACCTGAAGTATCGCTCTCACGAGACAGACTTCGATGCACTCGCTCGCGAGTTGCACGGAGACTCGGGTGAGTCGACCGAGCAGGTCGTCGACGAGGTCGATGACGAATGGTCGGATTACGCCGACCGTCGCGACTGACCGTTGTTCGACGCGTCAGTACTGACGCGCTGAACTGAACGCCGGTGTCACCGGCGCTGCGGATGTCTCCCGCAGTACCGGCGACCCCGGCGGTCGTGCTGCCCGCTGACCCGCGCGGTCAGCCGAGCCAGATGCCGCGGAGGCGACCCACGTCGCGGATCCGCTGCTCGGCGAGCCGGTCCGCAGCCACCGCGGACGGCACGTCGTCGCTCGCCGCTCGTTCCAGGACGGCGCGCGTGGTGTCGTAGATGCCGGCCGTGCGGGCCCGCGCGCGCTCGAAGTCGAATCCGTGCGCGCCCTCGCGCTCGTCGTCGACCTGGATCAGGCCGCCGGCGTTGACCACGAAGTCGGGGGCGTAGACGATGCCCGCCTCCTCGACCAGCTTGTCGACCCCGTCGTGGGCGAGCTGGTTGTTGGCCGCGCCGCAGACGACGCGGGCGCTGAGCGTGGCGACCACCTCGTCGGTGAGCGCGCCGCCGAGCGCGCACGGCGCGTAGACGTCGAGCTCGGTGGCGACCAGCTCGTCGGTGGAGCCGACCACGCGCACCCGCGGGTACTCCTCGCGCACCCGGTCCAGCGCGCCCTGGGCGACGTCGGTGACCACCACCTCGGCGCCGGCCTGGGTCAGGTGGCCGACCAGGTGCCGTCCGACCTTCCCGACCCCGGCCACTCCCACCGTGCGGCCGTCCAGCACGGCGGCGGGGTCGGCGTCACCCCACGCGTGCTCGGCGGCGGCGCGCATCCCGCAGAAGACGCCGTACGCCGTCAGCACCGAGCTGTCGCCCGCACCGCCGACGGCCGCCGTGCGACCGGTGACGTAGCCGGTCTCGCGGCCGATGAGATCCATGTCCGGGCTGTAGGTGCCCACGTCGCAGGCGGTGTAGTAGCGCCCCGCGAGTGACTCGACGAACCGGCCGTAGGCGCGCAGCAGTGCCTCGGACTTGTCCGCGGTGGGGTCGCCGATGATGACGGCCTTGCCGCCGCCGAGGTCGAGGCCGGCCACCGCCGCCTTGTAGGTCATCCCGCGGGAGAGCGCGAGCACGTCGCGCAGCGCGTCCGCGGTGGAGGCGTAGGGGTAGAAGCGGGTGCCGCCGAGGGCCGGCCCCAGCGCCGTGGAGTGGACCGCGATGATCGCGCGCAGGCCGCTGGCGGGGTCCTGGGCGAAGACCACCTGCTCGTGCTCGACACCGTGGTCGAAGACGTCGGTGGAGTCGGCGGGCGAGGGGCGTGCGGACGCCGGAGTGGAGGCGCTGCGGGACGGTTGGCTCACTGACATGGTGATGTCGCTTTCTTCGGGCCACGGGGGTGGTGTGGCGGGTGACGAACGGTCCGCGGGGGTGATGCGGACCACGTACGGCTCCACTCTAGGACGATGCCACCCCGACGGTCGCACTCCCGCCCGTGGGTCTGCGCGCCACGCACACCGTGGACACGATGTTGGTGCCGACGCTGCTGCAGCGCACCGCGCTGGAGGTGGTGGACGGGCCGGGGTGGCCACGCGCGTTGCGGGAGCTGAGGGTGGCCCTGGCCCGGCGACGCCAGGCCCTGGTGGAGGCGCTGCGCGAGCACGTCCCCGACGCCGTCGCCCGCGCCGGCATCGCCCATGGCGGCTACCACGCCTGGTTGCCGCTGCCGCCGGGCGTCGCCGAGGAGGCCGCCGTCGCCGCGGCCCTGCGCCGCGGGGTCGCGGTCACTCCCGGCCGCAACTACCAGGCCTCGGGAGGCACCGCGCACCTGCGGCTGAGCTATGTCGCCGCAGCGTCGGAGGCCGACCTCGCCACCGGGGTACGGCGCCTCGCCGGCGCCCTGACCGAGCTCACCGGTCAGGTGGGCTGACCGGCTCGGTGGGCTGGTCGGCGGCGTCAGCGGTTCGGCGCCGTCGTACCGCCGCCGGTGCGGAGGTGAGGGGGGCGCCCGCGACACGTGTGGGGTGGTATCGCGGGCGCCGAGGGTCCACGGGCGTCTCGGGTCGCCGGCGCAGACGACGACGATGATGCCGGTTCGGCGCCCGACCCGCGGCAGAACGCCCTTTCTTTAACTTGCGTCACGCACGACCCGGCGCGGCCACCAGAACCGCTCGCCGAGGACGAACGCCAGCGCGGGCACCAGGACGGTCCGCACCACCAGGGTGTCCAGGAGGACTCCGATGCAGACGATCACACCGAGCTGGGCGAGCACCACCAGCGGCAGCACGCCGAGCACCAGGAACACCGCGGCGAGCAGCACCCCGGCGCTGGTGATCACGCCACCGGTCGCCGAGAGCGCTCGCAGCATCGCGGTGCGCGGGTCGTGGTCGCGCAGCTCCTCCCCGGCGCGGGTGAGCAGGAAGATGTTGTAGTCGACGCCGAGCGCGACCAGGAAGAGGAACGACAGCAGTGGTGCGCCCGAGTCGAGCGCGCCGAAGTCGAAGACGGAGGTGAAGATCCACCACGACGCGCCGAGGCTGGCGGCGTAGGTCGCGACCACCGTGGCCACCAGGAGGATCGGCGCCACCACGGAGCGCAGCAGGCCGCCGAGCGCGAGGAGCACCAGCAGCAGGATCAGCGGGAAGATCACCAACCGGTCCCGGGCGGCGGCCTCCGCCTCGTCGATCGCCTCGGCCTCCTGGCCGGTCACGTGGGCGTCGTCGAGGTCGGCGACGGCGTCGCGGACGTTCTCGATCGCGTCGGCGGCCTGGTCCGTGCCCGGTGCGGCGTCGAGCACGAGGGAGACCTCGCTGACGCCGCTGCCCTCGGCCGAGGGCCGGGCGGAGGCGACCCCGTCGACCCCCTGCACGGCGCCGATCACCTCGTCGGTGGTGGCGCGTGCCACCACCTGGGTCGGCGACGCCGTGCCGGCCGGGAAGGAGTCATCGATCCGGGCGGCGGCGGTGATCGCCTCGGGCTCGTCGAGGAACTGGTCCTCGATGTCGAGGCCGGTGTCGATCCTGAGGACGTTGCTGGCCAGCGCCAGCAGCACCACCGTGGTGCCGATGACGAAGAGTGCCGGTCGTCCCGCCACCCGGACGCCGAGCCGGTGCCACAGGGTGCGCTCGAGGCGGGCGTCGGCGGCCGACGTCGTCCCGTCCTGCTCCTGCTCCGGCGCGCTGTCGACGTGCGGGACCCGCGGCCAGAAGACCCAACGGCCGAAGAGCACGAGTGCCGCGGGCAGCGCCACCAGGGCGAAGAAGGCGGCGATCACGATGCCGACCGCGCACGCCACGCCCAGTCCGCGGGTGGTCGGGGTGAGGCTGAGCGCGAGCGTGAGCACGCCGACCACGACCGTCACACTGCTGGACAGCACCGCCTCCGCGGTCCGGCGCAGCGCCCGTGCCATCGCCGCGTGGCGTGAGGGCGTCCGGGCGAGCTCGTCGCGGTAGCGCGAGATCAGCAGCAGGGCGTAGTCGGTCCCGGCGCCGAACACGAGGACCGAGAGGATGCCGACCGTCGACTCGTCCCAGGCCAGGTCGAGGGCGGCCAGGGTCTGGGTGGCCGCGACCGCGGCGAAGCGGTCGGCCACCCCGACCACCAGCAGCGGCACGATCCACAGCACCGGCGAGCGGTAGGTGATCACGAGCAGCAGGGCCACCACCGTCGCGGTCGCTCCGAGCAACCGGAGGTCGGCGCCGGAGAACACCTCGGCCAGGTCGGCCTGGACCGCAGCGGGGCCGGTCACGGACGCCTCGATCCCGGAGGGCACGGCATCGTCGACCGTGTCGCGCAGCTCGGTGACCTGGTCGGCGACCTCCGTCGCGGTGCCGCCGTCCACGGGGACCACGGCCAGCGCCGCGGTGCCGTCCTCGGCGACCAGCAGCCGCGACGGGGGTCCGCCCTGCCCGCCGCCCTGCTCACCGCCCGCGCCGACCGGCACCGCGCCGAGGTCCGCGGCGGTCTGCTCGAGCGCGCGCTGCTGGTCGGCGATGCCGGACTCGCCGTCGGCGGTCTCGAACACCACGACCGCGGTGGAGGCATCGGCGTCGGGCAGCTCCTCGCGCAGCTCCACGCCGAGGGTGCTGTCGAGTCCGCGAGGCAGCGAGTCGGTGGGCCCGGGGTCGCGCTCGGCCTCGCCGAGGGTCCCCATCAGCACCCCGGCGACGAGGAGCGGCACCAGTGCGACGAGCCACGCCCAGCGGCGGGAGGCGATCACCTTCTCTGCGAGCATGGGGCTGAGCATGCCTCAGGCAGCGTCGACGGTGGTCGGCCGGGCTGTCTCCTGCACGACACGCAGCAGCCACGGCAGTGGCCGCAGCCGGGTGGCGTGCCCGCCGAGCTCCTCGGTCGCCCGGGCCCAGGCGGCGCGATAGCTCGCGAGCAGCAGGTCGCGCGCGGCCTGCTCGCCGCCACTGAGCGCGAGGGCGAGTCGCCACGCGGCGGGTGCGGTGGCGTCGTACGCGCGGGCAGCGGCGGCGCCATCGCCGCCGCCCGCGCGGAGCAGGAGGCCCCGCAGCACCGTGTCCGGATCGGACTCCTCGGCGGCTCGGGGGAGGGCCGCTGCGGGTGGGGCGGTGGTCACGGGACCTCCTGGTCGAGGGGACGAATGAAATCTAAACATAGCGTAGTGGTAAACCTCAACAACGCGTTTGAGGTATGGTTCTCGTGTGACACCACCAGGCCCGTCCGCCGAGGCGCCTCCGCTGTCGATCGGAGACCTCGCCGAACGCACCGGGGTCGCGGTCGCGACGCTGCGGGTGTGGGAGCAGCGACACGGCTTCCCGGCGGCGACCAGGTTGCCCAGCGGGCACCGGCGCTACGCGGAGAGTGACGTGGACCTGGTCCGCCAGGTCGCCCGGCGCCGCGACGCCGGGGCGCGGCTGGACGCGGCGATCGCGGACACCGCCCGCGCCGCGGCCGGGGCGCCGCCGTCGATCTACGCACGCCTGCGACGGCTCCACCCGGCCCTGCCGACCCACCGGCTGAGCAAGTCCACCCTGGTCGCGATGTCCTGGGCGATCGAGGACGAGTTCTGCGCCCAGGCCCACGCGCCGCTGTTGTACGGCGCCTTCCAGCGCGAGCGGTTCTACGACCTCTCCCGCCCGCGGTGGGACGAGCTGGCCGCCGGCGCCCGGTCGGCGACGGTCTTCGCCGACTTCGACGTCACCGACACCACCGCCGCGCCCGCCGAGGTCGCCCTCGCCGCCGGAGCGCCGCTGCGGCGGGAGTGGGCGATCGTCTGCGTGGCCGACGGGTTCCCGGCCGTGCTCACCGCCTGGGAGCTCCCCGGCCAGCGCGGCGTGCCCGACGCCGCCCGCGAGTTCGAGGCGGCATGGAGCCTGGAGCCGGCCGATGCGGTGGAGGCCGCCCGGGTCTGCGAGGAGGTGGCGGCGGCAGCGGGCACCGGTGGTCCGCCGAGCGGCGACCCCGCGCCCACCGACCTCCCCGCGCCCCCCGATCTGCACGCCAGCACGGCCCTCTTCGCCCGCGTCGTCGCCTACACCGACCGCCGCTCCCGTTGAGTTGGGGGTTGGGGCCCGTCGAGTTGGGGGTTGGGGCCCGTCGAGTTGGGGGTTGGGGCCCGTCGAGTTGGGGTTTGGGGCCCGTCGGGTGGTGCGATCCGCGCCGTGGCCGGGGTCCTACCCAACGAGAAGGTGACCTGCGCCACGTTCGCCGGGCCGGTTGGATGGTGCCATGGCTGCCACCGTTGCTGAGCTGTTGCTGGGTCTCGCCTCCTCGCCGGAGACCGCGGAGCGCGACGCCCTGATGTTCGAGGACCGGCGTTGGACGTGGCGGGAGTTCCTCGCCGAGTCCGCGCGCCGCGCGGACCGCTTCCGCGAGTTGCGCGGGGAGGCCGACCGTTTCCACGTCGGAGTCCTGATGGAGAACACGCCGGAGTACCTGTTCTGCATCGGCGGTGCCGCGCTCGCCGGGGTGGCGGTGGTCGGCATCAACCCCACCCGCCGCGGCCAGGAGCTCGCCGGCGACATCAGCCGGGTCGACCTCGACCTGCTGATCGTCGACGACCGGTACGCCGACCTGCTGGACGACCTCGACCCCGCCACGGACCTCGGCCTCGACACCGAGTGCGTGTTCGGGACCGACGCCTGGATCGACACCCTGCCCGCCCAGGGCGACCCCGGGACGGGGGACCTCGACCCCGGCACTCTGCTGCTGCTGACCTTCACCAGCGGCTCGACCGGCGCCCCGAAGGCGGTCAAGTGCTCCACTGGTCGGCTGGCGCTGATCGCGTCGTACAACACGATGGGGCTCACCGCCGACGACGTCGCCTACAACGCGATGCCGCTGTTCCACGGCAACGCCCTGATGGCCGCCTGGGCGTCCTGCCTGGCCAGCGGAGCGGCGTACGCGATGCGGCGCTCGTTCTCCGCCTCGGGCTTCCTGCCCGACGTGCAACGGTTCGGCGCGACCTTCTTCAACTACGTCGGCCGGTCGCTGGCCTACGTGCTGGCCCAGCCCGAGCAGCCGGGCGAGGGGGAGACCCGACTGAGGTTCGGCTTCGGCACCGAGGCCTCGGCCCACGACCGCGCCGAGTTCCTGCGACGCTTCAAGGCACCGGTCTTCGAGAGCTACGGGCAGAGCGAGGGCGGCTGCTACCTGATCGTCGGGGAGGGGGCGCCCGAGGGATCGCTCGGACTCCCGCAGGTCGGTCACGACGTCGTCATCCTCGACGAGTCCGGCCACGAGTGCCCGCCGGCCGAGTACGACGCCGAGGGCCGTGTCGCGAACGCCGAGGCGGCGATCGGGGAGATCGTCAACCGCGCCGGCGCCGCGCGCTTCGAGGGGTACTACAAGAACCCGGAGGCGACCGCCGAGCGGGTTCGCGGCGCGGCGTACCACACCGGTGACCTCGGCTACCGCGACGCGGAGGGCTACTTCTGGTTCGCGGGTCGCACCGCCGACTGGATGCGGGTGGACTCGGAGAACCTGGCGACGGCCCCGATCGAACGACTCCTCGCGCGCTACCCGGGGGCTCGGGTGGTCGCGGTCTACGCGCTGCCCGACCCGGTGACCGGCGACGCGGTGACCGCGACCCTGGAGCTCGACGAGGGGGCAGAGCTCACCGGCGAGAGCTTCGCGGAGTTCCTGGACGCCCAGCCCGACCTCGGCACCAAGTGGCGGCCGCTCTTCGTCCGCGTCACCGACGAGATGCCGGTGACCGCCACTCGCAAGGTGGACAAGCCACGGCTGCGGCGCGAGGGCTGGCAGCGCACCGACGACCGCATCCTGCTGCGGGACGGGACCGGCTACCGCGAGCTCACCGACGCGGATCGGGGCCGGCTGCTGGCCACCTATGCCGAGCACGGGCGGGACGCGCTGCTGGACCGCTGAGGGGGTGTCGGCGGGCCCCATGCGAATTGGCTCGGATCCGCCCCGGATCCCGACCATTCCGAATGGGGCGCGCCAACCACACCGGCCCCGACGAACGAAGCCCCCGACGGTGACCCGTCGGGGGCTTCGGTGCTTGTGGGCAGGGGCGGGGTCGAACCGCCGACCTTCCACTTTTCAGGCGGACGCTCGTACCAACTGAGCTACCTGCCCAAGCGATCGCAAACCTTACCCGAGACCCGTCCCGGTCACGAAAGCGGCGTCCCGTTTCGCCGCGGTCACGCCCGTGGCCCGCTCGCCGCCGGGCGTCGGCTGGCCGGACTGCGGCCGTCGATGAGCCGCCCGCCAGGCACGCGCACTATGCTGACACCCGCCGCGGTCCGCCGCGGTGGGCCCCCGTCGTCTAGCGGCCCAGGACCCCGCCCTTTCACGGCGGTAGCGCCGGTTCGAATCCGGTCGGGGGTGCGCAGCAGGAGGGTCCGGTCTCGGCCGGGACCTCGCGCAGCACGATCCGATCGGGGTGGTGATCGCCCCGATTGGGAGCCGCAGGGAGGAGTGGGTTAGAGTTCCACCCGCTTCACAACGAAGGCACCAGGCCCCGTAGCGCAGTTGGTTAGCGCGCCGCCCTGTCACGGCGGAGGCCGCGGGTTCGAGTCCCGTCGGGGTCGCAGACAGCGAAGGCCCTCCCAGGAATGGGAGGGCCTTCGTGCATTTCCGGTGGCCGGACGGTCGCGCGTCGCGGTGTCGTCGATCACGTGGCGAGGCCGCCGAGCCACCAGCCCGCGCTCACCGCCGCCAGACCCGCCACCAGCGACGCGACGACGTACGACGCCGCGAGGCGCCAGCGCCCCTCCTCGGCCAGCCGGACGGTCTCGAAGCCGAACGTCGAGTACGTCGTCAGCGCCCCGCAGAACCCCGTACCGAGGAGTGCGGCGAGCGTGGCCGACGGGGTCGCGCCGATCAGCAGCCCGAGCAGGAACGAGCCGCCCAGGTTGGTCGCGAAGGTCCCGCGCGGGAAGCCGGGGCCGGTCCGTGACCCGGTCAGCAGGACGTCGACGGCGTAGCGCAGCGGTGCGCCCACGGCGCCGCCCAGCGCGACCCACCACCAGGTCATCGCCCCTCCCGATCCGTCACCCCGAGCACCCGTACCGCCCACCGTGCGCCGTGCAGGCCGATCAGCACCGCGGCCAGGGCCGCCAGCAGACCGAGCACGGCGACCGCCATTGCGGCGGGCTGTCGCCCGTCGGCGAGCAGTCGGTGGATGTCGAGCATCGCGGTGGAGAAGGTGGTGAACCCACCGAGCATCCCGACGCCGACCAGCGCCCGCACCCGCTGTGCGCTGCGCGAGCCTGCGGGGGCCAGCGCGAGCAGCAGCGCCATCAGCACGCCGAGGGCGAGACATCCCGCCGTGTTGGCGACCAGCACGGGCCAGGGCAGGTCCGTGCTGCCCCACGCCTCGCCGAGGGCCCAGCGACCGGTGGCGCCGACCGCGCCACCGACGGCGATCAGCCCGAGCAGGTCCACCTCGGAGCGCAGCCGTCGTACGCCGGCGAGGGCCGCGCGGGGCTCGACGTCGGGGTCGAGGGGTAGGTCGTGCAGGTCGTGGCGGGCGCGGTCGCCCGCCGCCGGGTCGTGGCTCATCCGGACACGTTCCTCCTACCTCGTCGGCCCGACTGCCGACGCGGCCGGGCGAAGGTAGGGACTGTTGGCGCCTCGGCGCGGTTGTCGGCGAGCCCCACCGCCATCGCGACCGAGTGTAGCCACGCCCGGTCCGGTACGACGCCAGCCGCCGCCCCGGCACAATGAGACGCGTGCCGGTTGATGTCACTCCAGAGCGGTTCGACGAGCTCGTCGAGGGCGCGCTCGACGAGATCCCCGACGAGCTCGCCCGATTGGTGCGCAACGTGGTGGTCCTGGTGGAGGAGGCGCCGCCGCCGGGGGAGCCCGACGACCTGCTCGGCCTCTATGACGGCGTGGCGCTCACCGAGCGTGACTCCCAGCTGACGATGAACCTGCCGGACCGGATCTTCCTCTTCCGCGGGCCGTTGCTGGACATGTGCGACGACGAGGAGGATCTCGCCGAGGAGATCCGGATCACCGTGGTGCACGAGGTGGCGCACCACTTCGGGATCGACGAGGAGAAGCTGCACGCGTTGGGCTGGGGTTGAGCCGAGCTCCACGCAGAGCCGGTCTCCGCGGAGAGCCCGGTCTGCGCGCTGGTCCGGGCGCGATCAGCGCGCAGCCGAGGAGGCCGCGGTGCCCGGCGTGCCGCCCCAGCGGACGGGCGGAGCGCCTGCGGCCTGACGCCGGAACTCGCCGAGGAACCAGATCTGGAACGACCGCTGCTCGGGGACCCGGGCGGCGGTCAGCAGCCGGTTGGCGCGGCTGAACTCGTCGGAGGCGTCGAGCAGGTCGATCAGGCCGCCGATCTGGCGCGCGACCTCCGGCGCCATCCGCAGCCGCAGGTCGAGGTGGGTCCTGCCGGCGGCCCGCGCCTCGTCGACCTGTTCGCGGCCCATGTTGAGCCGCAGCGGGGCCTCCAGCGCGTCGAAGTGCTCGGAGAGCACCTTCGCCAACGGGTAGTCGTCCTCGTGAGCGAGGGCGAGCAGCCGGATCTCGCGGCGCAGGTCGCGGAAGTGGCGGTGGAACCGGGTGAAGGCCTCGACCGGGACCCCGTTCACCTGGACCGCGATCTGACCGACCCGGGTGTAGTTGTCGGCCAATGGCGGGACGGCGTGGGTCAGCTGGAACTCGGCTCCCGACTCCTCGTCCATGTCCGGCGCCGGCTCGAACCAGACCGCCTTGCCGTCCTCCTCGATGTCGGCCCCCCAGCTGACCGACGAGCGGGCAACGATGTCGAGACCGCGCCCCACGGTCAGGATCGAGCCCAGCTGGTCCTCGTCGAAGTCGTCGATCGAGTCCAGGTCCAGGCTGCCGAAGTCGAGACCGTCGCCGGGCTTGTCGGGCTGAGGCGCGACCGTGGAGTGGTCGTGCACCTCGAACCGCGGGTGCTCGGGTGTGCCGCGCAGCTGGAGCCGGATCGGCGGCACGCCGTGCAGCACGGCGTTGGTGACCAGCTCGGAGATCGCCAGCTCGGCGCTCTCGCTGAGGTCGCCGCGGCCCAGCTGCTGGCACGTCGAAGTGACCCAACGCCGTGCTTCCTGCACGCTGCGTGGGCCGGACTCCAGATCCAGTGCCTGCCGGGTGGGCAACGTCGCGGAACCCCCACTGCTGATCGGGTGCCCGGGCCGGTGGCCCGGGACGTAGGACAAGCGGTCTCGTGCGGTCTACCCCTGGGCACCGTTGGTCAAACCGCACGAATTGGGTAGTTCTCGACCGACCTGCGGGAGTGCCCGTCCGACCTCGCGGAGCACCCGCCGCGGATCCTCGGCGGGCCGCGGAGGCTCACCCGTGGACCGCCGTCCAGCGGGTCAGCTCGGCCGTCAGCGCCTCCGGTGCATCCAGTTGGATCAGGTGACCGGCTCCCTCGATCACGGTCACCGTGGCGTGCGGGACCGCTGCCTGGAGCCGCGTTGCCCGGTCCACCGGGATCCACCGGTCCTCGGCACCCCAGACGATGTGGACCGGCTCGGTGAGCGCGCCGTACCGCGGCTCGACCTCGTCGGTGAAGGACTCGTCGGCCTGCGCGATCTGGCGGTAGAAGGCCGGCTGTCCCTCGGTCCCGGTCCACGGGGTGACCAGCATCGCGAGCTCCTCGGGCCGCAGGCCCCGATGGGACGCGCCGGCGACGTAGGCCTCGACCGCACCGCGGTGCACCGGGCCGGGCAGCTGCGCGAAGACGTCGGCGTGCTGCTGGACCAGCCGGAAGTACGGCGATCCCCACGGCGACAGGGCGACCACGTCGACCAGGCACAGGGCGCTGAACCGGGCATCGTGCAGGAGTCGCGCGCGCAGCGCGACCGCGCCGCCGATGTCGTGGGCGACGACGAGGGGCCGGTCCAGCCGCCACTCCCGGAGCAGGTGGGCGAAGAGCTCGCCCTGCACGCCGAGGTCGACGTCGTGGGACGGGTCCTTCGACGACGCCCCGTAGCCGGGCATGTCCCACAGGTGCACGGTGAACCGGCGGGCGAGGGCCTCAGCGATCGGTCGCCACAGCGCCGAGGACCACGGCGTGCCGTGCAGCAGCACCACCGGCGGCCCCTGACCGATTCGGTCCCAGGCCACGCGGCGACCGCGCCACCTCAGCGTGCGGGACAGGTCGGTGCTCATCGGGAGATCGTCGCAGCGGCCTCCGACACCCCCACGACCCTGCGGGGCGCACGGGCTGTGACTCATCAGACGGCGGCCCTGATTAGCGGTCGGCGGCCCCAGTTGGGAGAATGATCACGCGAGACAACCGAACCTCGGGAACATGGGCGGGTCGGGTCACCTCCACGGCCTCCCACGTCGTCCCGATGCCTCAGGAGGCAGTCACATGGCAGCAGAGGAAGCCACCGGAACCGACCGCGGTCTGGTGCGCCGATCGGACCGACACCAGGTGGTGGTGATCGGCTCCGGCTTCGGAGGTCTCTTCGGGACCAAGTCCTTGGCTCACGCCGACGCCGACGTGACGATGATCGCGAAGACGACCCACCACCTGTTCCAGCCGCTCCTCTACCAGGTCGCCACCGGCATCCTCTCCGAGGGCGAGATCGCGCCGCCGACCCGTGAGGTGCTCGCCGGCCAGAAGAACGCCCAGGTCCTGCTCGGTGAGGTCACCACCGTCGACCTCGACAAGCGCACGGTCACCTCGCACGTCCTCGGCCGCGAGCTGGTCACGCCGTACGACTCGCTGATCGTGGCGGCCGGCGCCGGCCAGTCCTACTTCGGCAACGACCACTTCGCCGAGTTCGCCCCCGGCATGAAGAGCATCGACGACGCCCTCGAGCTGCGCGGCCGGATCTTCGGCGCCTTCGAGATGGCCGAGCTCGGCGCCTCCCGCGGTGAGAGCGTCGACCACCTGCTGACCTTCGTGGTCGTCGGCGCCGGACCGACCGGCGTGGAGATGGCCGGTCAGATCGCGGAGCTCGCGCACCGCACCCTGAAGAAGGACTTCCGGGCGATCAACTCCAAGCACGCCCGGGTGATCCTGGTCGACGCCGCGCCGCAGGTGCTGCCGCCGTTCGGCCAGAAGCTCGGTGGTTGGACCAAGAAGAAGCTCGAGGACCTCGGTGTCGAGGTGATGCTCGGTGCGATGGTCACCGACGTCGACGAGCGCGGCCTGGTGCTGAAGTACAAGGACGGCTCCGAGCAGCAGATCGACGCGGTCACCAAGGTGTGGGCCGCCGGTGTGCAGGCCAACCCGCTGGGCAAGCAGCTCGCCGAGCAGACCGGGGCCCCGCTGGACCGCGCCGGCCGGATCGGGGTCAACCCCGACCTGACGCTACCCGGTCACCCCGAGGTGTTCGTGGTCGGCGACATGATCTCGCTGGACAACCTCCCCGGCGTCGCCCAGGTCGCCGTCCAGGGCGCGAAGTATGCGGCCAAGGAGATCCAGGGCCGCATCGACGGCAAGGCTCCGCAGCCGCCGTTCCAGTACTTCGACAAGGGCTCGATGGCGATCGTCAGCCGGTTCCGCGCGGTGGCGATGGTCGGCAAGCTCCGACTCACCGGTGTGCTGGCCTGGCTGATGTGGCTGATCGTCCACCTCTTCTACCTGACCGGCTTCAAGAACCGGGTCACCGCGGTGCTGCGCTGGTTCGTCTCCTTCATCGGTCGCGGCCGCTCGGAGCGGACCTCGACCGAGCAGCAGATCTTCGCCCGGGCGGCACTGAAGAGACTCGATCGCGGCGCCACCTCCCTGGTCTCCGAGCCGGGTGTGTACGACGCCGAGCGGCGCCGTGCCGAGCTGGAGGCGCAGGCAGCCGAGCAGGCCCACCTCTCCGACGACAACCTGCGCGGGGTCAAGGTCAACTGACCTTTCCCCTCCGGCGCCAGGGGAGCCCCGTCCGGCAACGCCGGGCGGGGCTCTCGCGGTCGGTGAGGGCGTTACTGGAAGTAGGAGCGGTCCGGTAGCACCGGCGTCTCGGGGTCGTCGGCGGCGAGCATCGCCCGTGCCCACTTCGGCAGGATGAAGACTCCCTCGGCCTCGGCCGTGACGCCGTCGGGTCCGAGCAGCCTCCCCTTCGCCCAGGTCTTGATCCCCTCGGTGCGGTCGATCCAGGCCTCGCCGCGCAGCGGTCCGAGCGGCGTGCCCTGGCGGTAGACGATGGTGAGCGTGCCGGTCATCCCGGGGCGTCCGCCGGCGCCCGCGGCCTGGCCCAGGAGCTGGTCCAGCACCAGCGAGACGACGCCGCCGTGGACCAGGCCGGGTGGCCCCTCGTAGACCGCGCCGAGGTGGAACTCGGTGGTCACGCGACCGTCGTCGCCGACGGAGGTGACCACCGGGGGAGCGATCGGGTTGCGCAGGCCGACCACGGCGTTGCCCCAGGCTCGTCCGCCTCCGCTGGGTCGGTAGCGGACGCCGTACGAGCCGGGGATCCGGGCGGCCCGCAGCCGGGCGGTCAGCGCCTCGATCTCGGCCTGGACGGCGCGGATCTCGTCCTCGTCCACGGTCGTCCGCAAGGTGGCGTCGGCCAGTTGGCGGACCGCGTCGGTGAAGGGTGCGTAGAGGGCCGCCTCCCGGGCGATCTCCTCCTCGGTCGCGTCCTCGGCCCGGAAATGCGTCATCCCCGCACTGTAGAACACGTTCTAGACCGCCGCTGCGCCGATATCCGGTCGCCGGAACCGCCACGCACTTGGTGGGATGGGGCCATGACTGCGTTGGTGAGCCCCGATGTCCGGCGATGGCGGCAGTGGACGGCGATGATCGAGGACTTCGGCGGCACCGACGAGATGCACGGTTCCGGTCACTGGTTCCTCGACGGCGACCCGGTCCCGACCCAGGACGGGTGCGTCGCGTTCGTGGCGATGACGACGCAGACCGCCCCGGGGACGCCCGACGGCGCGCGGGTGCCGTCGACGTACTACTGGATCGCGGCCGGCGACGGGGGAGCCGACGACGAGCTCGTCGGGTTCCTCAACTTCCGGCACACCCTCAACGACTTCCTGCTCGACCAGGGCGGCCACATCGGGTACGGCGTCCGGCCCTCGGCCCGTCGGCGGGGCCACGCCGCCGCCGCGCTGCGACTCGCCCTGCTCGACGCGCCGGGGCTGGGCATCGACCGGGTCCTGGTCACCTGCGACCTGGACAACGCCGCGTCCCGGCGGACGATCGAGATCAACGGTGGCGAGCTCGAGGACATCCGCGGCGACCGGCGGCGGTACTGGATCGCCATCCCCTGATCGCAGACGGGTCGGCATCAAGCTCGCACCCGGCCCGGCGGTAGGTTGGGCTCCGCACCGCCCGCGCGGGCGTCGAGAGCCGAGGAGGTACGTCGTGGCGTCGACCGACGAGCGCCCTGCGCCGCTGCGCCCGACCCGGCAGCGGCGTGCGATCACCGACACCCTCGAGCGCACCGACGACTTCCAGAGCGCGCAGGAGATCCACGACGTACTGCGCCACGCCGGCGAGAAGGTCGGTCTGGCCACCGTCTACCGGACTCTGCAGGCGATGGTGGAGTCCGGCGAGGTCGATGTGCTGCAGAGCGAGGCGGGCGAGGCCACGTATCGGCGTTGCTCGCCGGAGCACCACCACCACCTGGTCTGTCGCGAGTGCGGCCGCACCGTCGAGCTGACCGCGCCGGCCGTCGAGAAATGGGCGCGAAGCGTCGCCGCCGAGCACGACTTCGCCGAGGTCAGCCACACCCTGGAGCTCTTCGGGCTCTGCGCCGACTGCCGGCGGTGACACCCGCGCCGGTCAGTCGGATCGGTAGGCCCCGTGGGACTCGAACCCACAACCTAAGGATTAAAAGTCCTCAGCTCTGCCAATTGAGCTAGGGGCCCGGGACGTCGGTCGGTGGAAACCTCGGTACAACACCCGGGTGTTCGAACTGGGCCGATCCGACGATGCCCACCTTATCGGTGGCGCAGGGGTCGTCCCTCGGCCAGGGTGGTGTCACCGCCGACCGTCGTGCGAGTGCCCGACCAGGTCAGGTATGGCTGGGTGGGGTGGTCGAGAACTTCGAGCGACGCGTCTCCACCGCACCTGCGCGATGAGATGCTGACCAGCGTGAGGTACGACGACCCGACGCGCCACCCTGGTGGGTACGCCGGTCCGCCACGCTCCGCACGGCCGGCGTCACGACGGGGGCGGCGATGAGCTCGCCGGGGCCGGCGCAGCCACGGGGTGCCGCTCGTGTTCCGGGCTGGGTCGAACGTCTGGGCAGGCAGTCGTGGGCCTTCATCGGCATCGTCGTCGCCGCGGGGATCATCGTCGGGGCGCTCGTCGCCCTGCAGGATCTCGTCGTGCCGCTGCTGATCGCCGTCGTGGCCGCGGTCATCTTCGCGCCCCTCGTTGACTGGCTGGAGCGCCACCGTGTGGCTCGCGGGCCGGGGTCCCTGATCGTCACCGCACTGGTCGTCTCGATCGGGGTGGCGGCGGTGGCGCTGGTGGTGCGCGGTGTCGTCGACCGGGCCGATGAGCTGCAGCAGACCGTGAACTCGGCGCTCGGTCAGCTCCAGGTGGATCTGCCCGACTCCGCCACGGACGGCTGGTTGGAGGACCTGGACCTCGACGTGGGCGGTATCGGGGCCGCTGCCCTCTCCGGAATGGCCGGCGGAGTCGGCGACCTGGTCGGTTCCGCGGCCGGCACCATCTCGGCGTACCTGCTGAGTCTGGTGCTGCTCTACTACCTGCTCAAGGACGGACGCGCGCTGCTGCAGCGGGGGTTCGGGCGACGGTCGGGCGGCAGCTCGGAGCAGGTGTCGCGGATGCTCGCCCAAGCGGCCTACGCCCTCCGTGCGAACGCCCGCGGCCGGAGCCTGCTCGCCACCGTGCAAGGGGTGTTCGCCTTCCTCGCCACCGCTCTGCTGGGGGTGCCGTTCCCCGCCACGATCGGCATCGTGAACTTCGTCGGTGCGTTCATCCCGTATCTGGGTGCCCTGCTCGGCGGCGCCTTCGCGGTGGTGATGGCGCTCTCCGAGGGCGGACTCCCACTGGCCGGGTGGACACTCCTGGCGATCGTCTTCATGAACGTGGTGCTGGAGAACCTTCTCGAGCCCCGCCTGATCGGCTCCAGCATGCAGATGCACCCGGTGATCGTGCTCGTCACGACGGTGGCGGGGGGCCTGGTCGCCGGACTGCTCGGCCTGATCCTGGCCGCGCCGGCCGTCGCCATCGGCACCAACCTGGTGCGGGAGCTGAAGGCATCGGGCTTCTTCGGGCCGCAGGCGCGGGCCGCTGCGCCGGAGCCCGACCCCGCCCCCGACCTCTGACCCACCGACGCCGCAGGACCTGTCGCAAGGAGCGAGTGCGGACTACTCCTCGTGGTCCTGCTGCGGTCCGGAACCGCCCGGCCGTGGGCCGCGCGGTGAGGGGGAGCCGAGCTCGGTGACGGCGTCCTCGGTGCGGCCGTACTCGTGGCTGCTCAGGTCCAGGCCGGCGGAGGCCAACGCGCGCCTGGCCTCCGGGATCAGGCGCGAGATCGCGAAGGTCACGTCGCGGTCCTCCAGCTCTCCGATGAGCTTGCGCAGGGTGTCGGCGGCGGTCGTGTCGATCGCGCCGACGGCCTCGGCGTCGAGCACCACCGCGCGAGGGGCGTTGCGGTCGACCTCCGCGATCACCACGTCGCGAAGGGTGCCGACGTTGGCGAAGAAGAGCTCGTCGCTGACGTAGACGATCGAGACGCCCTCGATCGCCTCGACCCCGTCCTCGTGCAGGTCGGCGAAGAGGCCGGTCTCACGCTCGCGGCCGAGCCAGGCGATGGTCGGCTTGACGGCTCGCGACATCAGGCCGCCGAGGGAGACCAACACGCCGACCATCAGCCCGGCGAGCACGTCCAGCACCAGCACCCCGAGCAGGGTGGCGACCGCGGCCCAGAAGTCGACGGTGTTGCGGGACCGCAGCGCCGCGATCGGGCGGAACCGGATCAGTCCGAGGATGGCGTGCAGGATGATCGCGCCGAGTGCCGCCTCAGGGAGGTTGGTGAACAGGTCGGTCAGGAACAGCAGGGTCAGCACCAGCAGGCCCAGGACCATCAGGCTGGACACCTGGGTCTTCTGCCCGGCGGTGTCCGCGGCCGCCGACCGCGAGTTGGAGGCCTCCGTGGTGAACGCACCGAACAGGCCGCCCAGAGCGTTGCCGGCGCCGAGCGCGACCAGCTCCTGGTTGGCGTCGACCGACTCGCCGTGCCGGGAGGAGAACGTCTTGGACAGCGCCATCGACTCGCCGTAGGCCACGATCGCCACCCCGATCGCGCCGGGCACCAGTGCGGCCAGGGTCTCCAGGTCGAAGCCGGGGACCCCGGCCACCGGCAGCCCGGACGGGATCTCGCCGGCCACCGCGACCCCGGCGTCGACCAGGTCGAACCAGTCCACCGCCAGGATCGAGAGCACCACCACCACGAGCGCCGCCGGCAGCCGGGGAGGAACCGTTCGAGGAGGAACAGCAGCGCCAGGCATCCCAACCCGACGACCAGGGTCGTGACGTGCAGGTCCGGCAGCTTGCTGACCAGGTCGTAGGCCTCCGAGAAGAAGCCCTCACCCTCGGCATCGATCCCGAACAGCTTCCCCACCTGGCTCAACGCGATCGTCAGCGCGACGCCGACGATGAAGCCCTTGAGCACCGGCTCGGACAGGAAGTCGGCGATCACCCCGAGACGGGCGATGCCGGCGATCAGGAGCACCAGGCCGACCACGATCGCCAGCAACGCGGACAGTGCCACGAAGTCGTCGCTGCCGGCGGCGGCGAGCGGGGCCACGGTGGCGGCCGAGAGCGCCGCCACGGCGGCGCTCGGTCCGACGGTGACCCGTCGCGACGAGCCCAGCAGGGCGTAGCCCAGCAGCGGCAGCAGCGCCGCGTACAGCCCGGTCTCCGGGGGCATCCCGGCGATGGTGGCGTAGGCGATCGACTCGGGCACCACGATCGCCCACACCGTCACCGCGGCCGCCAGGTCGCCGGTGAGCCAGGACCTCCGATAGCCGCGCAGCTGCCCGACGATCGGGAGGTGACGCGTACGGCGCCCGCTGCCACTCTCGACCGCGTCCGCTCCGCCCACGATCAGCTCCTCATCGGTGGTTCGTCACGGGCGCGTGCGGCGCGGGCCCACTCGTCCCCAGCCTCGACATCGACTCGCGTCAGTTGTTCTTGGGGTTGTAGTCCAGTGGCGCGCCCTTGGGCACGGCGTCGTGCGCGAGGGACGCGCGGAACTCGCCGACCTTCGGCATGAAGACCTTGTAGAGCACCCAGGAATGGACCTCGGAGAAGTTGTAGGGGTGTTCTCGTCGGGGTTGACGGTGAGGTTGTAGATGTGGGGCGTGGCGAGCTGTTGGATCGGCGCGTAGCCGTTCTCGACGATGTGGGTGAGCACCTTGAAGTTGCGGTAGCGCATGCCGACGAGCTGCTCGTCGAAGAACATCATGAAGTGTTCGCGGTTGGACTCCTCCTGCTCGCCGGTGAGGAAGTCGGTCTGGTCGATGCCGTCGATGACCCGGTCGGTGGGGAGGCGGTCGGCGAGCCCCATCAGCTGCATCAGTGTGGGATACCAGTCGACGACGTGGAACATCTCGTCGGATGCTCCGGTGCGGAGGTGTCCGGGCCACTGGGCGAGGCCGACGGTGCGGTTGTTGCCCTCGTAGGTCGAGAAGTAGCCGCCGCGCCAGGCGCTGGTGGAGCCCTGGTTGTTGGGGGCGTGGAAGGTGGTGTCGCGGCCGTTGTCGCCGGCGAACACCACGATGGTGTTGTCGCGGACACCGAGGTGGTCGAGGTGGTCGAGCAGGCGCTGGAAGTCGGCATCGACCATCTGGATGCAGTCGGCCACGGCGCCGCCGTCGGAGGAGCCGTCGAACTCCGCCCGGGCAGGGTGGGGAAGTGCATGTTGGAGTGGTTGAAGTACACGAAGAACGGCTCGTCGGCTTCGACCGCGTCGCTCATCCAGGCCTCGGCCTTGTCCATGAACTCCACGTCGATGTCGCGGCGCACGTCGCGGTCGATCACCTTGATCTGCTCGAGGTGGCCGGGGCCGGTGGACTCCAGGACGTACTCGGGCTCGAAGTCCGTGCGCTGGAAGAACTTGTCGTCGGGCCACATCGCGACGTCCCAGGTGTCGCCGATCCCGTACCAGTAGTCGAAACCGTGGTCGGTGGCGTAGCGGCCCTCCTCCTTGCCGCAGTGCCACTTGCCGAGGATCGCGTTGCGGTAGCCGGCGTCCTGGAGGAGCTGGGCGATGGTGACCTCCCAGGCGACCAGCCCGTTGCCGGGCATCACCGAGGTGCAACCGGTGCGCACCGAGTGTCGTCCGGTCATCAGCGCGGATCGGGTGGGGGTGCACTGCGCCTCGACGTTGTAGCTGGTGAGCTTGAGCCCCTCGGCCGCGAACCGGTCCACGTTGGGCGTCTGGGCTCCGATGGTGATCCCGCCGCCGTAGCAGCCGAAGTCGCCGGTGCTGATGTTGTCGACGTGGAAGAACAGCAGGTTGGGACGACTCATGACGACCTCCGACGGTGGGGGTGAGGCAGCGGTGAACTGGTCGGGTTTGAGGCTATCTTGACCGGGTCCGGCGTGGTCACGCCCGAGAGAAGGAGACGTCCATGGAGACGATCGTGGCGCTGTTCAACATGGTTCTGATCGTCTTCATCGTGACGACCATGCTCTCGGCGGGCTTCAACACCACGCTGGCGCAGATCGGAGCCGCGGTCTCGCGGGTCGGTCTGCTGGTCGCGGTGCTGGTGGTCGCGTTCGTGATCCGGCCGCTGGCCGGATGGGCGACCGCGGAGATCTTCGGCCTGGCGACGGGTGCCTACATCGCCACCGTGCTGCTGTGGAGCTGTCCCGGGGCGCCGTTCGGCGCGAAGCTGGTGATGACGGCGAAGGCCGACCTGCAGTCGGGTGCCGTGCTGCAGGTCCTGATGGCCTCGCTCGGCAGCCTGACCTTCGCCCCGACCGCGAACCTGATCATCGGGGCCGCCGATCTCGGCGACGACGTGTCGCTGCCGGTCGGTCAGCTGATCGCGACCGTCGCGGTGCTCCAGCTGGTGCCGTTCTGCCTGGGGATCCTGATCCGCCACCGCGCCGAGGACCAGGCCAAGGAATGGGGTGCCTGGGCGCAGAAGGTCTCGGGTCTGACCTTCGTCATCGTCCTGACCGGTGCCCTGCTCGGCAGCTGGCAGACGATCATCGACCTGGTCGGCTCGCTGGTCCTGATCGCCGCTACTGTCACCTCCGCGGTGATGATCGGCATCGGCTACCTGATCTCGGTCGGAGACACCCCGACCAAGAAGGCGGCCGCCCTCATCCAACCCTGCACCAACTCCGGACCGGCGCTCGCCGCGGTCGGCATCGCTTTCGACAACGACCCCGAGATCCTGGGTGCGATCACCGGGATCCTGCTGATCCAGATCGTCGTCGGCCTGGTCGTCGCCAGCCTGATGGCGAAGAAGCAGGCGCCCGAGCCAGCAGCCGCCTGATCCGGGACGACCGGGGCCCGGATCAGCCGAGCCGTCGGGCCAGGACCTTCCCCTCCCGCAGCCGCAGCGCCTCCTCGGGCACCCAGGTGGGCGAGGAGCAGACCAGGAGCTGGTCGTCCGCGACGGCGACGGCGTACGGGCTGGGGACGGGGACCGTGCCGACCACGGTCCCGTCGGGGTCGACCTGGACGACCTCGTCGGTGAACGGCGAGGCGACCCACAGCGCGCCGTCCGAGGCAACCGCGATGCCGTCGGCCATCACCCCCTCGCCCAGCTCGACGACCGTACGACGCCCGCTCAGCGAGCCGTCGGCGGCCACGTCGAAGGCGTTGATCCGCGACGGCGTCGACCGGGTCTCCGCCACGTAGAGGACGGTGTCGTGCGGGTCGGTGGCGACGCCGTTGGGGAACGCGAGCTCCGTCGCGGCGGCCGCGACGGAGCCGTCGGGCCGCACCAGCGCGAGTGTCGCGGGGAACGCCGGGGCCGGTGGCACGCTGTCGTCGCCGTAGTTGCCGACGTAGGCATGACCGCGCGCGTCGACGTGCATGTCGTTGAGCGTGTGGGTGGCGATCGCGGTCAGGTCCGCGTGCACGGTCACCGAGCCGTCGGCGCGGCGCCGCAGCACCCGGCGGCTGGTCCCGTCCGCGATCAGCAGGTCACCGTCGGGCAGGAAGCCGAGGCCGGCGTTGTGCCGGCCACCGGAGAAGACCACCTCGGTGGCGCCGGTGGAGATGTCCAGCCGGACCACCTCGCCGGTCGCGACGTCGCTGAACCAGAGGGCTCCCCGGTGCCAGCGCGGGCACTCGGGGAAGGCGAATCCCTCGGCGACCACGCGCCATTCCTGACCGGACATGCGGGCTCCTTCGCGATCGGGCGGGCGGTCCGAATAGGCCTATCACGGGTGGCTCGGCGATGTGGTTTTTCGTCGTCGTCACCCTTGTGTCGCACAACCTTCACGCCGCAAGTTGAGATCGATGCGCCGTGAACAGTTCCATTGGGCCCTTCGATTGGTACGCTCACGCACGCAACAGATGCAAGGTCTGAAGGGTTTGAACGCCTGCGGAGCTTGTTGGCCGACGGCGATTCTGGTTTGTGGTCCACCAATCACGGGTCCGGAACGACGTGTCACGCATCTGGTGCGGGCCGCCGACGTGGCGGCTCACGCCCCGACACAAGGAGTAACGAGCATATGGCTCAGGGCACCGTGAAGTGGTTCAGCGCCGAGAAGGGCTTCGGCTTCATCGAGCAGGAGGGTGGCGGCGACGACGTCTTCGTTCACTACTCGGCGATCCAGTCGCAGGGATACAAGTCCCTCGAGGACAACCAGAAGGTCGAGTTCGACGTCACCCAGGGCCCCAAGGGCCCCCAGGCGGAGAACGTCCGTCCCCTCTGATCTTCTGATCTGGGACTGATCTTCTCGGACCCCGCCGGAGCGATCCGGCGGGGTCCGAATCTTTTTCCGCGCTTCTCCCTCGCGCCCGTTCCCGGTCGGGCAGACTCGGTACGTCGGTGCGGGCCCTCGCCCCGGCACCGTGCGGCAACACGGTGTCCCTGCGCAGAAGGAGAACAGCGTGTCGAACACGTTCGACGTCATGCTGCACGACGACGTGCTGATGACCGAGGTCGAGCTCACCGCCGACCTGATGGTCGCCGCGACCTCCACCGATGACCGACTCCCGGTCGCCGAGATCGACCGGATCCTCGGCGTCGTGCCGTTCGCCGGCTGATCGCGAGCTCCGCCGGACCTCCGACCTCGCGCGGCCCCCGGGCCGCGCGCTCAGCAGGTCGCGAAGAGCACCGGCCCGTTCGCCATGTCGGAGAGCACGTAGGCCCCCGGCTCGGGCGCGAGGTCCATCGTCAGCCGACGGCCCTCGGCGACCACCTCGTCCACCGAGAACCGTTCGCCGAACGTCCCGCCCTGCCCGGGCGCGGCCCCGGCCGCCAGCCGGGACCGGCTGTCCGCGTCGGCCCGGGCCCGGTCCTCGTCCTCGAACGCCATCGTGACGCGCACGAGGTCGTCCTCGACCGGTCCGCCGATCGCGAAGGCGTCGTAGGCGTGCACGCCGCCGGCCTCGTCGACCAACCCGGCCGCGGTGGACTGGTCGTCCTCGTCGGCCTGGGTCATCGCCAGCGCGGCGCACGCGTGGTCGCCGGAGTAGACCGCGGCCGAGGCGACCTCGCCGAGCGCCTCCACCACCTCCTCGATCCCACCGGCGCTGCCGTCGGGTGAGTCGGCGGCCGCGACATCCGCGTCGGCGCGCTGCGCCCCGGGCAGGTCCCGGAGGGTGGCCTGCTGGTCGCTGGCGGCCAGCACCCGGTGCTCGTCGTCGATGCTGAGGTGGGCGAGCTCGGGAGTCAGCGACCCGATCTCCGGGAGCAGCCCCGGACCGCCCTGCCACACCCCGTCCGCCTCGTCGGGCTCGGTGTAGCCGAGCCGGACCAGCCGGGCCCGCAGCTCGGCGAGGTCGAGATCGTCGGGCAGCCCCATCAGCACGACGGCGCCGGCGCTGCTCTGCGCCAACAGCTCCCAGTCGAGCGAGGCCGGCGAGACGCCGTACCGGTCCTGCAGGTCGGGAGCGGAGGAGACCAGCGCCGACATCGAGCTCAGGTCCGCGTCGAACGCGGCATCGAGGAACCGGTCCAGGTCCCGTCCGCCGGTCGAGGCCGAGACGTCGGCGCCGACCTCCTCGCGCACCGCCGCCCAGTCGGTCCAGCCGAACCGCACCGCGTCCTGCGGGGCCAGTTGCATCGCTGCCCCGAGGCGGGTGTCCGGGCCGCCGAGGCGACGTACGACGAGGACCGTGGCCACCGTCGCGACCACCACGAGCACCAACGCGACGACCAGCCAACGACGGCGGGCGGAACGGGCCATGCGCGGGGGACTCCTCTGCAACGGGTGGGGGATGTGAGACTAACGCCGTGGCCCCCTCCCGCCCGGCAACCGGTCCCGCCACCCGTCCCCCCGTTCACGCCGCAGGCGTGGTCACCTTCCGGCCCGGCCGCGAGGTGCTCCTGGTGCACCGCCCCAAGTACGACGACTGGTCCTTCCCCAAGGGCAAGCTGGACCGCGGCGAGCACCGCACCGCCGCCGCGGTGCGCGAGGTCGCCGAGGAGACCGGCCTGCACGTGCGCCTCGGCCCGCCGCTGGCCGACCAGGAGTATCCGGTCAACCGCCGCCCCAAGGTCGTCCACTACTGGACCGGCCGCGTGGTCGGCGACGACGACGTGAGCCGCTACCGCCCCAACGACGAGATCGACGCCGTCCGCTGGGTGCCGGTGCAGGAGGCGGCGACGCTGCTCACCTACCCGCACGACCGGGACACCCTGGCCGAGGCGCTGCAGGTCCGCCGCAGGACCCGCGCGATCATCGTCCTGCGGCACGCGCGGGCACGCTCGCGCGACCGGTGGCGCGGCGCCGACGCGGACCGTCCGCTGCTGAAGGTCGGCGAGGCCCAGGCCCACCGCCTCGTCCCCCTCCTCGCCGCGTACGACGCCAGTCGGGTGATCAGCTCGACCAGCACCCGCTGCGTGGAGACCGTGGCGCCCTACTGCGCGACGACCGGCTACGAGCTGGACACTCGGCGCCGGCTGAGCGAGGAGAACGCCACCGAGAAGACGGTCTCCGCGATCGTCGAGGACGTGTGGGACGACGGCCGTGGCGTCGTACTGTGCTCGCACCGGCCGGTGCTGCCCCTGGTGCACGACGCCCTCGGCATCAAGCCGCGACAGCGCGGGGTGACCCTGGCCCCGGCGGAGATGCTGGTGCTGCACGTGCGCAAGCAGAAGATCGTCGCGGTGGAACGGCACGCGGTCTGAGGCGTCGCACCGGCGTCGTGCCCGGCGTCGTGACCGGCGCCACCGGGTGTCGCCGAGTGCTACGGCGCTGTTCACCTCTCGTTCAGGTTGGTCCGCAGATTGCGTTACCGACGGTCCCTAACTTCGTCGGTGTCCTAGTGAAGAACGAGGGGTCTGGTCTGTGCGCCCCTCAACTGTGAGAGGCCAATCTCTTGAACACTCCCATCCGTCGGGCCCTCGTGCCCGGTGTTGCTGCTCTGGCTCTGCTGCTGACCGCGTGCGGTGGCGGGGACGACGACGCCGAGGCCAGCAGCGGCAGCGGCAGCTCCGAGGTCGACTACTCGTCGCTGTCCGGTGAGCTCGTGGCGGGCGGCGCGTCCTCCCAGCAGACCGCTCAGGAGTCCTGGCTGGTCGGCTTCCAGGAGGTCGCGCCCGACGTCGCCTACTCCTACGACCCGGTCGGCTCCGGCGACGGTCGTACCAACTTCATCAGCGGTGGCTACGCGCTGGCCGGCTCCGACGCCTACCTGACCGACGACGAGGACGAGTTGTCGCAGGCCACCGAGCGCTGCAACGGCACCGCCCCGATCGAGATCCCGAACTACGTCTCGCCGATCGCGGTCGTCTACAACGTCGAGGGTGTCGACGAGCTCAACCTGGCGCCCGAGGTGGTCGCCGGGATCTTCGCCGGTGAGATCACCAAGTGGAACGACCCGGCGATCGTGGACGCCAACCCCGACGCCGACCTGCCGAACGCGGACATCACCCCGGTGCACCGCTCCGACGAGTCCGGCACCACCGAGAACTTCACCGACTACCTCGACGCGGTCGCCGGCGACGTGTGGAGCGCCGGTGTGGTGGAGACCTGGCCGACCGAGTTCGGCGGTGAGGCCGGCAACGGCACCTCCGGCGTGGTCCAGGTCGTGACCGAGAACGCCAACACCATCGGCTACGCCGACGCCAGCCAGGCCGGTGGCCTCGGCCAGGCCAAGATCGGTGTCGGCGAGGAGTTCGTGGCCCCCGACGCGGCGGCCGCGGCGAAGATCCTCGAGGTCTCCCCGCGGGTGGAGGGTCGTGAGGACGTCGACCTCGCCGTCGACCTCGACCACACCACGCAGGAGGCCGGCGTCTACCCGATCGTCCTCACCTCCTACCTGCTGGCCTGCCAGGAGTACGAGGACCAGGCCACCGCCGACCTGGTCAAGGGCTTCATCTCCTACGTCGTCTCCGACGACGGCCAGGAGCTGGCCGCCCAGGACGCCGGCGCGGCGCCGCTGAGCGACGAGCTGCAGGAGGAGATCCAGGGGATCGTCGACGGCATCACGGCCGCCTCCTGATCGACAGCCAGCACCTGACGAGCAGGGGTCGGGACCACCCGGCCCCTGCTCGGGTGCTCGCTCCCGAGCACCGCACCACCCGCAGCACCGCACCACCACCCGAGTCATCCATCAGCACGGAGGCAGACCTGTGACGGTCATCCCCGAGGAGCCCACCACCGACGAGGTGGCGGCTCGACGCGTCGGCGACGCGATCTTCAGCAAGGCGGCGCTGGTCGCGTCCCTGCTCGTCATCGCCTTCCTCGCCGGCGTGGCGGTCTTCCTGGTGATCAAGGGCCTGCCAGCCCTCGACGCCGAGCCCGACAACCTCCAGGGCCGCGCCAACGTCTTCTCCCTCGTCGGAGCCCTGCTCTTCGGCACCATCCTCTCCGCGGTGATGGCGATGATCATCGTGACCCCGCTGGCGGTCGGGCTGGGCCTGGTGATCTCGCACTACGCCCCGCGCCGGCTGGCCAAGCCGGTCGGCTTCCTGGTCGACCTGCTGGCCGCCGTGCCGAGCGTGGTCTTCGGTCTCTGGGGCCTGATCGTGCTGGCGCCCTACCTCAAGCCGGTCCACGAGTGGCTCGTCGACTACCTCGGCTGGATCCCCCTCTTCGACGGCCCGGCCAGCGCCACCGCCCGCACGTTGCTCACCGCCTCGGTGGTGCTGGCGCTGATGGCCCTCCCGATCGTCACCGCGATCATGCGCGAGGTGTTCGCGCAGACGCCGCGGGCGCACGAGGAGGCCGCACTGGCCCTCGGCGCCACCCGCTGGGAGATGATCCAGATGGCCGTGCTCCCCTACGCCCGCTCCGGCATGGTCGCCGCCCTGCTCCTCGGCCTCGGCCGGGCGCTCGGCGAGACGATGGCGGTGGCGATGGTGCTCTCCGCGACCGGCGTCATCATCAGCTGGGACGTGGTCTCCAGCCAGAACTCCAACACCATCGCGGCGTTCATCGCGCAGGGCTACAAGGAGGCGTCACCGATCAAGGTGGCGATCCTGATCTTCGCCGGCCTCGCGCTGTTCCTGCTCACGTTCCTCGTCAACTTCCTGGGCCGCTGGATCGCGGCCCGGGGCGTCGTGAAGGCCTGATCGATGACCGCGACACCTCCCACCCAAGACCCCGGCACCGCGCACACCGCGGCGGATCTGCTGCCGCCGGACCCGACCGAGCCGCGCGGCCAGCTGCCGCGGCTGGCGCCGCTGATCGTCGCGGTCGCAGCCGTCGCCGCGGCCTCCCTGGTCGGGCTGATCCTCGGCAGCGGTCTCACCATGATCGCCGTCCTCGCCTGGCTGTTCTTCGCGGTCGTCTTCCCGACCTGGAGCGTGCTGGTCGAGAACCGCCGCAAGGCCACCGACCGGCTGGTGACGGTGCTGGTGTGGACCGCCTTCGTGCTGGCGATGATCCCGCTGGTCAGCCTGATCGTCACCGTGGTCGTCAAGGGCGCCCCCGCGATCAGCTGGACCTTCCTCAGCGACGACCTCTCCGGCCGCGCGCTGATCGAGGGCACCGGCGGCATCTTCCACGCCATCGCCGGCACCGTGATGGTCACGGTGATCGCCGCGCTGATCGCGGTGCCGATCGGTGTGCTGACCGCGGTCTGGCTCGTCGAGTACGGCAAGGGCACCCGGCTCGCCTCGATCATCACCTTCCTGGTCGACGTGATGACCGGCATCCCCTCGATCGTCGCCGGCCTGTTCGCGCTGGCCTTCTTCCAGGTGATCCTCAACGACCCGCTGCCGCGCCTGGCGATCGGCGGCGGTGTGGCGCTCTCGCTGCTGATGATCCCGACGGTGATCCGCTCGGTCGAGGAGATGCTCAAGCTGGTCCCGGACGACCTGCGGGAGGCGTCGTACGCGCTGGGTGTGCCGAAGTGGCGCACCATCGTGAAGGTGGTGCTGCCGACCGCGGTCGCGGGCATCGTGACCGGCGTGACCCTGGCCATCGCCCGGGTCGCCGGAGAGACCGCGCCGCTGCTGCTGATCCTGGGCACCGCCTACACGGTGAACTGGAACCCGGCCGACGGCAACGTCGCCACGCTGCCGACGTTCATCTACCAGTCGCTGAACAAGACCACGCACTTCGAGTTCGGCCCGGCGTGGACCGACATGGTCTGGGGCGCCGCCCTGGTCCTCATCGTCATCGTGATGACCCTCAACGTCGCGGCCCGGGTGATCGGCGCCGCATTCGCCCCGAAGACCGGCAAATGACCCTCGCCGTCTGCACCACCCAGGAAGCCGACAAGGAAGCTGACATGGCAAAGAGCATCGACGTCTCGGACGTCAACATCTACTACGGCGACTTCCTCGCCGTCGAGGGCGTCAACATGACGATCAAGGCCCGGTCGGTGACCGCCTTCATCGGTCCCTCCGGGTGCGGCAAGTCGACCTTCCTCCGCTCGCTGAACCGGATGCACGAGGTGATCCCGGGCGCACGCGTCGAGGGCAAGATCGTGGTCGACGGCCAGGACCTCTACGAGCCCGGCGTCGACCCGGTGACGGTACGTCGCCAGATCGGCATGGTCTTCCAGCGGCCCAACCCGTTCCCGACGATGTCGATCTACGAGAACGTGCTCGCCGGGATGCGGCTCAACGCCAAGAAGATGAGCAAGTCCGACGCCGACGGCATCGTGGAGCGGTCGCTGCGCGGCGCCAACCTCTGGAACGAGGTCAAGGACCGGCTGGGCAAGCCCGGCGCGGGTCTCTCCGGCGGCCAGCAGCAGCGCCTCTGCATCGCCCGCGCGATCGCGGTCCAGCCCGACGTGCTGCTGATGGACGAGCCCTGCTCGGCGCTCGACCCGATCTCCACGTCCGCGATCGAGGACCTGATCCACGAGCTCAAGACCGAGTTCACGATCGTCATCGTCACCCACAACATGCAGCAGGCGGCTCGGGTCAGCGACGAGACCGGCTTCTTCAACCTCAAGGCGACCGGCGAGCCGGGTCACCTGGTCGAGTTCAACGCGACGAGCAAGATGTTCGCCAACCCCGACGACTCCGCAACCGAGGCCTACATCTCGGGCCGCTTCGGCTGAGCCGGTGGCCGGCAGTACGCCTCGGGGTGCGCTGCAGCCATCAGCTGACCACGCCGTCTCCCCCGGGAGACGGCCGTCCGCGCCTACCTCCACCGCTGGGCGGAGGCGGCCGGCGCTCAGTTGCTGGTCGTCGACCCCGACCGAGAGCCCGACGACCTCCGCGACGGTCTCGCCGGTCGCGGCGTGCACCTGACCTGGGTGAACTCCACGACCGACGGACTGATCGCCTTCGGACGCACCGACCCGCACGCCGTGGTGGTCGCGCCGGAGGCGGCGGGCATCCCCGCGGACGAGTTCGTGACCACGATCAGGCGGCACGGTTCGCCGTACGTGATCGCGGCGCTGGGGGAGATCTCCGACGCGGCGGTGGGCAGCCTGATGGTGGCCGGCGCGAGCGCCTGGGTGCCGCGGCCGTTCTCGGTCGGCGAGCTGTGGGGCCAGCTCTCCTCCTCACCGCACTCGATCGAGGAGCACGCCAGGATCGCGGTGGGACCGCTCGAGCTGGATGCGGCCGCCTACCGGGTCACCGTGGGCGCCGAGCGGCTCCCGGACCTGCCGCTGAAGGAGTTCGAGCTGTTGCGGGCGCTGATGCTGCGGGCGCCCGGCGTGGTCTCCGACGACGAGCTGCGCGCGGCGCTGTGGGGCACCCGCGACGGCAGCCCGAGCGGCAACACGATCGCGATGCACGTGACCCGTCTGCGCGCCCGGATCGGCGGCGTCGCGGAGGTACGACGGATCCGTGGCCGCGGCTACGCGCTCACCGTCGAGGTCGACTGACCGAGCGGTCCCGAGCGACCCCTGACCGGGATCCCAGGGACCTCTCGCCGGGACGGGAGGGACCTCTCGGCGGGACCCCAGGGACGTCTCGGCGGGGGTCAGAGCTGGGTGATGCCGTGGATCAGCCAGTAGCTGAGCGCCGCGACGCTGGCGGCGGCCGGGAACGTGAGCACCCAGGCGGCCAGGATGGTGCGGGCGACGCCCCACCGGACCGCGGAGAGCCGCTTGGTGGCCCCGACCCCCATCACCGCGGAGGTGATCGTGTGGGTCGTGGAGATCGGCGCCTCGTAGACGTAGGCGGTGGTGTAGAGCACCGATGCGGCGACCGACTCGGCGGCGAAGCCCTGCGGCGGCTGCAGGTGGATGATCCGGCGACCCAGGGTCCGCATGATCCGCCAGCCACCGGCCCAGGTGCCGGCCGAGATCGCGGCGGCCGCGGAGAAGATGACCCACAGCGGCAGGTCGTCGTCGGCGCCGACGTAACCGCCGGTGAGCAAGGCCAGGAAGATCACGCCCATCGTCTTCTGGGCGTCCTGCAGGCCGTGGCCGAGCGCCATCGCGGCGGCGGAGACGGTCTGCGCGATCCGGAAGCCGCGGTTCGCCTTGTGCGGGTTGGCGCGGCGGAAGATCCACAGCAGCGCCAGCATCACCGCGAAGCCGGCGGCGAAGGCGAAGATCGGGGAGACGAACATCGGGACGACGACCTTGCCGATGACGGTGTCCCAGGAGACGCTGACGCTGGCCGCCAGGGCCGAGCCGACCAGGCCGCCGATCAGGGCGTGCGAGGAGGACGACGGGAGCCCGAAGTACCAGGTGATCAGGTTCCATGCGATCGCGCCGAGCAGGCCCGCCACCACGATGATCAGGCCGTGGTTCGTCTCGGGTGGATCGATGGTGTCACTGACCGTGTGCGCGACCTTCTGACCGAGGAAGGCGCCGACGAAGTTCATGATCGCCGCCAGGCCCAGCGCGATCCGCGGGGTGAGCGCGCGCGTGGAGACCGAGGTGGCGATCGCGTTGGCCGCGTCGTGGAAGCCGTTGGTGTAGTCGAAGACCAGCGCTACGACGACGACCGTGATGACGATCGCGAGGGTGACCGACAAGAGATCAGCTTTCCTTGACCGCGATCTGCTCGACCGTGTTCGCGACCTTCTCGAACGCGTCGATCGCGCTCTCCAGCGACTCCACGATGTCCTTGAGCTTCAGCACCTCGATGGTCTTGAACTCACCGGAGAAGAGCTTGGCCAGCGTGCGTCGGTGGTTGCGGTCACCGGTGTTCTCCAACCGGTTGATCTCGATCCAGTAGTCCTCCAGGGACTGCATCGAGCGCAGCCGCGGCATCGCGTCGGCGGTCAGGTCGGCGCAGCGCTGCAGCACCTCCACCTGCTCGGAGAGCTCCGGCGGGATCGACTTCACCTCGTAGAGGAGGATCAGGTCGACCGCCTCGTCCATCATGTCCATCACGTCGTCCAGACCGGACCCGAGCGCGTAGATGTCCTCGCGGTCGAACGGCGTCACGAAGGTCGAGTTGACCTTCTTGACGATCGCGTGGGTGGTGTCGTCCGCCTCGTGCTCGGCGGTACGCATCCGCTCGGCGACCGACGCCTTGTCGGACTCCTCGGACAGCATTTCGGCGAGCAACCCGGCCCCACGGACCAGATGCTGCGCGGATTCGGTGAACAGGTCGTAGAAAGAGGTGTCGACCGGACGCAGACGCAGACCCACATGGACTCCCGTTGAGGCGGAGGCGAACGGGATCATGCTAGGGGGTGACGAACCGTAGGAAGCAAACCGAGGACCCCGGTTCTGGATGTGGCCCCGCCCACCGCCACCCTGCCGCGGCGCCAACGCCCCACGGTCTGTGCAGGTCAGGAGCGGTTTCGGCGCCGCCTCCGGGGCGGCGGATCAGCCGCGCAGACGACGCCGCTGGGCCTCGATCAGCGACTCCTGGAGGTGCACCTCGCCGTCGTTGCGGCTCCACACGCCGTCCTCGGCCAGCTCCCAGGCGACCGTGTCGGCGTCGAAGGCCAGGTCGAGCAGCTCGGTGACCGCGTGGCGCGACTCCTCCCCGGGCAGCCGCACCAGCACCTCGACCCGACGGTCCAGGTTGCGGTGCATCATGTCCGCCGAGCCGATCCAGGCGGCGGGGTCGCCGTCGTTGGCGAACCAGAACACCCGGCTGTGCTCGAGGAAGCGGCCCAGCACCGAGCGCACCGTGATGTGGTCGCTGAGACCGGGCACACCCGGGCGCAGCGCGCAGATGCCGCGGATCAGCAGCTCCACCGGCACCCCCTCACGGGAGGCGCGGTAGAGCGCGTCGATGATCTCCTCGTCGACGACCGAGTTGGCCTTGATCCGGATCTTCGCCTCGCGCCCCGCCCGGTGGTGCGCGATCTCGGCGTCGATCAGCTCGGTCAGGCCGCTGCGCACCGAGTCCGGGGCGACCAGCAGCTGCTCGTAGCGGGCGTTGCGGGACCAGCCGGAGAGGTTGTTGAACAGGTGGGCCACGTCCTCGCAGATGGCGGGGTCGGCGGTGAGCAGGCCGAGGTCCTCATACATCCGGGAGGTCTTCGGGTTGTAGTTGCCGGTGCCGATGTGGCAGTAGCGCCGGATGCCGTCGGCCTCGTCGCGGACCACCATCGCCAGCTTGCAGTGGGTCTTCAGGCCGACCAGGCCGTAGACCACGTGGCAGCCGGCCTGCTCCAGCTTGCGGGCCCAACGGATGTTGGCCTGCTCGTCGAAGCGGGCCTTGATCTCGACCAGCACCAGCACCTGCTTGCCCGCCTCGGCCGCGTCGATCAACGCGTCGATGATCGGGGAGTCGCCCGAGGTCCGGTAGAGCGTCTGCTTGATCGCCAGCACGTGCGGGTCGGCCGCGGCCTGCTCGATGAACCGCTGGACCGAGGTGGCGAAGGAGTCGTAGGGGTGGTGCAGCAGCACGTCGCGGCGACGTACCGCCTTGAAGACGTCGACCGGGGCGGCGGACTCGACCTCGGCCAGGCGCGGGTGGGTGGTCGGCACGAACGCCGGATACTTCAGCTCCTCGCGGGCCAGGTCGGCGATGCCGTGCAGTCCGCGCAGGTCCAGCGGGCCGGGCAGGCGGAAGACCTCCTCGTCGCTGATGTCGAGCTCGGAGACCAGCAGCTCGAGCACCTCCCGGGTGATCGACTCCTCGACCTCGAGCCGGACCGGGGGGCCGAACTTGCGGCGCAGCAGCTCCTTCTCCAGCGCGGCCAGCAGGTTCTCCGCGTCGTCCTCCTCGACCTCGAGGTCCTCGTTGCGGGTGACCCGGAAGCTGTGCGCCTCGACGACCTCCATGCCGGGGAAGAGGCGCTTGAGGTGGGCGCTGATCACATCCTCCAGCGGGACGAACCGGTCGTTGCCCAGCGACACGAAGCGGTCGAAGTTGCTCGGCACCTTCACCCGGGCGAAGTGCTCCTTGCCGGTCTTGGGGTTGCGCACCACCACGGCCAGGTTGAGGGAGAGGCCCGAGATGTAGGGGAACGGGTGGGCCGGGTCGACCGCCAACGGGGTCAGCACCGGGAAGATCCGCTCCTTGAAGAGCGACTTGCAGGTCTTCTGTTCCTCGGCCTCCAGCTCGCTCCAGCGCAGCAGTTCGATGCCTTGGGCGGCCAGCGCCGGCACCACGTCGTCGCGGAAGAGCGAGGCGTGCCGGTGGCTGAGCTCGCTGGTCAGCTCCCAGATCCGCTCCAGCACCTCGCGCGGCATCAGCCCGGAGGCGGCGCGCACCGCGAGTCCGGTGGCGATCCGGCGCTTCAGGCCGGCCACCCGGACCATGAAGAACTCGTCCAGGTTGCTGGTGAAGATCGCCAGGAAGCGGGCCCGCTCCAGCAGCGGCAGCGAGGTGTCCTCGGCCAGCTCGAGCACCCGCTCGTTGAACCGCAGCCAGGACAGCTCGCGGTCCAGGAACCGGTCTGGTACGGCGGTCACGGCGGCGCCGGCGTCCGCCTCGACGACCGTGCTCCCCGCGTCAGCGCCGGCGGGTCCCTCGTCGGGGAGGGAGGGGTCGGAGTGCAGCTGCGCGGTCATGTCCACGAGTCTGGCACCGTTCGGTGAACGACGGGTGACGTCGCGTTCCCAGGAGGGGTGACCCACCAGTAGGTTGGCTCGGGTGAGCCTGCAGCACGCGATCGAAGCGGCCGTTCTCAAGACCCTGCTCGCCCTGCCCGAGCCGGTGGTACGTCGACTGGCCGGGGCGCCGTACGTCGCCGACGGGCAGACGCTGGCCCCCGACACCCAGCTGATGCTGCGGCTGCAGCGGCTGGCACGGATGCCGGGCGCCGAGGACCTCCCGCTGGACCGGGCGCGGCAGATGATCCGCCGCCAGTCGGCGACCGTCGCCGGTCACCAGCCGATCGGGGCGGCGCGGGACCTGGAGGTCGCCGGGATGCCGGCGCGGCACTACCTGCCCACCGCTCGCGCACGCGGCGCCGGCCCGCTGCTGCTCTTCTTCCACGGCGGCGGTTTCCTCTACGGCGACCTGGACTCCCACGACGCCCCGTGCCGGGTGCTGGCCGAGCGGTCCGGGGTGCCGGTGCTGTCGGTGGAGTACCGGCTGGCCCCGGAGTCGGCGTTCCCCGGACCGTTCGACGACGCCGAGGCGGCCTACCGGTGGGTGCTCGACCACGCCGACGAGCTCGCCCTCGACCCGGACCGGCTGATCGTCGGCGGCGACTCCGCCGGCGGCAACATCGCCGCCTGGGTCGCCATCGCCGCGGCGCGGGCCCGCACCCCGCTGGCCCACCAGCTGCTGATCTACCCGGTCACCGACCCCGCGCACGGGACGGAGAGCTTCGCGCTGTTCAAGGAGGGCCTCTTCCTCACCGAGAAGTTCATGGACGGCGTCCGCGACGCGTTCGTGCCCACCGAGGAGCTGCGCCTCGACGAGCGGGTCGACCTGCTCAAGACCGACCTCCCGGCGGGCCTCGCCCCTGCCTACCTGTGCACCGCCGGGTTCGACCCACTGCGCGACGAGGGGGAGTCCTATGCCGCCCGACTCGCCGCCGCCGGGGTGCCGGTGGAGACCCGTCGCTTCGACGACCAGATCCACGGCTTCCTCAACGTGGTCGGTGCGGGCCGGACCGCCCGTGCCGCCGTGGAGGAGATCGCCGACGCCCTGCGGCGCGCGGCAGCCTGACCGTCGAGTCGGGGGTTCGGCCCTGTTGAGTTGGGGGTTCGGCCCTGTTGAGTTGGGGGTCCGGACCTGTTGAGTTGGGGGTTCGGGTCCGCGGTCAGAGCTCGGGACGCCACTCGCGGAGCTGGCGGACGAACGCGTGCGGGTCGACCATCGAGGCGTCCACCACGTAGGGGTCCAGTCCGCGGCGCCGGAACCGGACCTGCCACCCCGAGTCACCCGGTCGGCCGATCATGCTGACGGTCTCGGGGAGGTGCGGATGTCGAAGCGGTGCGAGCTGTCGCCCTGCTCGATGTAGACCATCCCGCGGACGATCGACACCTCGACCGGGACGACCCTCGTCCGGACCGCTGCCCAGGCGAGCACCACGGTCAGCACGACGATCACCAGTCCGAAGCCGGAGAACAGGTTGCCGTTGACCAGCGCCAGCACGCCGACCATCCCGGTCACCACGGCGGTCGCGGTGAGGATCACCGAGAGCACCCGGGGGTCGCTGCCGTCGCCGACCAGCGCATCCGCGGTCGGCGCATCCTCGCTCGGGAAGATGCCGAGCCCGCCCTGATCGTCCGCGCCCGTCGGCTCGTTGCGCGCGGCCCGCTCCCGCTCGGCCAGCTGAGCCAGCTCGGTCCGGGCGGCGGCGAGGTCGGAGCGCAGCCGGGCCGCCTCGGCCTCGGCCGCCCGGCAGCGCGCGGCCAGCTCGTCGGCGGGCAGCGCGGCGAGGTCGTCGCCGTCTACAGGTCCGGTCGCCACTGGCGCAACGCCTCCAGGAAGGTGGTCGGATCGACGGTCCTGGCGTCCACGGCGACCGGCGAGAGGCCGCGCCGCAGCACCAGCACCTTCCAGCCGCGGCGGCCGGGGGAGCCGACCTGTTGCAGCTCGATGCTGGGGCTGGTCAGGTCGAAGCGGCTCACCTGGTCGCCCAGGGTCAGCTTGAGGACGCCCTTGTCGTCGAGGTGGACCGACCGGGACGAGTTGCCGCTGCGCAACGCGAACGCGAGCAGGATCGCCGCCGCGACGGTCATCCCCGCCGCGAGCGGGATGTCGTCGGCGAGGGTCTGCCGGAACGCCATCTGGGCGACCACCGCCGCGCAGGCGAGGGCGGCGAGGATCGCCAGCGGGCCGAGCACGTCGGTGCCGCGCTTGGAGTGGTAGGTCCGCTTCTTGCCGGGAGGTACGGCGAGGGCCGCGGTGCCGGTGTCGCCGACCGCGGCGGTGTCGTCGTCGGCAGGACCCGTCGGGTCGGTGGGCGCGTCGGCCGGGGCGGGGCCGTCTTCCGGGGCGGGCCCGGTCAGATCGTCCAGGCCATCGGCGACCTCGTCCGGGCCGGCGTCCTCGGTGCCGACATCCGCGCCCGCATCCTCGATGTCTGCGCTCGGGTCGACCTGGGCTCCGACGACGATCGCGTCGGACTCGTCAGGCACAGGGTCGCCCTCGGTCGCCTCAATAACCGGCTCCTCGACGGGCGCCTTGTCGGACCGACCGCGCTGCGACAGCCACTGCGCGAGCAGGCTGCCCTCGGCCGGGGTCTCCGGACGTTCCGTACGCGGGAGTGAGCGGGCGAGCTCCTCGGCGGCCGCGGCGAGCCGGGCAGCCTCTTCCTCGGCGGCGCGGGCCTCGGCGCGCTCGGCCTCCGTGCGGTCCCGGATCTCGGCGAGTCGGCGCTCGGCCTCGTCGCGAGCGCGCGCGGCCTCGGCGGCGCGGTGCTGGGCCTCGGCGAGCTCGGCCTCCAGTGCGACCAGCCGGTCCGAGCCCCCGCCCGCACCGGCATCCGACGCCCCGGCATCCGACGCCCCGGCACCCGGCGCATCCGGCGCACCCGCATCCGACGCCCCGGACGCCTGCGATCCGGGCTCCGGCGTCGTGCGTGGGCCGCGTCGACCGCGGCCGCCGAAGGAGAACGCTCCCGTCCTCTTCTCCTCGGCATCGCCGCTGGTGGCAGAGGTCATAGCCGCAGATGGTACCGAGACACGCGGGCCTCGCGGCGCGGTTGCACTACGTGGGACACCGTGTCGCGTCGGAGCGCCCGCCGCGCGTCGTCAGACGGGGGTCGCGGACTCTCGGGCCCGGTCAGGGGCGCACGTACTGGACGTGCGTGTCGCCCCCGCTGTGGGTGAAGCCGAGCCCCTCGTAGACGGCTCGGGCAGGGGCGTTGTCCGCTTCGACGTAGAGGTGGATCTCGGCCACCCCGGTGCGAGCCAGGTGGCGCAGGCCGGCCAGCGTGAGCACCCGGCCCAGCCCGCGGCCCTGCGCGTCGGGGGAGACCCCGACCACGTAGACCTCGCCATTGTCCTCGTCGTGCCGCTTGGTCCAGTGGAAGCCGAGGAGGGCGCCGTCCGGGTCGCGCGCCATCAGCAGCCCGGCCGGGTCGAACCACGACTCGGCCATCCGCTCCTCCAGGCCGGCCCGGTCCAGCGCACCCTGCTCGGGGTGGCTGGCGAAGGCGGCCGCGTTGACCGCGAGCAGCCGGTCGACGTCGACATCGCCCCGGAAGCCGGTGACGGTGACCCCGGCCGGCACCTCCAGCGGCGGCAGCGGCACGGCGGTCGACCGGCGCATCACCCACAGCTCCCGCACTGCCGTCGCGCCCAGCCGGCCGGCCAGGGTCCGTGCCGCGGGATGGTCCCCGTGGGACCAGGCGGTCACCGGCCCGTCCGCGGTGAGCGCCGCGGAGGCGAGCGCCTGGCCGAGGCCGGCGCCGCGGCGGTCCGGGGAGACGACGAGGTCGAGGCTGTCGTCGTACCGGAGGGCGAAGCCGTCGGCGGTCACCCAGGCCTGGATGCCGTCGAGCCCGCGGTGCTTGAGGCGGAGCGAGGCGGCCTCGTCCAGCGGGTCGGCTCCGTCGGTACGACGACACGCGCGCCGCACGGAGTCGATCGCCGCGAGCGCTGCGTCACCGGTCAACAGGTCGGCGGTGAGGAACACGGCCGCGACGTTACCCCTCGTCGGGGGCTACGCCTCCTGGCGGTCCTTGGTCCGCCCGAGGTCCTTGCGCGCCTCGCTGTCCTTGCTGGGCAGCACGAAGCGGTAGCCGACGTTGCGGACGGTGCCGATCAGGGTCTCGTTCTCGGTGCCGAGCTTGGCGCGCAGCCGCCGCACGTGGACGTCGACGGTGCGGGTGCCGCCGAAGTAGTCGTAGCCCCACACCTCCTGCAGCAGCTGCTGGCGGCTGAACACGCGGCCGGGGTGCTGGGCGAGGAACTTCAGCAGCTCGAACTCCTTGAAGGTCAGGTCGAGCACGCGCCCGCCGACCTTCGCGGTGTAGGTCGCCTCGTCCACCACGACCTCGCCGGAGCGGATCACGTGGGCGTCGGGGTCGGCGGCGTCGCGGGCGGCGTTGAGCCGGCCGATCGCCAGCTTGATCCGTGCCTCGAGCTCGGCCGGGCCGCAGGTGTGCAGGACGACGTCGTCCATGCCCCAGTCGTGGGTGACCACGGACAGGCCGCCCTCGGTGACGATCATCAGCACGGGGACGTCGGTGCCCGTCGTACGGATCAGTCGGCACAGGTCGCGGGAGCCGGCGAGGTCCTGGCGGCCGTCGACCAGCAGCAGGTCCGAGTCGGGGGCCTCGAGCAGGGCGCTTCCCTCGGCGGGCAGGATCTTCACGTGGTGCCCGAGCAGCGCGAGTCCGGGCAGGACCTCGGCGGACGGTTGCAGGGCGCTGGTCAGAAGCAGAAGATTGCTCACCCGGGTGGTCTCCTCACGGTGGCGTGCCGTATCGAGAGACCGAAACGCAACATTGGGCTCCGGCCGGTTTTCGTGGTGGGGACGATACCGAAACGCAAGGGACACGGGGAGGGAACCGCCGGTGAATGAGACGCAGATCATCCAGGTCCACTACTGGGCCGCGGCGCGCGCAGCCGCCGGGACGGCAGCCGAGGAGGTCGCCGTCGACGGTCCGATCACCCTCGCCGACCTGCGCAGACTCCTCGTGGAGCGGCACGACGCGGGGCTCGCCGACGTGCTCGCGGTCTGCTCGGTGCTGCTCGGTGACCGCCCCGTCCGCTCCCTGGACCCCGGGGAGGTCGAGGTGCCGCCGGGCGCCACGGTGGAGTTCCTCCCGCCGTTCGCCGGTGGCTGAGCGGCCGGCGCCGGACTGGACAGCTGTCCACGAAATCACCCGGGTAGGTGGTCGCGGTCACGGTGCGCCGTAGGCTGCCGCGGGTGAAGCGCGCATTTATCACGGGGATCACCGGCCAGGACGGCTCGTACCTGGCCGAGCTCCTCCTCGGCAAGGGGTACGACGTCCACGGGCTGGTCCGCCGTTCCTCCATGCTCAACCGGGGCCGGATCGACCACCTCAAGGACGACCCGAACCTGACCCTGCACTACGGCGACCTGACCGACGGGGTCAGCCTGGTCAACCTGGTGCGGCTGATCGAGCCCGAGGAGGTCTACAACCTCGGCGCGCAGAGCCACGTCAAGATCTCGTTCGAGATGCCCGACCACACCGCGTCCACCAACGCGATCGGCACGCTGCGCCTGCTCGAGGCAATCCGGGCGGCCGGGCTCGACTGCCGCTTCTACCAGGCGTCGACCTCGGAGATGTTCGGGCTGACCCCGCCGCCGCAGAGCGAGACGTCGGTCTTCCACCCGCGCTCGCCCTACGGCGCGTCGAAGCTGCAGGCGCACTGGGTGACGGTGAACTACCGCGAGGCCTACGACCTGTACGCGGTCTCCGGGATCCTCTTCAACCACGAGTCGCCGCGCCGTGGTGAGAACTTCGTGACCCGCAAGATCACCAAGGCGGTCGCCGCGATCGAGGCCGGCATCACCGACCACGTCGAGCTCGGCAACCTCGAGGCGGTGCGGGACTGGGGCTATGCCCCGGAGTACGTCGAGGGCATGTGGCGGATGCTGCAGGCCGACGAGCCCGACGACTACGTGCTGGCCACCGGCGAGGGGCACACGGTCCGCGACTTCCTGGACGCGGCGTTCTCGCACGCCGGGCTGCACTGGGAGGACCACGTCAAGCACAACGACGCGTTCGAGCGGCCGTCCGAGGTGGACGCGCTGATCGGCGACGCGTCGAAGGCGCGGGCCGCGCTCGGCTGGCAGGCGCGGACCACGGCGCCGGACCTGGCGCGGCTGATGGTCGACGCCGACCGCGAGGACCTGGACCGTCTGCTGCACGGCCGCTGACGGGGGGGATTTCTTGAGCCGTCAGGCGGGCCATCTTGCATCGTGGACTCGCGTCTCATGATCTGGAATCTGGATGTGGAGATCCGGACGGGCACCCCTACTGTTGTCCGCATGTCGACGACCATGCTGACCAAGCGCCGCGCAGTGGACAACTGCCGCGTCAGCTCGGCGCTGTGTCGCATGCGCTGAGCGGGGTCCGCACCCTGGCGGCGATCCCTCCCGGATCGCATCGCCTCGACTGACTCCCAGCGCTCCCCGGTACGACGATCAGCCGTCCGGTCCGCGCACACGACCGCCCCGCGTCGTACCCAGGAGTCCGTCACCGCCGGCAGCCGCCGGTGTCCCACACCGGCGGGCCTGCCGCCCGGCAAAGCCGTCAGATCCGTGAACCGATCGCAAAGGAACGCAATGAGCCGCGAGAACTCCCTCGTCTCCGCCCAGTGGGTGGAGGACAACCTGGACAACGACAAGGTCGTGCTGGTGGAGGTGGACGAGGACACCACCGCCTACGACAAGGGCCACATCCGGGGCGCCATCAAGCTGGACTGGACCACCGACCTGCAGGACCAGGTCCGCCGCGACTTCGTCAACAAGGCCCAGTTCGAGGCGCTGCTCTCCGAGCGCGGCGTCGCCAACGACGACACCGTCGTCCTCTACGGCGGCAACAACAACTGGTTCGCGGCCTACGCCTACTGGTACTTCAAGCTCTACGGCCACCAGGACGTCAAGCTGCTCGACGGCGGCCGCAAGAAGTGGGAGCTCGACTCCCGCGAGCTGACCGACGAGGCCACCCAGCGCGCCACCACCTCCTACACCGCCACTGAGCAGGACGGCTCGATCCGCGCGTTCCGCGACGAGGTCGTCGCCGCGATCGGCACCCAGAACCTGGTCGACGTGCGCAGCCCCGACGAGTACGCAGGCCGCCTGCTCGCCCCGGCCCACCTCCCGCAGGAGCAGGCCCAGCGCGCCGGCCACATCCCGACCGCGGCCAGCGTGCCGTGGTCCAAGGCGGCCAACGACGACGGCACCTTCAAGTCCGACGACGAGCTGAAGCAGATCTACACCGATGCCGGCGTCGACTGGAGCAAGGACACCATCGCCTACTGCCGCATCGGCGAGCGCTCCTCGCACACCTGGTTCGTGCTCAAGGAGCTGCTGGGCCAGGAGAACGTCAAGAACTACGACGGCTCCTGGACCGAGTACGGCTCGCTGGTCGGCGTCCCGGTCGTCCTCGGCGACGAGCCCGGGGAGGCCTGAGCATGTGCGGAGCCACTGAGGGCGGTCTGTCGCTCGACGGCATCGACGTCAAGAAGGAGGCCGTGATCCAGGGCCAGGTCGTGCGTGGCGAGGAGCCCGTGGCGGGCGCCTACGTGCGGCTGCTGGACCGCTCCGGCGAGTTCACCGCCGAGGTCCCGACCTCGGCCACCGGCCACTTCCGGTTCTTCGCCGGCGACGGCCAGTGGACCCTGCGCACCCTGGCGCCCAAGGCCGACCCGGTCGACCGGGTGGTCCAGGCACAGGTCGGCTCGGTCGCCGAGGTGACCGTCGCCATCTGAGTGACGTGGATCGACGGCGGGTCCCGGAATCCGGGGCCCGCCGTCGGCGTTGAGAGAGGCGTCATGACCGGAATCGTCGTACTCATCCTGGCCGTCGCGCTCGCCCTGGGCTTCGGGCTGTACCGCCGCACCCGCGACGGCGCCTTCGACCCTGCGGACCAGGGGCGAGGCGCCCCGGAGCCGGACCCCGAAGCGCCGGGCACCGACCCCACTTGGACCGCGATCGCGGCTGCGCACCCGGACGCGGAGCTGGGGGGCCGGGCCACGCTGGTCCAGTTCTCCTCGGCGTTCTGCGCGCCGTGCCGGGCCACCCGGGTGGTGCTCGGCGACATCGCCCGGCGCGAGGCCGGCGTCGCCCACCTCGAGGTCGACGCCGAGCAGCACCTCGAGCTGGTGCGCACCCTCGACGTACGACGCACGCCGACCACCCTGATCCTCGACGCGGCCGGCCGCGAGCTCGGCCGTGCGGCCGGCGCCCCGCGCAGGGACCAGGTCCTCGCCGCGCTGCCCGCCTGACCCACCGCTCCCAGCCGAAGGAACCGCCGTGACCGGCATCGACCCCCGCGGACCGCGCTTCACCGCGTCCGTGACCCTCGTGATCCTGGCCGCCGCGCTGGTCAGTCCCAGCGCCACCGTCTCCGCGGTGCTGATGGCCGTGCAGGCGGCCTTCTTCGCCGTCGGCGTGGTCGCCGGCGTCCAGCACACCCCGACCGGCATCGTGTTCCGGACCCTGATCCGGCCGCGGCTCAGCCCGCCGGACCAGCTCGAGGACCCGCGGCCGCCCCGGTTCGCCCAGGCCGTCGGCCTGCTCTTCGCCGCGGTCAGCCTCCTCGGCTACGCCGGCGGTGCGCTCCTGCTCGGTCAGATCGCCGCCGGCCTCGCCTTCGTCGCGGCCTTCCTCAATGCCGTCTTCGGCCTCTGCCTCGGCTGCGAGCTGTACCTGCGCGGCCTCCGCCTGACCCATCGCACCGCCTGAGGCGACCCCTCGGGTGCGCGTTTGCGACCGGTCGGCGGGAGGACGTTGAATGGCCCGGTGCCCCCGACCGACGTCTCGACCGAGCCCGACCCCGCCGCCGGGCCTCCCGCGGGTCCGGTACGACGCCGCCGGCCGCTCTTCTACCTCGGCATCGCGCTGATCCTGGTCGGCCTGGCGATCCTGGGCTGGCTCGGCTGGCAGCTGTGGGGGACCAACTGGCAGTCCGAGCGCCGGCACGCCGAGGTGACCGAGGCAGTGGAGAAGGCGTGGACCGGGGGTGAGGACCGGGCCAGCACGGAGTTCGGCGAGGCCACCGCGATCGTGCGGATCCCGCGGTTCGGCGAGGACTACGCGGTGCCGGTGCTGGAGGGCTCCAGCGACGAGGTGCTCGCGGCCGGGATCGGTCACATGGAGGGCAGCGCGGACGCCGGTGCGAAGGGGAACTACGCGCTCGCCGCGCACCGGGTCACCCACGGCCAGCCGTTCTCGGAGTTCCCCGAGCTCGAGGACGGCGACCTGGTCGAGGTGCAGACGCGCACCGCGACGTACACCTATGAGCTCGACAACGGCGGCACCGACCTGATCCTGCCGTTCACCTCGACGTGGGTCCTCGACGAGCAGCCGGTGAACCCGGACGGCGGTGTGCAGCCGCCCGAGGGAGTGGGCAAGCGGTTGATCACGCTGGTGACCTGCTCGGAGATCTTCCACACCGACGACCGCAGCATCGTCTTCGGCCACCTGGTCAGCGTGGAGAAGACCGACCGCTGAGGAACTTGTCGGCCGAAACCCGCACGACACGCCGTGGCGCCCCGGCGTGTCGTGCGGGTTTCCCCGGTCAGCCGGTGAAACCCGCACCCCCTCACGGCGTCTCCAGCCACACCGTGAACGGCCCGTCGTTGACCGAGGCCACCTGCATGTCGGCGCCGAAGACGCCCCGCGCCACGGGCGTGCCCAGCGCGTCGAGCCGCTCGCAGACCGCGTCGTACAGCGGCTCGCTGACGGGTGCGGGGGCGGCGGCGACCCAGGTGGGGCGGCGGCCCTTGCGGGCGTCGCCGTAGAGGGTGAACTGGGAGATCACGAGCGCACCGTCGCCGGTCTCCGACAGCGACTCCTCGTCGGGGAGGATGCGCAGGGTGTGCAGCTTGCGGGCCATCCAGGTGACCTGCTCGTCCCCGTCGCCGTGGGTGATGCCCAGGTAGACCAGCAGGCCGGGGGAGGTGAGCTCGCCGACGACCTCCCCGTCGACGGTGACGGACGCCGACCGGACCCTCTGCACCACTGCTCGCACGACCTCATGCTGGCATGCGGACACGGCGTGCCAGGATGCCCGCGTGACGTCTGTGACCCAGGACACGCTGCTCATCACGGTCGCCCCGACCGGGGCCGAGACCGCGAAGTCCGACTGCCCGCACCTGCCCACCACGCTGCCCGAGCTGGTCGCCACCGCCCAGGAGTGCCAGGACGCCGGCGCGGCGATGATCCACGTCCACATCCGCGACGACGAGCACCGGCCCACCCTCGAGCCGCAGCGCTTGCACGACACGGTCCAGGCGCTGCGGGAGGCGACCGACCTGGTGGTGCAGCTCTCCACTGGTGGCTCGGTGCACGACCCGTTGGAGGACCGGTTGAAGGTGCTCGACGCGGCCCCGGACTCGTGCAGCCTGACCATGGGCACCACCAACTTCGGCGACGACGTGTTCAGCAACCCGTGGCCGTTCGTCTGCGACCTCTACCAGCTCAGCCAGGAGCGCGGGGTGGTGCCGGAGTTCGAGTTGTTCGACCTGGGTCACGTCGCCGCCCTGCGACGGCTGATCGACCGCTACGGCCTCCCGTACGGCGGCCGCGTGCACTGCGATCTCGTGATGGGCGTCCCCGGCGGGATGCCGGGCACCGCCGACGCCCTGGTCGCGGCCGTCGCGGCGCTGCCCGAGGAGACCACCAGCTGGGGCGCCACCGGCATCGGCCGGACCACGCTCGCCGTCGGCCTCGCGGCGCTCTCCAAGGGCGGTCACCTGCGGGTCGGCATGGAGGACGTGCTCACCCTGGCCCGCGGGGTGCCGGTGACCAGCAACAGTCAGCTGGTCGAGCGGGCGGTGGAGATGGGTGCGCTGGCGCAGCGCCGCCCGATGACTCCGGCCGAAGCCCGGGAGCTGCTGAACGTCCGCTCGACCGGGTGAGACCCGGGGCGCGGCCTCACCCGCGCCGCAGCACCGGCGAGTACCACTCGCGATAGCCCTTGCCGCCTTCGCGCAACGCCTCGTCGTTGGTGTTGTGGTCCTGGGTGAAGGTCACCACCCGCAACGAGAACCGCAGCTTCCGCGGGTCGTCGAGGCAGTTGTTCGGGACGCTGATCCAGCCCCGGTCCTCCTGCTTGAGCAGCTCGGCGCGCAGCCCGGGGCAGAAGACGTTGTTCCACCCGTTCTTCCAGTGGTCGAGCTGCAGGTGCGGGTGCTTGCCCTGGTAGGAGAGCGACGCGTGCCAGCGGCCGGTGTCGCCCTTGAGCCCCATCGCCAGGATCGCGTTGCGCTGGACGCCCTGGCGCAGGTCGATCTCGACCAGGAAGCGCTTCGGGCGGAAGGCGGCGTTGACGTCGGTGATGTCACCGCGCTCCTGGGCTGGCTCGTAGTACTCGACCGGCGGGTCGCCGTACTCGACGACGAAGACGTCGCCGGCGGTGTCGGTGTGGCTCCAGGTCTCGGCGTGCGCGGCTGGCGCGAGGGCGAGCAGGAGCAGGGTGGCGAGGGAGGTGATGAGGGGTCGCATACAGCGAGGAGCAGGACGGACGGCCCCCTGATACGGGCCTTCGGCACCCGATTCCGGATTCCCCCTGCGGCCGGCCCACCCCGGGGGTACGGTCACGCGACCGTCATCAGTCCCCGGAGGTCGAGCCATGCGTGTTCCGCTGATCGGCCTCGGGGTCGCGACGCTGCTCGTCGGTCTCGTCGTCGTGCTCACCGCGACCGCCTCCCTCGGCCGGCTGCGCGAGGACCTGAGGGCCGAGCGGGAGCTCACCAGCATGGAGGCGTGGAACAACGGCACGGAGAACTTCGTCCGCCACCAGAACGGACTCGACCCGTTGGAGAGCGAGTACGACCCTGGCGCGATCGAGGAGCGGATCACCGCGACCGAGCAGCGCCGCAACATCGGTTGGGGCGTGGCCGGCATCGGCGCGGTCCTGGCCGTCGTCGGCGTGATCACGCCCCGCACCCAGCGGGTGGAGGTGCTGCCCGCACCCGACGCCCGCCCGCCCGGACCGCGCTCAGAACCGCCGCCAGGTCAGTCCTCCCGCACCGTCGCTCCGGCGACCGGCATCGAGGCCCGGTTCCGCCTCCTCGCCCACCTGCGGGACACCGGCGCCATAACCGAGGCGGAGTACGACGAACGCCGACGCGCGATCCTGGACGAGGTCTGAGGGCCGCCTCCGGCCCAGCGTCTCCGGCCCTGAGTCTCAGGCTCTGAGTCTCAGGCTCTGAGTCTCGGGTCCGACGTCAGTAGACGATCGCTTGCACGCCGTCCTGCAGGACCTCCTCGACGAAGCCGGCGGCCCCGGCGATCCGGGCGCCGTCGACCAGGTCGTCCTCGGTCAGCGACCGCCGGGCCGCGCACTGCCCGCAGACGGTGACCGACCCCAGCTCGAGGACGGTGGCGAGCAGCTTGGGCAGCGGGGTGGCCTTCGGGAGGTCGAGCTCGTCGGCCCGTCCGGGCACCGCCATCCAGGCGGCGTCGCCGGTCAGCCACAACGAGACCGGCACTCCGGACGCGGCGGCGGTGGCGGCGACGGTGAAACCCTGGTTGAGGCGCTCCGGTGCTTCGGTGCCGCAGGTGACCTTGATGACGAGCTGGCGGGCCATGGCCGCAGCCTAGGGTCAGCCCCCGACCTGCACCTAGACTGACTGATCGTGGCTTTCGAACTTCCCGACAACCTGCACCCCGACTGCGGCCCGATCGCGTGGATGCTCGGCACCTGGCGCGGCAACGGCCACGGCGACTACCCGACGATCGAGAAGTTCACCTACGGCGAAGAGCTGATCTTCACCCACGACGGCCGCCCGTTCTTCCACTACTTCTCGCGCGCCTGGATCACCGACGAGCAGGGCCAGAAGGTGCGCGAGGCGCACTTGGAGACCGGTTTCCTGCGGGCGGTCGGCGACGGCAGGCTCGAGCTGGTGCTCAACCACAACACCGGTCAGTCGGAGATCTGGTACGGGATGGCCGAGGGCGGCAAGGTCGAGCTGCAGACCGCCGGGGTGAGCTTCACCGAGACCGCCAAGGAGGTCACCTCCGGACACCGGATGTACGGCAACGTGGAGGGGGACCTGCTCTACGCCTACGACATGGAGGCCCAGGGCGAGGAGCTGCAGCCCCACCGCTGGGCCCGGTTGAAGCGTGCCTGACTGGCGCAGCGTCCTGCGGGAGAAGGGCTATCGCCTCACTCCCCAGCGCGAGCTGATCCTCGGCGCCGTCGAGGAGCTCGGTCACGCCACCCCGGACGAGGTGCTGGCCCACGTGCAGCAGCGCGCCTCGACGGTGAACGCCTCCACCGTCTACCGGACGCTGGAGGTGCTCGAGGAGCTCGGGCTGATCCGCCATGCCCATCTGTCCGACCGGGCGCCGACGTATCACTCGGTGACCGACCATGAGCATTTCCACCTGGTCTGCCGGCGGTGTCGCAAGATCACCTCGGTCGACGTCGATTCCGCCACGCCGTTTGTGGAATCCCTGACCGCCTCCCATGCGTTCATCCCTGATATGGGGCACCTGACGGTGTTCGGAACATGCGTGGAGTGTGAGGAGAAGCAGTGACCCAGCCCAGCCCCTCCTGAACCTGCCCGGAGCGGTCGCCGGTGACGGCATCGACGCCGGTGTCGCCGCCCACTACGGCTCGCTGTACGGCGAACAGCGGGCGCTCGCCGTGGGGAGGGCTTCGTCGACCTCAGCCACCGCGACGTCTTCCGGGTGGCGGGACCGGACCGGTTGAGCTGGCTGCACTCGCTGACCACCCAGTTCTTCGAGGGCCTCGAGCCCGGCCGCTGGGTCAACGCGCTGGTGCTGAGCCCGCAGGGCCACATCGAGCACGCCTTCGCCGGCGTCGACGACGGCGAGGCCTTCACCGCGCACACCGAGCCGGGCCGCGCGGCAGCGCTGGTGGAGTTCCTCGAGCGGATGAAGTTCATGACCCGGGTCGAGATCACCGTCGCCGACGACGTCGCCGTGGCCTGGCGCCCGACCGGCGAGCGGGAGGCCGGCAAGTACGACCTGGTCCCGCGCGACCAGCTGGAGACGTACGCCGACGCGGCCGGCCCTGCCGCCGGCCTGTGGGCCTTCGAGGCGCTGCGCATCGAGCGCGGCGAGCCCCGGTTCGGTCTGGACACCGACGAGCGCACCATCCCCAACGAGGTCGGCTGGCTCCAGGACGAGACGCCCTGGGCGGCGGTGCACATGGACAAGGGCTGCTACCGCGGCCAGGAGACGGTCGCCCGGGTGCACAACCTGGGCCGCCCGCCCCGGCGGCTCACCCTGATCCACCTGGACGGCTCGGAGAACCGCCTGCCGAGCGTCGGCACCGCGATCACGGTCCCGGACGGACCGCCGCGCCCGGTCGGCGCGATCGGCACCACGGCCCGGCACCACGAGCTCGGCCCGATCGGTCTGGCGCTGCTGAAGCGGAACGTGTCGACCGACGCGGCGCTCGACATCGATGGCCTGCCGGCCGCCCAGGAGGTGCTGGTCGACCCCGAGGTCGGGCTGCACTTCCGTCCTCGCCGCTGACTGGCCGCTGACTGGCCGCTGACTGGCCGCTGACCGCCGGCGGATGTCGGACGGCCGGGTGAACTCTTCGTGTGACCTGCGTCAAAATGTGGGATTGATGCGGCTTCTGTCGACAGCGTGTGCCAAGATCTTCTCGATTGCTCGGGGACACGACACTCGTCTCCGCTGAACATGCATCACCAACATTGGGGGACTCTTCGTGAAGAAGATCATCGTCGGCCTGCTCGCGGCCGCGCTCATGGCTCTCGGCCTCGTCGGTGTCACCGGCGGCACGGCGACTGCCTGCGCGGACAATTACACCGGCTGCGTCAACGTCAAGAACCCGAAGATCCAGGACAAGAAGCGCAAGAAGGGCGCCCAGGTCAAGATCAAGGCGGACTTCGCGCCCAAGTCCGGCGACGCGGACGTCTACGGCGCGGTCACTCTGACCTGCACCAACGGCAAGGCGACCAAGTCCAAGACCAAGGGCTACGCCGGCAAGACCAACATCACCCTCTTCAACTTCAACAAGAAGGGTGTCTGGAACTGCAAGCTCTCGTTCTACGGCGCGAACGCCCAGGACAAGGCCCGGACCTTCAAGGTCCGCGTGCGCAAGTGAGTCACGCCGTCGGATGACGGCTGCTTGATCATCAGGCTGAGGGCTTCGAGGCACTGGTCTCGAAGCCCTCAGTCATGTGCGGAGAGGTGCCGTGATGGGGAAGGCCCGACCTGTGCGCTATGCGCTGGCCGGCGTGGGGGCGCTGCTGCTCGTGCTCGTGGTGTGGCTCGGATGGACCGCGTGGCAGGTCAACAAGGACCTGTCGCGGGCGGTCGACAGCGCGACGGCGCTGCAGGACGCCGTCAGCGCGGCTGACGAGGCGCAGATCGACGATGCGACCGCGGCGATGCAGGAAGCGGCCGCTTCGGCGCACGACCGGACGTCCGGACCTGCCTGGCAGATGCTGACAGTGCTGCCCTGGTTCGGCGATGATGCCGAGGGCGTCGAGGTCGCCGCGTCCGTCCTCGACGACCTCTCCCATGACGGGGTGACCCCGCTGGCCGACGTCGCCGACCGACTCGACGAGATGCTTCCCCGCGACGGTCGGGTCGACCTCACGCTGGTGGCCGAGCTCTCCGGCCCCATCGGCCAGGCGCAGCAGGCCTTCGCCGACGCGGACCACCGCCTCGGCGAGCAGGACAGCTCCGGTTACGTCGGTCGGTTGAGGAGCCAGTACGACGACTTCGCCGAGCAGGTCGCCGCCGCCGACCGGGCGATGTCCGCGGCCGACGCGACGGTGAGCCTGCTGCCGTCGATGTTGGGCGGTGAGCGCGAGCGCAACTACCTGATCGCGTTCGAGAACAACGCCGAGATCCGCAGCGCCGGTGGACTCGTCGGCGCAGCAGCCCAGGTCCGGGCCGACGCCGGCAAGGTCGAGCTGGTCCGTCACGTCAGCGGAGGCTCCATCCAGTACCGCGTCGACTCCCCGGTCCCGATCACGAAGGCGGAGCGCCAGCTCTACGACAACACCCTCGGGGACTACTTCGTGAACTCCTCGATGACCCCGGACATCCCGCGCGCCGCCGAGCTGGCCGCCGCGCACTGGGAGACCGCGTTCCCGCAGCAACAGATCGACGGGGTCGTCTTCGTCGACACCGTGGCACTCTCCTACCTGCTCGACGCGGCCGGACCGATCACCGTCGACGGCGTGCAGCTGACCGGGGAGAACCTGGTCGACGAGCTGCTGCACAACACCTACCTGCGCCTTGAGGGCGACGGCGCCGCGCAGGACCAGTTCTTCGCCGACGTCGCCGCGGCCACCTTCGAGCGCTTCACCACCGACCTGAGCGACGGCTCGGGGGTCGTCGAGGCGCTCGCCACGTCGGTCGGCGAGGGCCGGGTGCGGCTGCACTCCTTCGACCAGACCGAGCAGGCGGAGATCGCGGGCACCGAGATCGCGGGCGAGGTGCTGAGCGGAGACACGTCGGACGAGCCGAAGATCGCGATCACGATCGACGACACCACGGGCTCGAAGATGTCCTACTACCTGCGCTACGACGTCGACGTGAACGCGACGTACTGCTCGTCCGGTGGGCAGGGCTACAGCGCCAAGGTGCGGCTGAAGTCCGTCGCGCCGAAGGACGCCAGCGACCTGCCCGCCGACGTCACCGGTGGCGGCAACTACGGCACGCCGCCGGGTGACCAGACCCTGACCGTGCGGTTCTTCGGTCCCGCGGGCGGCTCACTCGGCGACTTCGAGCTGAACTCGCAGGTCGCCGACCTGGTGCGGGTGGACGCCGACGGCCGCCCGGCCGGCAAGACCTACATCACGCTGAGCCCGGGCGAGGTCATCGACCTCGCGTGGACCATGAAGAGCGGCGAGGGGCAGGTGGGCGACGCCGAGATGTCGGTGACGCCGACGATCGAACCGACAGACACGGTCAAGACCGTCCGGAGCGCTTGCTGATGCGAACCTGTGAGAAGGGTCCCGTCGCGGGACCGAGGAGAAATTGATGGAACTGCGTGACTACCTCCGGATCCTGCGCCGTCGCTGGGTCTCGATCCTCGCTGTCACGGTCCTGGTGACCGCCATGGCCGGGATCTTCACCGCACTGCAGACGCCGCAGTATGCCTCGAATGCCCGGTTGTTCATCTCGACCGCGGACACCGACGAGAGCCTGCTGCTGCAGGGCAGCCAGTTCTCTGCGCAGCGGGTGAAGTCCTACGCGGATCTGATCAACAGCCGGGAGCTGGCGAACCGGGTGAAGGAGGATCTCGAGCTCGACACCGACGCGTCCGCGCTGGCCGGCAAGGTGCAGGCAGAGGTCGCCGTCGACACGGTGAACCTGAGTCTCACGGTGACCGACACGGACCCCTACGAGGCGCAGCGGATCGCCCAGGCGTACGCCGAGAGCCTGGTCGACCTGGTCCGCGAGTTGGAGACCCCGTCCGGCAACTCCGGCACTCCGGTCAAGGCGACGATCGTCGATGCCGCGTCGTTCTCCGACACCCCGGTCTCGCCCAACCCGACGCGCAACATCGCCCTGGGCCTGGTGCTCGGGCTGCTGCTCGGCTTCGGCATCGCCGTCCTGCGCGAGCTGCTCGACACCCGGATCCGCAATGCCGAGGACCTCACCGCGATGACGGAGGCGCCGGTGCTCGGCGCGATCGTCAACGACACCGCGGCCACCAAGACCCCGCTGATCACCCAGCTCCCGGCGCAGTCGCCGCGAGCGGAGTCGTTCCGCGTGCTGCGCACCAATCTGCAGTTCGTCGACGTGGACAGCCCGAGCAAGGTCTTCGTCGTCACCTCCGCGGTCCCCGCGGAGGGCAAGACCAGCACGGCGGTGAACCTCGCGATCAGCGTCGCCCAGGGCGGCGCCCGCACCATGCTCCTGGAGTGCGACCTGCGTCGTCCGCGCGCCGCGGGCAGACTCCAGATCGACGAGGCCGTCGGTGTCACCAGCGTGCTGGTCGGCAAGGTCAGCGTGGCCGACGCGACCCAGCGCATCGACGACATCGGCCTCGACGTCATCGCCTCGGGCCCGCTCCCGCCCAACCCGGCCGAACTGCTCCAAACCAACGCGATGGCCGACCTGCTGACCGACCTGCGTGCCCGCTACGACGTCGTGGTCATCGATGCGCCGCCGTTGCTCCCGGTCACGGACGCCGCGCTCCTGGCGTCCAAGGCCGATGGCGCGATGCTGGTGGTCTGCCACGGCAAGGCAACCCGCGACCAGGTGAGCGGCGCTGTGGAGCGTCTCGAGCAGGTGGATGCCCACCTGGTCGGTGTGGTGATGAACCGCGTCCCGGCCAAGTCGGGTGGCTATGGCTACGGGTACGGCTACGGGTACGGCTACAGCCCGGACCTGGAGCCGGGGTCGGTCCGGACCCCGGCGAAGAAGCGTCGGCGCAGCCGACGCGACGACTGACCGCGCCGACGGCGCAACCGTGAGAATGGGGGATCACTGTGTGTGGAATCGTCGGGTACGTCGGGCCTGAGGCCCCGGCACCCTTCCTGATCGAAGGCCTGGCGCGGCTCGAGCACCGCGGCTATGACTCGGCCGGTGTGGCTGTGCTCGGCCGCGACGGCCTCGAGGTCGCGAAGGCCGCCGGCCGCGTCCGGGCACTGACTGAGCATGCACCACCGGCCACCAGCGGCCTGGGCATCGGACACACCCGCTGGGCTACGCATGGTCCGGCGACCGACGCGAACGCGCACCCGCACGTCGACGAGGCGGGCCGGGTCGCGGTCGTGCACAACGGCATCCTGGACAACGCGGCGTCGCTGCGTGCCGAACTGAGCGCCGACGGCGTGGTGCTGACCTCCGACACCGACACCGAGGTGCTGGCGCACCTGGTGGCCCGCTCGACGGCGGAGACGTTCGAGGGCAAGGTGGCCGAGGCCCTCGCCGCGGTGGAGGGCACCTACGGGGTTGCGTTCGTGCACGCGGACCACCCGGACCAACTGGTCGTGGCCCGCAACGGCAGCCCGCTGATCCTCGGTGTCGGGGACGGCGAGATGCACGTCGCCTCCGACCTCGCCGCCCTGGTGCGCTACACGAGCAAGGTCGTGCACCTGCAGGACGGGGACATGGCCACGGTCACCGCGGGCGGTTTCTCGACGTACCAGGTCGGGGTCGGCGGGCTCACCTCGACCGTGCGTGCGCCCGAGAGCGTCGACATCGACCCGGACGCCTACGACGCCGGCGACCACGAGTCGTTCATGCACAAGGAGATGAACGAGCAGCCCGAGCGCACCCTCGCGGTGCTCCGCGGCCGGATCGACGAGCGCGCCGCCACCGCCCACTTGGGTGGTCTCAACCTCTCGCCCCGCGAGCTCCGTGGGTTCCGCCGCGTGAAGATCCTGGGTTGCGGGTCGGCGTACTACGTGGGCCAGATGGGGGCCGCGGTGATCGAGGAGGTCGCCCGGATCCCCGCCGACGCCGAGGCCGCCTCGGAGTTCCGCTACCGCAACCCGGTGATCGAGCCGGACACGCTGTACGTCGCGGTCAGCCAGTCGGGGGAGACCGTCGACACGCTGCTCGCGGTGCAGGAGATCCAGCGCAAGGGCGGGCGGGTGATCGGAGTGGTCAACGTGGTCGGCTCGGCGATCGCACGGGAGGTCGACGGCGGGATCTACCTGCACGCCGGACCCGAGGTGGCGGTGGCCTCGACCAAGGCACTGACCAACATGTTCTTCGCGTTCTCGCTGCTCGCAGTCCGCCTCGGACGGGTGCGCGACCTCTCGCCGGCCGAGGGGCGCAGGCTCCTCGCCGGTCTGGAGGCGCTGCCCGGTCAGATCGCCCAGATCCTCGCCACCGAGCCGCAGCTCGCGCTGATCGCGCAGCGTCTGGCGGAGTCGGCGAGCGTCTTCTTCATCGGCCGGGTCCGCTGCTTCCCGGTGGCCCGCGAGGGGCGCAGAAGTTCAAGGAGATCAGCTATCGACATGCCGAGGCCTACCAGGCGTCCGAGCTCAAGCACGGGCCGCTGGCGCTGGTCTCGAAGGAGATGCCGACGGTCGCGATCGTCCCGGACGACGAGCTGGTGGACCGCAACATCGCGGCCCTGCACGAGATCAAGGCTCGGGGCGGTCCGCTGGTCGTCGTCACCCACGACAGCGTCGATCTCCGTGGGATCGACTGCGAGCGCATCGATGTGCCGGTGAACGAGCGCGAGCTGGACCCGATCCTGCTCACCATCCCGCTGCAGGTCCTCTCTTACCACGCGGCGCTGTCCTTGGGGCACGACATCGACAAGCCGCGCAACCTGGCGAAGTCCGTCACCGTGGAGTGACGCCGGCGCGCCTCTGGGATGACGAAGGGCCGGTGACCTCCCGCGGGAGGTCACCGGCCCTTGTCGTGGACCGAGACTGATCAGCCGTTGATCATGCCCGCGGCGACGGTCACGCCGGTCGCCTCGTCGATCAGGATGAACGAGCCGGTGGTGCGGTTCTTGGAGTACGGGTCGCACAGCAGCGGCACGGTGGTGCGCAGCTGGACGCGGCCGATCTCGTTGAGACCGAGCTCCTTGGTGTCCTGGTCGCGGTGCAGCGTGTTGACGTCCAGGCGGTACTGGATGTCCTTGACCAGGGCACGACCGGTCCGGGTGGTGTGCTTGATGGCCAGCTTCTGACGCGGCTTGAGGGTGCCCGGCGCCATCCAGCAGATCATCGCGTCGATGTCCTGGCTGGGGGTCGGCGCGTTCTTCACCCGGGCGATCATGTCGCCACGGGAGACGTCCACGTCGTCCTCGAGCCGGACAGTGACCGACATCGGCGGGTAGGCCTCGTCGACCTCGGAGTCGAAGAGGTCGATGCCGGCGATCTTGCTGGTCATCCCCGAGGGCAGCACGACGACCTCGTCGCCGGGCTTGAGCACGCCACCGGCCACCTGGCCCGCGTAGCCGCGGTAGTCGTGGTGCTCGTCGGACTTCGGGCGCACGACGTACTGCACGGGGAAGCGGACGTCGACCAGGTCGCGATCGGAAGCAACGTGGACGTGCTCGAGGTGGTGCATCAGGGTCGGGCCGGAGTACCAGTCCATGTTGGTGGACCGCTCGACCACGTTGTCGCCGGCGAGCGCGGAGATCGGGATGACCTCCAGGTCCGGGATGGCGAGCTTGGTGGCGAACTGCGTGAACTCGTCGTGGATCCGCTCGTAGACCTCCTGGGAGTAGTCCACGAGGTCCATCTTGTTGATGCAGAGCACCAGGTGCGGGACGCGGAGCAGGGAGAGGAGCACCGCGTGGCGCCGGGACTGCTCGGTGAGGCCGTTGCGGGCGTCGACGAGCACCAGGCCGAGGTCGGCGGTGGAGGCGCCGGTGACCATGTTGCGGGTGTACTGCACGTGCCCGGGGGTGTCGGCGATGATGAACTTGCGGTTGGGCGTCGCGAAGTAGCGGTAGGCCACGTCGATGGTGATGCCCTGCTCGCGCTCGGACCGCAGTCCGTCGGTGAGCAGCGAGAGGTCGACGTAGTCGTGGCCCTTGGCGCTCGAGGTGGCCTCGACCGACTCGAGCTGGTCGGCGAAGATCGACTTCGAGTCGAAGAGCAGGCGACCGATGAGGGTCGACTTGCCGTCGTCCACGGAGCCCGCGGTGGCGAACCGCAGCAGGTCCATCCCGGTGGTGACGTCGGCGGCGCCGGCGGTGGTGGTGTCGGTGCTCATCAGAAGTAGCCCTCCTTCTTGCGGTCCTCCATGGCGGCCTCGGAGAACCGGTCGTCACCGCGGGTGGCGCCGCGCTCGGTGAGCCGAGCGGCCGCGACCTCCTCGATGATCTCGGGGATGTTGGACGCGGTCGACTCCACGCACCCGGTGAGGGTGATGTCGCCGCAGGTGCGGAAGCGGACGGTGCGCTCGGCGGCGACCTCGCCCTCGCGGAGCGGGTTGAGCGGCGTCTCGGTCATCAGCATGCCGTCGCGCTCGAAGACGCGGCGCTGGTGGGAGAAGTAGATGCTGGGGATCTCGATGCCCTCGCGGCCGATGTAGTCCCAGATGTCCAGCTCGGTCCAGTTGGAGATCGGGAAGATCCGCATGTGCTCGCCCTCGTGCAGGCGGCCGTTGTAGAGGCTCCAGAGCTCGGGGCGCTGCATCTTCGGGTCCCACTGGCCGAACTCGTCGCGGTGGGAGTAGACGCGCTCCTTGGCGCGGGCCTTCTCCTCGTCGCGGCGGCCGCCACCGAAGGCGGCGGTGAAGCCGTTCTCCTCGATCGCGTTCAGCAGGGTGCCGATCTGCAGGCGGTTGCGGCTGGTCTTGCCGTCGTCGACGACCACGCCGTTGGCGATCGCGTCGTCGATGCTGGCGACCACGAGCTTGACGCCCAGCCGGTTGACCCAGCGGTCGCGGGTCTCCAGCACCTCGGGGAAGTCCAGGCCGGTGTCGACCTGCAGCACCGGGAAGGGGATCTTCGCCGGGTAGAACGCCTTCTCCGCGAGGCGGAGCATCACGATGGAGTCCTTGCCGCCGGAGAACATCAGCACGGGCTTCTCGAACTCGGCCGCGACCTCGCGGAAGATGTGGATCGACTCCGCCTCGAGCTGGTCGAGCTGGCTCAAGCGGTAGTCACTGTGGGTCTTGGTCATGGCGGGGTTGGCGCCATCCTTCCTGGACAGGGGATGAACCGCGTTCAGATTCGGGGCCATCGTGGCATGAGTTTCCGAGCACCGTGACATTGTCGGACCTCGCGTAGACAAATCTACGAGTTTGGCTCGCGGTGTGAGAGGCTCCGGCGCGTGGCCACCCCGCACGACCCCGCCGACTTCGTCGCCCGACTCGGCTCGCGGGCGTCGGTGCCGGACGAAGTGCGGTCTCGGTGGGGGATCGCGGAATACGTGGCGCTCTCCGCCCGCACCGACGGCATCGACGAGGAACTGCACCGCCTCGCGTACGACGAGGCGCGGACACTGCGCCGTACCGACCCGGAGCGGGTGCTGGCCCTGATCACCGCGCTCGCCCGCCCGCCGTCGGCGGAGCTGAACAAGGCGCGGCTCGCTGCCGCGGCCGGGATCCCGGCGACCACTGTGTCGCCGTACGTCGATCTGGTCGAGCGGATCGGCCTGGTCCGTGCGCTGCCCGGCACCCGGGCGTCTGTGGCGAAGCGGGCGATCGGCCGGCCCCGGATGGTGTTCGACGATCCCGCTGTCGCCCGACACCTCTCCGGGATCGCCGCGGCCGACCTGGTCGAGCTGAGTGGCCGACGCCTGTTGGCTCCGCTGCTGGAAGGGGTCGCGATCACCGCGCTGCTCCGGCAGGAGCCGAGCAGCACGGTCACCCACCGGCTCGGCCATCTCCGCGAGCGCAACGGGCTGCAGGTCGACGTCGTCGTCGAGCTCGAGGACGACACCGTCTACGGCCTCGAGATCCGCACCGCCGCCGCGTTCCGGCCGCACCAGTTCCGCAACCTGGAGGCGCTCGCGATGCGCGCCGGCAGCAGGTTCCGCGGGGGGATCGTGCTCAACACCGCACCGGCGGGCTTCCAGTACCGCCCCGGCCTCTGGGGGCTGCCGATCTCCGCGCTGTGGGACTGGGAGACGCGGTAGCGCCCGCTCAGACCAGGTCGTTCAGCCGGCCGGCGTGGACGTCGGTGGGCTGGTAGGCCTGGGCCACCTCGCCGGTGCCGACCACGCGGATGGTGCCGTCGCTCTCGTCGGCGTAGGCGGAGTCGCCGCGGGCCAGCCACAGCGACTCACCCTGCTCGTTGAGCAGCGCCACATCCCCGGCGGTGCAGACCAGGATCCGCTTGCCGCGCTCGGGCAGCGCGGCGCCGGCCGGCTCCGCCTGGGAGACCTGGGTGACCGAGAGCGCGAAGTCGCCCGACCCCGGCTGGTAGATGTCGGTGGAGAAGCCGAAGAGCTCCGGGTTGACCCGAGCGACCCGGGACATCCCCTCCTCCAGGCAGTGCACCATCGCCTCGGCGGCGATGTGCTTCGAGGTCAGGCCGGCCCGCAGCACGTTGTCGGAGGAGACCATCACCTCCAGGCACATCCCGGCCAGGTGGGCGTGGATGATGCCGGCGTCGAGGAAGGCGGCCTCGCCCGGCTGGAGGGTGAGCCGGTTGAGGAGGAGCGAGATCAGCACGCCGATGTCGCCCGGGTGGTGCTTCTGCAGCTCCACGGCGGTGAGGTAGGCACGACGGATGTCGAAGCCGCGCTCCAGCGCGGACGAGCACTGGTCGACGACCGCGGTGATCTCCTCGGCGCTCGGCGGCGAGAGGAGCTGCTTCTCGACCAGCTTGACGATGCCCGCGAAGCCGGGGTTGTTGCGCAGCTCGGCCGCCATGACCTGGGTGAGCGGAGTGTCGAGCTGGGCGAGCACCCGCAGGATCTCGGCGGTCGGACGGAAACCGACGAGCGTGTCGAACTGGGACAGCGCGTAGACCATCTCCGGCTTGGGGTGCGGGTCCTTGAACACCCGGTCCCGCGACTCCAGCGGGACGCCGGACGCCTCCTCCGCCTCGAAACCGGCGCGCGCGGTCGATGCGTTGGGGTGCACCTGGATGGAGAGCGGCCGGTCGGCCGCGAGGATCTTGAGCATGAAGCCCAGCTCGCCCGCGACGTCGGTCAGCGGTCGGGCCTCGTCGCTCCCGCGCACGGTCGCGACCCCGAGGGGGTGCGTCCCCATCCAGACCTCGGCGACCGGCCGACTGCCCGGGCTCTGACGCAGGAACGTCGGGATGCCGTCAGTCGAGCCCCAGTCGTAGTCCTGGGTGGGGCAGTCGAGCGGATACACGGAACTCCTCGGTGACGGTCAAAACGAGACGGTCAATCGTAGATGCTGGTCAGGGTCGGCGTCCGCGAGTTCACGCAGGGACGCCGATTCAGGGTACGGAAGTCGGCGCGACTGTTCGGGCCCGCGACCCCGTCCGTTCAGCCGCGTGGTGCCCGGATGTTCGCTCCGGCGCCCAATCTGCAGGCATGAGGATCTCGGTCTTCGGATGCGGCTATCTCGGCGCGGTGCACGCCGCGTGCATGGCTGACCTCGGTCACGAGGTCGTCGGCATCGACGTCCTTCCCGAGCAGGTGCAGCGTCTGAACCACGGGCAAGCCCCGTTCTTCGAGCCCGGGCTGGACGCGTTGCTGAGTGACGGCACCGCGAGTGGTCGGCTGTCCTTCGCCACCGGGGCCGCTGCGGCGGCCGAGGCAACGGTGCACTTCGTCTGCGTGGGCACGCCGCAGAAGAAGGCGGAGTTCGCCGCCGACCTGCGTTTCGTCCGCGAGGCGGTGACCGGACTGCTGCCGCACCTGAAGCCGGGCGACGTCGTCGTCGGCAAGTCGACCGTCCCGGTCGGGACCGCCGAGGAGCTGGCCGACCTGGTCCACGAGGCGGAGCCGGAGGCCGAGCTGCTCTGGAACCCGGAGTTCCTGCGTGAGGGGTTCGCGGTCGAGGACACGCTGCGGCCGGACCGCTTCGTCTACGGCGTCGGCGACACCGACCAGGCCCGGCGGGCCGCCGGGGTGCTGGACCAGGTGTACGGCGCTGCGCTCGCCGCCGGCACCCCCAAGATCGAGACCGACCTGGCCACCGCCCAGCTGGTCAAGGTCGCCGCGAACTCGTTCCTCGCCACCAAGATCTCCTTCATCAACGCGATGGCCGAGCTGTGCGAGGCCACCGGGGCCGACGTGACCAGCCTCGCCGATGCGATCGGACATGACTCCCGGATCGGTCGCCGCTTCCTCAACGCCGGTCTCGGCTTCGGCGGTGGTTGTCTGCCCAAGGACATCCGCGCCTTCATGGCGCGCGCCGGCGAGCTCGGCGTCGACCAGGCGCTGACCTTCCTGCGCGAGGTCGACTCGATCAACATGCGTCGCCGGGTCCGGATGGTCGACCTGGCGCGGGAGGTCTGTGGCGGGTCGATCGTCGGCCGCCGGATCGCGGTGCTCGGCGCGGCCTTCAAGCCGGACAGCGACGACGTCCGCGACTCGCCCGCGCTCAGCGTCGCCGCGCAGATGCAGCTGCAGGGCGCCTACGTCACGGTGACCGACCCGAAGGCGATCGACAACGCCGCCAAGAAGTGGCCGGACCTCACCTTCGCGACGACCGTCGAGGACGCTGTCGCCGGTGCCTCCGTCGTCCTGGTGGCCACCGAGTGGCCCGAGTACGTCGCCCTCGACCCGGGCGAGCTCCGCGGGTGGGTCGACGAGCCGCGGATCCTGGACGGCCGCAACTGCCTCGACCCGCAGGCCTGGCGCGAGGCGGGCTGGACCTACCGGGCACTGGGGCGTCGCTGAGCCGACCGAGCTTCGCGGGCCGGCATCCACACCTGGCATCGCACGGCTCGGTGGCGAGTCGCGTCGCCGAGAGTCGTCGGGTGGGTCAGGCGGCGTGGGGTGGTGGTCGTCCGGGTGTGTAGGCGATCCGGACGCGTTGGTGGGCGGGGGTGGGTGGTGGTGGTTGCCAGTGGGGTTGGCCGGTGTCGGGGTTGATGGTGATGGTCCAGGGGGTGTGGTGGGCGGTGGTGTGGTGGCGTCGGCAGAGGAGGATGAGGTTGTCGAGGCTGGTGGGGCCTGCGTCGGCCCAGTGTTGGATGTGGTGGGCGTCGCAGGCCAGGGGGAGGCGGGTGCAGCCGGGGAAGGCGCAGTGTTGGTCGCGTAGCACGAGCGCGTTCCAGAGTCCGGGGGTCACGGTGCGGGTGCTGCGGCCCAGGTCGAGGATCTCGTTGTGGGTGCCGAGGATGGCGGGGATGATCTCGGCGTCGCAGGCCAGGCGTCGGATGGCGAGGGCGGAGAGGGTGTGGCCGCCGGTGAGGGTGCCGGTGGGTAGGTGGCCGGTGTGGCTGGTGGGGTCGGGCAGGCCGGTGGTGTGGTGGATGCCGCGGAATCCGGCGGGGTCGGCGCCGGCGGCCTTCTCGGTCAGGTCGGCCAGGTTCATGGTGATGGTGATCCGGGCGGTGGTGCCGTGGGCGCGGGGGAGCTGGTCGGTGGCTTGGTAGCGGGTGGCGAGCTCGACCAGGGCGTCCCACATCCGCACGCCGGCTTCGCGGGGGTCGCGGCCGTCGTGGCGGCAGCCGGCCTCGGGGCAGCGGCGGCGGGTGCTGGGGGTGTTGGGGTCGTGCAGGAGGGGTCCGTCGTCGGGCAGCGGGGTGCCGCCGCAGGCGCCGGGCTCGGTGGTGGCCGGTGCCGCGAGTGGCATCAGGATGGTCTTGACGAGCTCGGTCTCCTCGATGGTGGCGTAGCCCTTGATCCGGACCCCGCCGAGGTGGTCGGGGGCGAAGGAGAGGAACCGGGCGTGGTGGGCGCCGCGTTCGGCGCGGGGTTTGTCGAGGTCGGCGCGGAGCAGCTCGCCGTCGGGGTCGAGCTCGCGGACCACGTCACCGAAGGCGTGGTCGAGGTCGGTGGCATCGACCCCGGCCTGGGCGACCCGGTCCAGCAGCAGTGCGGCGGCGTCCTCGCGTAGCTCGGGCACGTGGGGCAGGGTGGCGACGCGGCGCCCGATCACACCGGCCTGGGCGAAGGAGATCCGTCCCTGGGTCAGTGCGTCACGGACCGCGGGCAGTTCCTGGGTCTGTTGCGCGACCCGCACCCACGCGGTGCCTGAGCCCTTGCGGCCGCCGGTGGCATGGGTGAGCAGCTCCTTGGTCGAGGCCCACCCCAGCTCGTGGGCCACGTCGTGTTCCTCCAGCGCCTCGGCCAGACCCACCATCACCCCGTCCAGCACGGCCCGCGTGCGCGCGGCCAGGGCCAGCACCTCAACGAGCTCGGCCGATGCCACCGGCTGGGCCTGTTCGGCCGAGGCGAGGGCATCGACGGCCGCGGAGACCGTCCGCAGTGCCTCGGTGAGTGTGCCCATGCCCCATGATATCGAACGCGTGTTCGAACGATCAAGGGCTGGTCCACACCCTCGGGATCAACGCCGTCGTCGCCGCCTCGGGCGCCGACGCTCGGAGTCCGAGCCGAGTCCGAGCCGAGTGCGAGGCGCCTCGGTCGGGGGTCGCCCGAGCGACGACCCCCGACCGAGGTCAGGTTCAGGCCCCGATGGCCGCCGGGCCGGTCTCGTTCGAGGCGATCCGGATCTTGCGCGGCTTGGCCTTCTCGGCGACCGGGACCACCAGGCGCAGCACGCCGTCGCTGTAGGTGGCCTCGATGCCGTCCAGGTCGAGGTTGTCCCGAGCACGAGCTGGCGGCTGAAGGCGCCCTCGGTCGTTCGGAGGTGAGTGCCTCCCAGTCGCCGTTGCGGGCGGTGCGCTCGGCGCGGACGGTCAGCACGTTGCGCTCGACGTCGAGGTCGATGCTCTCCTTGGAGACGCCGGGCAGGTCGAACTCGATCACGAACTTCTCACCCTCGCGCCACGCGTCCATGGGCATCGCCGCCGGCCTCAACCTCGCCGGTATCGCCCACGTCCTCGCCCTGGAGGACCGGGTGGGCGCTCTCGAGGCGGAGGTCAGCCGACTCCGGTCGTCCTGAACGTGGATCGACCGATCCTCGGCCTCAGCCGGTCGGCGTCCGTCCGCGCTTCCGGTCGCCGGGCAGCTTCTCCAGCTCCGCGACGTACGGGGCGCCGAACATCGGCAACCCCTCGGTACGTCGGATGAACCCCCAGACCAGCGGGACCAGGATCAGCGTGGCGAGACCGACCAGCCCGATCACCACCGGGTAGGTCTCCTCCTTGCCGAGCGGCGCCCAGCCGGCCTTGTCGAGCAGCGCGACGCCGGACATGGTCAGCACGACCACGATGCCGCGCCGGATGTAGGACTGCGGCACCCGCGGGGCGATCTTGGAGCCGAGGATGGTGCCGGGCACCGAGCCGAGGATCAGCGGGATGGTGATCGCCCAGTCCAGGCCGTGGATCGCGATGTTGGCGATCGCCGCGGCGAGCACCAGCGGCACGGCCTGGACCAGGTCGGTGCCGACCAGCCGCACCGCGGAGAGGCCGGGGTAGAGCATCAGCAGCGCGATCATGATGACCGAGCCGGAGCCGACACTGGTGACGCCGACCAGCAGGCCGCCGAGCATGCCGACCAGCAGGGTCGGGATCGGCCGGATCTTCGGGTTCGGGTCGTCCCCGCCGCCGCGGCGGACCCGGCGCAGGTTGATGTAGAGCCGCAGCGCGTAGGTGGCGGCGGCGAAGAGCAGCGCGAAGCCGATCGCCATCTTCAGGGCGTGGTCGAGGTCGTCGGGGTCGTCGGTGAGCACCTTGACCAGGTAGGGCCCGAGGAACGCCATCGGCACCGACCCGGCGATCAGCCAGCCGGCGAGCCGGAAGTCCGGTGAGCCGGAGCGCGAGTGCACCACCGCCCCGCCGGTCTTGTAGACCGCGGCCGCGGTGAGGTCGGCGGTGACCACGGTGGCGGCCTCGCCGCCGCCCACGCCGAGGAAGATCAGCGCCGGCGTCATCAGCGCGCCGCCGCCCATGCCGGTCAGGCCGACGACGATGCCGACCAGGAAGCCGGCCGCGACGATGGAGAGCGCGGTGAGGGTGAGCAGCTCGTTCATCGCTGCGCCTTCCTGCTGAGCCGGGGGAGGATGGTGGCCAGCAGGCCGTCGATCTGGTCGGCGCACCGGGCCGCGGCGTCCGGTCCGCGACGGTAGGGGTCCGGCACGTCCTGCTCGGCAGTGGCGGCCGCCCGGTGGTTCCCGACGTGGGCGACCAGGTCGGCGCCGGTGAGGCCGGCGTCGGCCCGCTCGACGGAGGCGGCGAACTGGCCGAGGGTGAAGACCTTGCGGAAGGCGCCGGGCACCTCGTCGAGGGCCCAGGTGCGGTGGCTGGTCTCCGCGGTCAGCACCAGGTCGGCCTCGTCGATCAGCTCGCGGGTCAACGGCCGGCTGCGGAAGCCGTCCTGCGCGTCGGCGTCGACGCCGTGGGCGGTCAGTGCCTCGCCCATCACGTCGTCCATCGGATGGGCCTCGAAGCCATGGGTGCCGGCACTGGCGACGGTCACCGAGTCGTCGTCGGCCAGCAGCTGTCGGGCGCGGAGCTCGAGGTAGGGCGAGCGGCAGATGTTCGCGGTGCAGACGAACAGCACCCGCAGCGGGCCGCTGCTCGTCGCCGGGGTGCCGGACGGCCCGCCCGCGGTCGCCGTACGAGCGGCCGGTGCCAGGTCGTCCCCGGTCAGGTCCAGGTGGCCCGACGCCTTCAACGCCACCAGTACGTCGTCGAGCGCCTCGTCGATCGTGCGGCCGGTCGTGTCGACGCGCACGTCGGCGTCCTCGGGCTCCTCGTAGGGGAGGAGATGCCGGTGAACTCGGGGATCTCGCCGCGACGTGCCTTCGCGTAGAGGCCCTTGCGGTCGCGGCGCTCGCACTCCTCGAGGGGGTGGCGACGTGGACCAGGAAGAACGCCCCGCCGGCGTCGGCGACATACTGCCGGACCTGCTGGCGGGTCCCGTCGAACGGCGCGATCGGGCTGCAGACGGCGACGCCGCCGTGGCGGGAGATCTCGGCGGCGACCCAGCCGATCCGGCGGATGTTGGTCTCCCGGTCGGCCTTGGAGAAGGTGAGCCCGGCCGACAGGTTCCGCCGGACGACGTCACCGTCGAGGCTGGTCAGCGACCGTCCGCCGCGCTCGAGCAGGCGGTCCATCAGGGCCTGGGCGAGCGTGGACTTGCCGCTGCCGGAGAGGCCGGTGAAGAAGAGCACCAGGCCCTGCTCGGCCGGCGACGGTCGCTCCTCGGCGACGATCGCGGCGACGGCCGGGGACGGCGTACCGCCCTCGGCGAGCTCGACCACCGGGTCCTCGCCGGCGTAGTTCGCCACCACCGCGGTCCGCAGCCGGGCATCGCCGTCCGGGTCGCCGTGGTCGGCCAGCGGCACCGCGACCACCGCGACGTCCAGGTCGGCGGTAGCGGTGAGCGTGGCGCGCAGCAGGCCGACCGGGGACAGTCGACCGGTGCCGCGGCCGACGAGGGCGAGCACCAGGACCGGGCCGAGGTCGCGGAGCCGGTCGACCTGCTCCTGGGTCGGTGCGTCGGTGATCGCCACGACGGTGCGGCCGGCGTACTGCTGGCGGGTGGTGGCGGGGGAGAGGTGGAGTCGGCGGAAGGGGCCGTACTGGGCGTGGGTGAGCGGCTCGACAGCGAGGCCGCGGCCGTCGTCGGTGACCCGGGCGAGGGGGAGGCCCTCGGGGTCGACCAGCTCGACCGTGCCACCCTCGGCGAGGGCGGCGCGCGCCTCCTCGGACAACGACAACGTCACCGGACTGCCGGGTCGGTTGAACCCGTCGACCGGCTGCAGTCCACCGTTGGAGAGCAGCTCCAGGTCGTCGAGCTCACGCGGCGTCGGGCAGTGCTGAGGCGCGGCGTTCGCAGACATGCAGAGCATCCTGCCAAAGAAAGTCGAATCACTAGGCTTTTCGAGACGCCGTGCGAGGTGATGCCTGCTACCCGACGCCGCCGGAGCCGGTGTGAACGGACTCACCTCCCGATTGCTTGCAAGTTGCTTGCTTCTGCAAGCACGATGGACGCATGGCGATGGGCAAGGTGACGAAGACCGTCGGAACGCTCGGCGACTACCTCAAGGAGCAGCGGGTCGCGAGCCGGCTCTCCTTGCGGCAGCTCTCCGAGCTGGCCGGGGTCTCCAACCCTTACCTGAGCCAGATCGAGCGCGGGCTCCGCAAGCCGTCCGCCGAGGTCCTCTCGCAGATCGCGAAGGCCCTCCGGATCTCAGCGGAGCAGCTCTACGTCCGTGCGGGCATCCTCAGCCCGGACGACGGTGTGGGTGGATCGGTCGAGCTCGCCGTCCTCGGCGACACCGGCCTCACCGAGCGGCAGAAGCAGTCGCTCCTCGATGTCTATTCGTCCTTCCTGGCGCTGAACGCGGCCGAGTCCGCGGTCCACGCCGAGATGGATGCACATCGCACCTCCGACCAGATTTCCGACCACGCAGAAGGGTGACACGCACTATGCCGAAGCTGGACCTCCCCAAGATCGAGATCCCGAAGGTCGACCTCCCCAAGGTCGAGCTCCCCAAGGTGGACCTCTCCAAGATCGACCTCCCGGCCGGCGCCGCCAAGCCGGTCTACGCCTACATCGGCGCCACCGACCTCGCCGTCGAGGCGGTCAAGGGCTATGTCGTCAGCGTCCAGGAGACCGTGCAGACCAAGGTGCTGACCACCGTCGCCGCGGTGCAGAAGTCCGTGAAGGGCTTCGAGCTGCCCGAGCCCAAGGACCTCCAGGGCAAGGCGACCTCCTCGCTGGCCGACTCCCGCTCCAAGGTCGAGGCCTGGATCGCCGAGCTGCAGGCCGACGCCGTCGCCTTCCCGGGCAAGGTGCAGACCACGGTGAAGAGCCGGTACGACGACAACGTCGCCGTCGCGACCGCCACCTACGCCGACCTGACCAAGCGCGGCGCGGCCGTCGTGGTGAAGCTGCGCGGCGAGGTCGCCGACGCCGCCGCCCCGGTGGTGGAGACCGTCGAGCCGACCCCGGCCGAGAAGGCCGCCGCCACCCGCGCCAAGAAGGCCACCGCGACCAAGGCGCCGGCGAAGAAGGCGAGCGCCACGACCACCGCGAAGAAGGCGCCGGCGAAGAAGACGGCCGCCAAGAAGTCGACGTCCACCACGAAGTCGACCACCGCGAAGACGACCACCGCGAAGACGACCGCGAAGAAGGCGCCGGCCAAGAAGGCCCCCGCCAAGAAGGCGCCGGAGTCCACGCCCGCCACCCCGGCGAGCACCCCGGCCAGCAGCGCCGCCACCACCCCGGCCAGCGAGTCGACCTCGACCGACTCCTGATCGTCCGGATCGCGCGCGAGGCCCCCGGGACGACACCCGGGGGCCTCGTCGCGTCGTTCCCGGTCGCAGATGCCCGCTAGGATCGAGCCACCATGAACAACGGTTTCGTCACGCCGATCGCTGACGTGGAGTTCTGGGTCAACGTCGGCATCTACTACGTGCTGCTGATCGCCAAGATCTACGCGTTCGCCAACTCCCTGCTCTACTCCGGGGAGTCCTACGACGCTGCCGGCAAGCTGAACAAGGTGACCTGGACGATCCTGCTCGGGGTCGCCGTGGTGCTGCAGTTGGTCCCGCTGCCGCTCTCCATCATCAACCTGGCGATGACCGTGGTCGCGCTGGTCTACCTCGCCGACGTCCGCCCGGCGCTGGCCGGGCTACGGCGTCGTTGACCCGTCTGCGCTCTCCTCGCGCAGATACGCCACCAGGGCCTGGTCGGCGTCGGTCGGGGTGAAGCCGGTCGCGGTGAGCTTGTCGAGCGCCAACAGGCTGTGCAGCGGGCGGGGCGCGAGGTCCTTGCCGGCGCCGTACTCCTCGGTGGTGACGGGGGTGACGTCGGCGGCGTCGCGGCCGGAGAGTTCGAAGACCCGGCGCGCGATCTCGGCCCACGATCGGGCGGGGCCGCCGTTGGTGGCGTTGTAGAGCCCGTACGGCGCGCGCGCGTCGACCAGGTGCCGGGTGGCGCGGGCGAGCTCGGAGGTGAAGGTGAGCCGGCCGACCTGGTCGTCGACGACGCCGGGGGAGACGCCGCGTCCGGCGAGGTTGCGCATGGTGCGGACGAAGTTGTTGCCGTCCCCGATCACCCACGAGGTGCGCAGCACGTAGTGCCGGTCGCTCTGCTGGACCGCGAGGTCTCCGGCGGCCTTGGTCTGGCCGTAGACGCCGAGCGGGCAGAGCGGGTCGTCCTCGCGGTGGCCGCCGGGCTTGTGGCTGCCGTCGAAGACGTAGTCGGTCGAGTAGTGGACCAGGGTCAGGCCGTGCATGTCGGCGACGCGGGCCAGCGCGGCCGGCGCAGCGGCGTTCGCGGCCCACGCGGTCGTCCGGCCGTCGGTCTCGGCGCGGTCGACGGCGGTGTAGGCGGCAGCGTTGAGGATCAGGTCATACTCCGGCCACGGCCACGCGGCGAGCGCCGCAGGGTCGGTGAGGTCCAGCTCGTCGAGGTCGACCTGGTCGGCGTCGGGCCAGAGCGCGGCCAGGGCCCGTCCGAGCTGTCCGCGGCACCCGGTGATCAGCGTCCGGCGCGGTCGGACCGGCTCGACGTCCTCGAGGCGCGGGTTGAGCTGGTCCTTCGCGGAGACCTCGACCTCGGGGGAGTCCAGGGGATCGGCCAAGCGATCGCGGCGGACTCGTCGGCGAGGTGCAGGGCGGGATAGCTGATCCCGGGTCGCCAGTGGTCGTTGACCAGGTAGGAGTAGAGGGTGCCGTCCTCGAGCGCCTGGTAGGAGTTCCCGACCCCGCGTGGCACGTACACCGCGGTGCCGGGGTCGAGCTCGATGCTGAACGTGGCGCCGAACGATGTGCCCTCCCGCATGTCCACCCAGGCCGCGAAGACCCGCCCGGTGGCGACCGAGACGAACTTGTCCCACGGCTCGGTGTGGATACCGCGAGTGGCGCCGCGGCGGGCGTTGAACGACATGTTGTTCTGCACCGGACCGAAGTCGGGCAGCCCGAGCGCGACCATCTTCTCCCGCTGCCAGTTCTCCTTGAACCAGCCGCGGTCGTCGTGGTGGACCGGCAGGGTGACGACCAGGAGCCCGGGGACCGGGGTCTCGGTGACGGTCAGGTCGGCGGCGCCGCTCGCGGTCGCTGCGTCGTCCATGGTCACTGGCCCTTCGCGGCGTAGGCGGCCTCGGTGGCCCCCTTCTTCGGACGCCACCAGGCCTCGTTGGCCCGGTACCAGTCGACGGTCGCGCTGAGGCCGGCCGCGAAGTCGCCGTACTGGGGGCGCCAGCCGAGCTCGTCGCGCAGCTTGGAGGCATCGATGGCGTAGCGCAGGTCGTGGCCGGCTCGGTCGGTGACCTGGTCGAAGTCGTCCTCGGCGTGGCCGAGCAGGCCGAGCAGCATCCGGACGACCTCGAGGTTCGACTTCTCGCCGTCCGCGCCGATCAGGTAGGTCTCGCCGATCGCGCCGCGCTCGAGGATCGCGAGCACCGCGGAGGAGTGGTCCTCGGTGTGGATCCAGTCGCGTACGTTGGCGCCGGCACCGTAGAGCTTCACCCGTCCGCCGGCGAGGAGGTTGGTGATCTGGCGCGGGATGAACTTCTCCACGTGCTGCCAGGGGCCGTAGTTGTTGGAGCAGTTGGAGATCGTCGCCCGCACTCCGAAGCTGCGCACCCAGGCGCGGACCAGGTGGTCGCTGCCCGCCTTGGAGGCCGAGTAAGGGCTACTCGGGTTGTACGGCGTGCTCGGGGTGAACTTCGCGGGATCGTCGAGCTCGAGATCGCCGTAGACCTCGTCGGTGGAGACGTGATGGAAGCGGACGTCGTGCCGTCGTGCCGCCTCGAGCAGGGTGAAGGTGCCGATGAGGTTGGTGCGGATGAACGGCGACGGGTCGGCGAGCGAGTTGTCGTTGTGTGACTCGGCGGCGTAGTGGACCACCGCGTCGTGCTCGGCGACCAGCGGGTCGACGACGGCCGGGTCGGCGATGTCGCCGACGACGAGGGAGACCCGGTCGGACGGGAGGCCGTCGAGGGCCTCACGGCTGGCGGCGTAGGTCATCTTGTCGAGCACCGTGACGGATGCGTCCGTGTGTCGGACGAGGTGGTGGACGAAGTTCGAGCCGATGAAGCCGGCGCCGCCGGTGACCAGGATCTGCTGCACGGCCCCAACCCTATGAGGGAGACTGGGCGCCGACAGCCGAACGGTCGATGAGCAACAGTGGGGAACGTCATGCGGGGGATCATTCTGGCCGGCGGCACCGGGAGCCGGCTGCATCCGATCACGCTGGCCATCAGCAAGCAGTTGATGCCGGTCTACGACAAGCCCATGATCTACTACCCGCTGAGCACGCTGATGCTGGCCGGGATACGCGACATCCTTGTGATCACCACCCCCACGACGCCCCAGGATTCCACCGGTTGCTCGGCGACGGATCTCAGCTCGGCGTCAACATCACCTACGCGGAGCAGCCCTCTCCGGACGGCCTCGCGCAGGCGTTCACCATCGCCGCGGACACGGGCTTCCTCGCCGAGAACGGCGACGAGCCTGTCGGCCTGGTGCTGGGTGACAACCTCTTCTATGGACCCGGCCTGGGCACGCAGCTGAAGCGATTCTCAGAGCTTCGAGGCGCAGCAGTCTTCGGCTACAAGGTCGCCGACCCGACCGCGTACGGCGTCGTCGAGTTCGACGGCGAGGGCCTTGCGGTGTCGCTGGAGGAGAAGCCCGCCGAGCCGAAGAGCCCCTATGCCGTCCCCGGTCTCTACTTCTATGACGGCACCGTGGTCGGTCACGCGCGCGAACTGCGGCCGAGCGCCCGGGGCGAACTGGAGATCACCGATCTCAACCGCATCTACCTCGAGCAGGGCGACCTCCAGGTCGAGGTGCTCCCACGCGGCACAGTGTGGCTGGACACCGGGACCTTCTCGGACCTGAACGACGCCTCCAACTACATCCGCACGATCGAGACCAGGCAGGGCATGAAGATCGGCGCCCCTGAGGAGATCGCGTGGCGCAACGGCTGGCTGAGCGATCAGCAGATCGCCGATCTCGCCGCGCCGCTGGCCAAGAGCGGCTACGGCAGCTACCTCCTCGATCTCTTGGAGGGTTGAGACCCGGCCGGCTGGGTCGGCCGCAGAGCAGGTCGAGGCGCGACACCGCGGCGGTCGCACACCCCAAGTGGTCCATGTCACGACGCCTGGAATTCACCGAAAACCAGGTATGTGACGGCCCTCGCCCCTAGACTCGGACCGCGTTCGGGGGACATGGGGTTCTCCCGGGCACGTCATCTTTGTCTGGGGGACAATCCACATGCAGCACCACATCGGGGGGATGACGGCGCGCCTTCGCCGGTTCCGCGTCCCACTTCTGATCGCCACCGACGCGCTCGCGATCGTCGCCTCCTACGCCGCGCTCGGCATCCTGCGCTACGACGCGGTCCAGGTGCCGTGGGACGGGCTGGCGATCGTGTGTGCCACCGCTCTGGTCGTGCACTTCGGCGTCGGCTGGCTGGTGAAGCTCTACCGCGGTCGCGCCATCGTCGCGAGCAGCGAGGAGACGGTGCTGCTCGGCGGGGTGGCGGCGGTGGTCAGTGTCCTGGTCTCGTTGATCAACCTCCTGTGGGAGCCGCAGCCGGTGGCCCGGCTGGTGCCGTTCGGCGCTGCCTTCGCGTCGACCGCCTTCATGATCGTGGCGCGCGCCGCCTGGCGTCGTTATGCGATGCGCGCCGGCTGGGTCAGCGGGGACAACGTGCAGGCCACGCTGGTCGTCGGCGCCGGCGATGCCGGCCAGCAGCTCGTGCTCTCCATGCTCGGCACGGCGAACTCGCCCTACCGCCCGGTCGCCTTCCTCGACGACGACCCGTGGCGCCGGCACTTCCGCTACGAGGGTGTCAGCGTGCAGGGCACGCTGGCCGATCTGGAGTCCGCGGTCGAGGGCTACGCCGTGGACACCGTGGTCGTCGCGATCCCGTCGGCGCCCAGCGAGCTTGTCACCGAGCTGTCCGACCGTTGCACCGCGCTCGGGGTCGAGGTCAAGGTGCTGCCGCCGGTCGATGAGATCCTGGGCGGGCGGATCACCATCCGCGACGTCCGCGACATCAACATCGCCGACCTCCTCGGCCGCAACGCCATCGAGACCGACATCTCCTCGGTCGCGCACTTCCTCAACGGCAAGCGGGTGCTGGTCACCGGCGCCGGGGGCTCCATCGGCTCCGAGCTGGCCCGCCAGATCTCGAAGTGGCACCCGTCCGAGCTGATGATGCTGGACCGCGACGAGTCCGGCCTGCACGGCGTGCAGCTGTCGATCCACGGTCACGCCCTGCTCGACTCGCCCGACGTGGTGCTCTGCGACATCCGCGACGCCGACGCGCTGAACCGGATCTTCGACGAGCGCCGTCCGGAAGTCGTCTTCCACGCGGCCGCGCTCAAGCACCTCCCGATGCTGGAGCAGTATCCGCTGGAGGCCGTCAAGACCAACGTCATCGGCACGGCCAACGTGCTCGAGGCGTCCCGGCGGGTCGGGGTCGAGCGGTTCGTCAACATCTCCACCGACAAGGCCGCGGACCCCACCAGCGTGCTCGGCTACTCCAAGCGCGTCGCCGAACGCCTGACGGCGGACTATGCCCGCAAGGACGACGGCTTCTACATGAGCGTCCGGTTCGGGAACGTGCTCGGCAGCCGTGGCTCGGTCCTGACCACCTTCGCCGGCCAGATCGCCGCCGGTGGCCCGATCACGGTGACCCACCCCGACGTCACCCGCTACTTCATGACCATCCCCGAGGCGGTCCAGCTCGTGCTCCAGGCCGGCGCGATCGGCCGGGACGGCGAAGTGCTGATCCTCGACATGGGCGAGCCGGTCAAGATCGACGACGTCGCCAAGGAGCTGATCCGCCAGTCGGGTCGCCGCATCGAGATCGTCTACACCGGCCTGCGTGACGGGGAGAAGATGGACGAGATCCTGCGCTCCGACGCGGAGCTCGACCACCGCCCGCTGCACCCGCTGATCTCGCACGTGCAGGTCGAAGCGGTGCACACCCCCGACACCCTTTCGATCCTCGGCTGCGTGTCTGCGACTCGAGCGACGGAAGCCCTGAAGGACCTGTGCGACGTGATGGTGTCCGATTCCGAGATGAACGAAAGTGTCAACGCGTGACAAGTGCTTCCAACGGACCTGTTCTCGTCACTGGAGGGACAGGCTCCTTCGGTCGGACCATGGTGCGACGACTCCTGGCTGCGGGTGCCGAGGAGGTTCGAGTCTTCAGCCGGGATGAGTTGAAGCAGCACGACTTGCGGGTCGCGCTCGATGATCCGCGGGTGCGCTTCCACATCGGGGATGTGCGCGACCGTGACAGCGTCGACCGCGCCATGCGCGGAGCCGAACTGGTCTTCCACGCCGCCGCACTGAAGCAAGTTCCGTCGTGCGAGTTCTTCCCCATGGAAGCTGTCCAGACCAATGTCATCGGCAGCCACAACGTCATCGAGTCGGCGGACGCTCACGGCGTTCGTTCCGTGGTCTGCCTCGGCACCGACAAGGCTGCTTATCCGGTGAACGCGATGGGCATGTCCAAGGGACTGATGGAGAAGGTCGCCCAGGCCTTCGCCCGCAACAACCCCGGCTCGGCGACGACGGTCTCGACGGTCCGTTACGGCAACGTGATGTGCTCGCGCGGTTCGGTGATCCCGCTCTTCGTGGAGCAGCTCAAACGGCGGCGGCCGCTCACCCTGACCGACCCAGACATGACACGCTTCCTGATGTCGCTGGACGAGGCGGTGCTGCTAGTGGAGCACGCCTTCACCCACGCTGCTCCCGGCGATCTCTTCATCCGCAAGGCGCCCGCTTCGACGGTCGAGGTGCTGGCGCGTGCGGTGGCGAAGGCAATGGGAGTGGAGGCCGAGCTCCAGGTCATCGGCACTCGACACGGCGAGAAGTTGTACGAGACGCTGGCGACGCGTGAGGAACTGGCCCGCTCGCAAGACGTGGGGGAGTACTTCCGCGTGTCCGTCGATGCGCGCGACCTCAACTACGGCCAGTACTTCGACGAGGGCGACGAGCACGAGTCGGAGATAGACGACTACCACTCGCACAACACCGAGCGCCTCGACGTCGACGGTGTGGTCGAGCTCCTCAACGGCCTGCCGGCCTTCCGGGCGCTGCTGGCCACTAGCTGATGGTCCCGTTCCTCCTCTCCTTCGTCCTCTGCCTGGCGCTGGTCGGCATACTCATCCCGGTGCTGCGTCGTGCGCAGTTCATGGACGTCCCTAACCATCGTTCGTCGCACTCCGCCTCGGTGCCGCGTGGCGGCGGATTTTCGGTGATCCTCACGCTGGCGCTGATGCTGCTGGTCTTCGGCCGCGACGGCGACGGGTGGGGCGTGGTCCTGGCGGCGATGCTGGTGATGACCGGGGTCGGACTGGTCGACGACCTGCGGAGCCTGGGGAGCGGCATACGGCTGACGTTGCAGTTGGCTGCGGGCGTCGCGCTCGCTGTCTGGGCCGTTCACGCGGGGGTCTCACTGTGGTGGGCGCCGGCCCTGGTGATCGGTGTCGCGGGCTACATCAACGCGTTCAACTTCATGGACGGCGTCAACGGCATCTCCGGCCTGACCGGAGCGGTTGTTGGCGGATGGTGGTGGGCCGTGGGCGCCGCGCACGATCTCGGGCTCGTGACCGTTCTCGGCGCGGCCCTGCTGGGGGCTTCACTCGGATTTCTGCCATGGAACGCGCCGCGGGCGAAGGTTTTCCTGGGCGACGTCGGCAGCTACGGCATCGGTCTGGTCGTCGTCGCGCTGTCCGTTGTGGCGTGGGTCGGCGGTGTCGACCGCTGGATGGCAGCGGCACCGCTGGTTGTCTACTGCGCCGACACGGGCTGGGTGTTGCTCAAGCGTGTCCGAGGTGGCCGTTCCTTGACCGAGGCGCACCGCGAGCATGCCTATCAGCGTCTGACCGATGCCGGCTGGCCGCACCTGGCCTCGGCAGGATTCTGCGCGGCGGCGGGTGCGGCGGTCTGCGCGGCCTCCCTGCTGGCTGAGGAATCGCTGGGTCTGGCCGTGGCGCTGGGTGCTGCAGCGGTGGCGGCATACCTCGCGGCACCGTCGGTTCTCGTACGGAAGAGGGTGCAGGCGTGAAGATAGGGATGATCACCCAGTGGTACGAGCCTGAGACCGGCTCGGCGGCTCATCCGACCGCCATCGCCCGCGCCATCCACGCGCGGGGGCACGATCTGAAGGTGCTGACAGGCTTCCCTAGTTACCCCCAGGGCGCCGTCCACTCCGGCTACTCGATGAGTCTGCGTCACCACGAGACCCGGGACGGGATCCAGGTGATGAGGGTTCCAGACGTCCCCAGCCACGACCAGAACGCGATCCGGCGGGCGTTGAGTCTGGTGTCGTTTGCCGGTGCTGCCACAGCGAACGTGGGCTGGCTCAAGGACGTCGACGTGATTCTGACGTATCTGACTCCAGCAACGGTCGGCGCCGCGGCGTGGACGCTGAACCGACTGCACGGCGTTCCCTACGTGCTCTACGTACAAGACCTCTGGCCGGAGACGGTCACCGCGAGCGGGTTCATCCGCAACGAGCGGATGTCGTCGGTCGTCGAACGCTCTCTGACTTCCATGTTGCGTCGCCTTTACTCCCGCGCCGCGGGCGTCGTGACAATCAGCCCGTCCATGGCGAAGACCCTCTCCACGCGAGGCGCACGCAGTGAGCCGATCTCCATCCCCAACTGGGTTGAGGGCGACGTGTTCCGACCGCCGGCCCCCGGCTGGACTCCGCAACTCCCGCCTGGGCGCACCTGGATGATGTACGCCGGTGGCATTGGGGACGTCCAAGCGCTCCACAACTCCGTGCGAGCCATGAGCCTGCTCAGCGACCGTCCCGACATCGGCATGGCGTTCGTCGGCGACGGAGTGGCCCGCGCAGGCCTCGAGCAGTTGGCCCGTGAGCTCGACGTCCACGATCGTGTGACCTTCCTCGGCCCCCGGCCAATGGAGCAAATGCCCGCGCTGATGGCGGAGGCCGCCGCCCAAGTCGTGTCCTTGCTTGACCTTCCGCTTTTCCGCGCCACGATCCCCAGCAAGGTGCAGGCGTCGATGGCTTGCGGTGCTCCCGTCGTGTGCGCAGTCGCGGGTGACGCGGCCGACCTTGTGACCGCCAGCGGGGCGGGCATCGCTGTGCTTCCCGAGTCCGCGGACGCGCTGGCAGCAGCCTTCCGCGACATGGCGGACCGAGGCGAGGAGGGACGTCGCCAACTGGGCGAGGCAGGATTGCGGGCTTACCGGGCGCAACTATCTGCTGAGGTTGGTGCCGCCCACCTCGAGCAGGTACTGCAAACCGCGGCGAGGTCGCGATGAGCGTCGTCGGCGTCCTTGGCGGCAGCGGGTTCGTGGGCGCACACGTGGTGCGCGCGCTCGAACGGGATGGAGTCGAGGCGCGGATCGTGAAGTCACCGCGGCTCAGTACCTCTGGCCGCGACCTCGCGGCGGTGACGGCAGACCTCGACCGCCCTGAACGAGCCGGCGTAGTGCAGGAGCTGCGCGAACGGCTGCTCGGCTGCTCGGCAGTGGTCAACGCCGCCGGCCTAGCGACTGCCACCGCTCACGGTGACGACCTGTTCGGCGCCAACTCGCTGCTTCCCGGAGTTGTCGCGCGGGCGCTGTGTAGTGACGTTCGCTTGGTCCACGTCAGTTCCGCCGCCGTGCAGGGTCGACGCGCACCACTTGACGAATCGGAGGTCTATGAGCCATTTAGCCCGTACTCCGCCTCGAAGGTCGTTGGCGAACAGATCATGCTCAGCTCCCACAGGAACGCCGTCTGTTATCGACCGACGTCGGTACACGGACCCGGGCGGGCGGTGACCGAGCGGCTCGCACGGTTGCTGGGCAGCCCGGCCGCTTCCGTCGCAGGTACTGGTGACGACCCAACCCCGCAAGTCCTAGTCGAAAACGTCGGAGATGTGGCGAAGTTCCTCGCGCTGGTCCCGTCGCCGGTGCCTCGGATAGTCCTCCACCCTTCGGAGGGTCTGACGACTTCGGAACTAGTCCGGCGACTCGGCGGTCGGGAGCCACGTCACGTGCCGGTCTCCGTAGCCCGAGCCGTCATTGTCTCCGCACGGACGGTAGGCAGCCGGAGCGCCCGTGCCGCAGGAGAGGCGCGCCGGCTCGAGATGTTGTGGTTTGGTCAGGCTCAAGAGCCTGGCTGGCTTGAGGGACGCTGGAGCGCTCCCCAGTCGTTAGAAGCGTGGAAGGAACTGAGATGAGGGTCGGGATCACCGGGGGCTTCGGCTTCCTCGGCTGGCACACGTCGTGCCGGCTGCAGGCTGTGCACGGCGTAGAGGCCGTGCGACTGGGCCGTGGCGACTTCGCCGACCCCGAGCGCCTGGCTGCTGCGCTGACCGGGGTCGACACGGTGCTGCACATCGCCGGGATCAACCGGGCCGACACCGAGGAGACGGTCGAGCAAGGCAATGTGGACCTTGCGGAGACCCTGGTCGAAGCCCTGCGTGCCAACGATCGGCCCGTCGATGTCGTCTACGCCAACTCCGTGCAGGCCGACCTGAACAACGCCTACGGCCGCGGCAAGGCTCAAGCGGCGGGTCTCCTGGCTCGGTCGGCACACGCGACCGGTGGACACTTCGCGGACCTCCTGCTGCCCAACTTGTACGGCGAGCACGGCAGACCGGGCTACAACTCATTCGTGGCAACGTTCGCCCATGAGGTGGCCGCGGGCCGCACGCCGACCGTGAGTGGTGACCGCGAGATCCCGCTTCTGCACGCCCAGGACGCAGCGGCCGCACTGATTGCGGCCGCCGGCAGCGACGTGCGGGAGACAATCCCAGCCGAGGCCGTCAGAATCAGCCGCGTGTTGGAACTGTTCGAGGAGTTCTACGCGCTTTACCACCAGCGCGGTGAGGTACCCGATATCTCGACACCGCTGCTGCGCAACTTGTTCAACACCTACCGGGCGGCGGCGTTCCCCGAGATGTGGCCGCTGTCGGCGCAGGTGCACGCGGACAACCGAGGAGATCTGTTCGAGACTGTCCGCGCTCACGGTGGTCCAGGCATGGCGTTTATGTCGACCACGCTACCCGGCCAGAAGCGCGGCGAGCACTACCACCTGCACAAGGTGGAGAGGTTCTTCGTGGTGAAGGGCGAGGCGGAGATCGAACTGCGCCAGCTGTTCCACGACGAGGTCGTCCGTTTCCGTCTGAGCGGGGACACGCCGTCATTTGTCGACATGCCCACCCTGTGGGTGCACAACATTCGTAATGTCGGCGACACGGAGCTCGTCACGATGTTCTGGGCGGACCAGTTGCTCGACCCTGTCAACCCGGACCAGTACCCCGAGACGATTGCCCAGGAGGCATCCGCATGAAGGTCATGACCGTCGTCGGCACGCGCCCGGAGATCATCCGTCTGGCGCGGGTGATCGACCGTCTGGACTCGACTCCTGGCATCGAGCACGTGTTGGTGCACACCGGGCAGAACTACGACCACTCGCTCAACCAGGTCTTCTTCGACGACCTCGGCCTGCGGGCCCCCGACCACTACCTCGGCGTCGACACCAGCTCGCTGGGCGCGGTCCTCGGCGGGGTCCTTGTCGGCACGGAGAAGGTCCTGCTCGAGGAGCAGCCGGACGCCCTGCTGGTGTTGGGTGACACCAACTCCTGCATCGCGACGGTGATGGCGAAGCGGATGCGGGTGCCCACCTTCCACATGGAGGCTGGCAACCGCTGCTTCGACGAGAACGTGCCGGAGGAGACCAACCGTCGCCTCGTCGACCACGTCGCGGACTTCAACCTTGCCTACACCGAACACGCGCGCCGCAACCTGCTCGCCGAGGGCCTGCACCCGCGCCGGATTGTGGTCACCGGCTCACCTATGCGTGAGGTGTTGAGTACGTATCGTGAGAACATTGAAAGGTCAACCGTTCTTGAGCAGCTCTCGCTCGCTCCCAAGAAGTACTTTCTGGTCAGTGCGCACCGCGAAGAGAATGTAGACTCGGCCCCGCGCTTGGTGCAGTTGATCGATTGCCTCAAAGCCGTCCATCGAGAGTGGCAACTGCCGGTGATCGTTTCCACGCACCCCCGAACCCGAAAGCGACTTGCACAAGTTTCGCTGGATACCGGTGCTGACATACGTTGGATGGAGCCGTTCGGCTTCCATGACTACAACAATCTCCAAAAGAACGCCGCGTGTGTACTCTCCGACTCCGGCACGATCGCCGAGGAATCGTCGATTCTGGGATTCCCGGCACTAACTCTGCGTGACTCGATTGAGCGGCCCGAAGCACTTGACGCCGGATCGATTGTGATGACTGGTCTGGACGCCGCTGATGTTGTCCGTACCATCGGCGTACTGCTGCGTGAGGAATCAACGTCGATTCCGCAAGGGTACGACATTGAGAATACGTCCCAGAGGGTCGTGCGTTTCATACTGTCGACCACCAAGCGTCACAAGCAATGGGCCGGGGTCCGAGAGTTGTGACTAGATCGCTGCGGGTATGGGTGGCAACAGACGTAACCGTTCATCGCGACAGTCGGGGTCGATTTAGAGCCAACCATAATGCCGCAAGCTTTGCTGCTTGGGCGCCGTTCGTGGCCGCATTTGGCTCGATAACTGTCGTTGCACGTCTCGATCCCACTGTTTCCGACGACGGTCCTCTCGTTGACGGGGATGGAGTAGAGGTAGAGACCCTGCCGCGATATCAGGGCCTCCGTGGCCTTGTCTTAACACTCCCGCGATTGGTACTCGCGGTGTCTCGAATCGGATCTAAGGCCGACGTCTTTATAGGACGCCCTGTAGAACCTCTGGCTCTGTTGCTGTTTGGACGTAGTTTCATGGCCGGAGCTAGATATATCGCGTTTATGGCCACTGACCCCGCTTCAATTGGCGCTGCCTATTTTGGCGGAGAGTCAAGAATGGGTCGCCTGTTTGGAAGCTTGGCGACCCTCTTTGCCCGGGCAATCGTCCGGCGCTCGGTGGGAGTCGTATACGTTTCGCAGGAATGGTTGCAGGCGCGATATCCGGCACCCATCGGGGTCCCCGTGTTAGCCAGATCCAACGTGGTTCTCGGTGATGAGGCGTATGTAGATGCTCCGCGATCTCTAGATCTATCTCGCCCGATTCGGCTTTGCAGTATTGGCGCGATGAACGGAAAGATCAAAGGGCACGACGTTCTCATCGAAGCGACCCAGATTCTCAATGGACTTGGCTTGAAAACCACCCTCTCCTTAATAGGAGATGGACCGCGAATGGCTGAGCTCGCGAATATCTCAGCCCATCGAGGCATAAGAGGTGACGTAAATTTTCTGGGGCAGGTTCACGCTCCCGAGCGGGTGCGCGAGATACTCGATGAATCAGATATATACTTGTCGGGAAGTTACTCTGAAGGCCTGTCCCGTGCGATGGTGGAGGCTATGGCGCGCGCCCTCCCAGTAGTCTCGACTGACGCCGGTGCTGTAGGTGAACTCATTGAGAACCAGTACATTGTGGCGCCTGGCGATGCCACGGCTATTTCTGGCAAGGTCGCAGCCCTGGTCGAGAACAGCGTCCTGTACGAGTCCGCTTCCCGCGCCAATCTCGCATGCGCAAAGAATGTCGGCGCTCTGGCCTCCCCGGGTCGCCTAGCCAACTTCCTGCGCTCGGTGACCGAAGGTTCGTCGGGCAAGTGCGGGCGTTGAATATCGAGGACGTTCTGTCTTGAAGTTGCGTTCTAGCCTGTCGCTTCTGGACCAGATGGTGGCGAGTGCGAGCAACATGGCCTCGGTTCTCGCTTTGGCCGCGGCATACAGTTCGGACGAGTTCGGTCTATTCGCGACCGTATATGCGGTCATGACCCTAGCCTTAGGCGTGACGCGAGCATATCTTGGCCTGCCTATTGCCCTCGGAGCGAGTTTATCGCGGGTTGAGCAAGGTGTGCTGTATGGGAGTTCTGTCGCTGCGGCAATCTATATCGCTGCGGTCGCAGCGTCTGGGGTCCTGGTACTCGGTATCGCAACCTCCACTTCTGCTACGGGTGTATCTATCGTGGTGCTGATGAGTGTGGCGGTGCCCATACTTCTCGTGCAGGATCTCGCGAGATTCCATGCGGTCGCGACTAGAAGGACCGGCGTTGCTGTGGCTTCTGACAGCCTTTGGCTGATGGGCGCGCTCATCTTATGGGTGAGTGGGAGTTCGCTCTCTCCAGTGACTGCGACTCTTCTTTGGATTCTGATCGCTGCTGGCTCTATGGTCGTAGCGGTTGGATGCCTGACTCCGAGTGTCGACTGGTCGGGCGGGTGGCGAACCCTCAGACCGGGGCGCGGTGCCCGCGAAGCCTCGGTCGCGCAAGTTGCAATGTCAGGCGGCGTTACCGTGGTCACGGCGCTAGTTGTAGCTCCCGTCTATGGCGCGGGTGCGGTGGGTGCGCTCCGGGGTGCTGGAACCGTGCTTGGGCCACTGAACACGCTTATGACGTTCCTTGACTTTGGAGTTCTGGCGGCGCTTGCCCGACGCTCACGTTCGAAAGATGTCCGCGCTCTTGTATTGGTCATGTTGGTCTTGCTAGGCGCACTCGTCCTGTGGGCTCTTATCCTGCTGATGCCTTCGTCTCCAGTTGGCCGAGCCATGTTTGCGGATAGTTGGCCAATGGTGCGAGATATCCTCCCGATCACCTGTGTCGAGTACGGATTTCTGCTTTTTATTGCGACGGCCGGGATCTTCTTTAAGCTGCGTGATCAAGGTCGGCAGATTGTTGTCGCGAAGATACTGTCGGTGGTTGTAGTGTTGATTGGTGTCGGGTGTGCCGCAGTCTCAGGGCTTACCTTTATTGCGATCCCGCTGGTTCTGGCGGGGCGGGGCTCGTCTCAGCCGTATACCTTTTGGTACGAGTCATTCATCAAATGGCGAGGGATAAGCAGGGGCTCGCGGATCGCGAAACTTGTTGAACTCCGGTCGGACGGTCGCGCCTGATAATGAACCGCCCTGGGTCTGATGGAGGCTAGGACCTCCCTTCGAACTCTGCTGGCGGTATGCCGGACCGAGTGGGAGCCGCCCCGATGGGCTACCTGGCTCGCGGGTGTCGTCGCCGGCAAGCACGGTCGTGGCGACGCGACGCTGGTTTATGGGCTCTTCCTACCTGAGGTGGGGGTGAGTCAGGCAGCCGCCGATGAGCAGCATTCGTAGTCGGTAATGATCGCGGTTGCGGAATCCGCGGGCGACGCGGCGGTGGAGCTCGAGAGGCCGTTGATCGCCTCCGTGCCGCCGTTGCTGGCACGGCCGGCGTCGATATAGGCCAAGAATGCTTCGCGCCACTGCTTCAGAGTCTTGCCGTGTGGCTTGATCTCCGGGATCGGGCAGGTCGGCAGCGACCGGATGAGCTCTTCGGCGGTCCGGCGTCTCTGGGCCGGGTTCTTCGTTGTAGGCCGATCGAAGCTTCTGTGCGCACAGCCAGGCGACGAGGACCTCGTCGTGGCGTCCGTCGGCAGCGATCGCGCGTTCGAGTCGTGCGCGTTGGCGGTCAGTGAACTTCTCGGCGCCGCAGCGCAGGATCGTGCGGATGCCGTAGAGCTGGTCGTCGATGGCGGTCAAGTCCCGGGTAGTGGTGTAGCGCTGCGTTCCTTCGGTCGGGGTGGTTAGGCGGTCAGTGCGGGCAGGTCGTCGGCTCCGATCTCGGGTTCGGGGGTGGGGACGATGGTGACGCGGGAACGGGCCAGGACGTCGAGTCCGAGGTAGCGGCGGCCTTCGGCCCATTCGTCGGTCTGTTCGGCCAGCACGGCGCCGACCACCTGAGTTGCACAGACTTAGTGGGTCACGCGGTCGATGAGTTCTTGGGCCTCGGGCGGGATCTGTGGTTGGGCGGCGATCGACTGGCCGGCGACGCTGACTGTGATCTCCTGCAGCGGGCGCAGGGTCTGGACGAGCTTCTTGATGCTGACGCCGCTGCGTTGCTGGAGGTAGCGCGCGACGGCGAGCGCGGCGAACACGATGGTGAGGTGGGCTTCGATCGATTCGCGCTTGTGGTGGAACATCGGCCGGGCGCGTAGGTCGGTCTTGGACATCCGGAACGACTGCTCAACGCGCCACAGGTCGTGGTAGCTGCCGATGACCTCGTCGGGGTCCATCACGCCTGCGGGGATGTTGGTGACGTAGCCCTTCAGCCCGACCAGCCGACGTGCCCGCGTCAAGGACGCCTCATCGAGTGTCTTGGTGCCGTTGGTGGTCTTGACGAACCGCGGTGTCCGGGCGGTCTTCTCGCCCGCGATGACTTCCTTGGCGCGGTTCTCCTGCAGGGTCAGCGTCTTGCCGTCACGGGCGGCGCGTTTGGCCGAGTAGGCCCACACCGCCCGCCAGGATCCCGGGTGCTGTTCCGGGTCCCAGACCGGCTCGCGCTTCTTCTTCGTGTCGTTCTCGATGCTGCGTCGGTTCTTCGGGGTGATCGTGTCGATGAGTTGCCCGTCGCTGAGGGCGTCGCCGTGCCAGCGGAAGTGGGACTCCAGATCGACCGGCGCCTTGGTCACCCGGGAGCCGACGATGAACCGCAGACCGGCTTGGTCGAGTTCGCGCAGGTTGGTCGCGGACAGCATCCCGGCATCAGCGACGACAGCCATGTCGCTCACGCCGTGGCGCTTCTGGAAGGCCTTGATGATCGGGATCATCGTGAGCGTCTCGGCCTTGTTGCCCTCGAAACAGCCGATCTCGAGCGGGAAACCGCGCCGGTCGACCAGGAGCCCGACGACGACCTGGGGATCGACACGGCGTTCTTTGGAGTAGCCGACCTTCCTGAGGTCGTCTTCCTTCTCGGCCTCGAAGTACAGCGTCGTCACGTCATAGAGACACAGCGACACGTCACCCCACGCGGTGGCATCGCGGAAGCAGGCGGCCGCGATCTGGTCGCGGTAGCCGCGCTGTCCGGCACGGCGCAGGGTGGCGCTGAAGGTGTTGCGGTGCGCAGGCGTGAGGCCGAGCTCGCTCAGCACCCGCCCGGCATCCAGCATCGACGTCGGCTCGACGATCCGGGCCAGCACGAGCTGGAAGAACGCCTCGTCGTTGATCACACCGAACCCCAATGTCTGCCACGCCGACTCGATGACCGCGACCAGCAGCCGCGAGGCCTTGGCCTGCACGATCGTGGCGCGCGGATCCTGCTCGGGCTCCAGTCCGAGGTCGAGAACGCCTTGGCCTTCCTCGATCTTGCGGCGCCCGACCTGCATCAACGCCGCGAGCTCGGCTTCGGTGTGCGCGGAACCCAAATGCTCGATGACGACGTCGCGTCGATGTTCCCGGCGGGCGATCTGCACGGCCGTCGCGCCCGAGGCCGTCTTCACCTTCCGCAGGAACACCACCCCGGAAACGTAGCCGCTTAGTGTGTCACCACCGACACCCGCACCGGCCCTGACCAGCGCAAACGCTGAGCCGGCCCCAGAATCACGCCCGACCTGTGCAAGTCAGGTCTCTGGGCCGGGTTCTTCGTTGTAGGCCGATCGAAGCTTCTGTGCGCACAGCCAGGCGACGAGGACCTCGTCGTGGCGTCCGTCGGCAGCGATCGCGCGTTCGAGTCGTGCGCGTTGGCGGTCAGTGAACTTCTCGGCGCCGCAGCGCAGGATCGTGCGGATGCCGTAGAGCTGGTCGTCGATGGCGGTCAAGTCCCGGGTAGTGGTGTAGCGCTGCGTTCCTTCGGTCGGGGTGGTTAGGCGGTCAGTGCGGGCAGGTCGTCGGCTCCGATCTCGGGTTCGGGGGTGGGGACGATGGTGACGCGGGAACGGGCCAGGACGTCGAGTCCGAGGTAGCGGCGGCCTTCGGCCCATTCGTCGGTCTGTTCGGCCAGCACGGCGCCGACCAGACGCACGATGGCCTCGCGGGTGGGGAAGATCCCGACCGCGACGGTGCGGCGACGGATCTCCTTGTTGAGCCGTTCGGTGGGTTGTTGGACCAGATCTGGGTCCAGATCTCCTTCGGGTACGCGTTGAACGACAGCAGGTCCGCGCGGGCCCGGTCGAGGTGGTCGTGAACCTCGGGGAGCTTGGGCTCGACGTAGTCCAGGAGTCGGTCGAACTGGGCGTGCACGGCGGTCGCGTCGGGCTGGGCGTAGACGCTGTGCAGCATCGCGTTGACCGCCGGCCACATGCTCTTCGGGGTGACGCCCATCAGGTTGAACGCGTAGTGGGTCCGGCACCGCTGCCAGGCCGCTCCAGGAAGGTTCGCTGCGATCGCCTCGACCAGGCCGCGGTGGGCATCGGAGGTGACCAGCCGTACACCGGACAGGCCACGAGCGACCAGGTCGGCGAAGAATTCGTTCCACGCCGCACCGGTCTCGGCGGTGGCCACGCGCATGCCGAGGACCTCACGGTGCCCGTCGCTGTTCACCCCGGTCGCGAGCAGCACGACCGCGTTGATCACCCGCCCTCCTTCGCGGACCTTCATCGTCAGTGCGTCCGCGGTGACCAAGGTGAACGGCCCCGCCTCGTCGAGCGGTCGGTGGCGCCAGTCCTCGACGATCGCGTCGAGCTCTTCGGCCATCCGCGAGACCTGCGACTTCGACAGGGAGTCGATCCCGAGGGTCTTCACGAGCTTGTCCATCCGACGCGTGGACACGCCGGCGAGGTAGCAGTCGGCGACCACGGTGATCAGCGCGGTCTCTGCTCGTTTGCGGCGCTCGAGCAGCCACTGGGGGAAGTAGGTGCCCTTGCGGAGCTTGGGGATCGCGACATCGATGGTCCCGACCCGGGTGTTGAGGTCGCGGTGGCGGTAGCCGTTGCGCTGGCTCGTGCGGCCCGGGGTAGGCCGCCCGTACTCGGCACCGACCACCGCGTCGGCGTCAGCGGACAGCAGTGCGTTGATGATCGTTTGCAACAACGTGCGCATCAGATCCGGGCTGGCTTCGCCGAGCAGGCGTGCTGGGTCGACAATGTGTGGAGCGGTCATCGTGATGACTCCGTTCGAGGATTCTGTGGAAGGTTGACTCGAAGGATCACGCGGTGGCCGCGCCTGCGTCCGGCGTACACGCCGGTGACGATCTCGGCGACCGCGCTACACCACTATCGGGGACTCAACTTCGATGGCGTTCTTGTAGCCGTGGAACGGGTCCAGGGTGGCCACCTCAACGCCGCCAGTGGACTCCTCGCCGCGCTCCGCGAGCCAGTCGCTGTACGCCTTGCCCGACCGGCCCGGGACCAGGTCGAGCAGCCGCGCCTCCGGATTCCCGTTCCCGTCGGGGGTGAGGTCGACCATCCCGGTCAACAGCTTGGGTCCACGGCCGCCGTCGGCGATGGGGAACTCCGACACGTAGTGCCACACCTGCTCGTCCACGCCGAGCCGCTTCACGCCGGCGAACCGAGACTCGTCGTCAGCCATCTCCCTCAGAAGCGGCTCGATCGAGGTCCACACCGTGTTCCACGTCGTCCCCAACTGGCGAGCGATCCCGCGGATCGAGGCGTGCCCGCGGCGGATCTGGCTGATCGCCTACCAGCACGCGTCAACGAGCCTCACCTCGCGCCGGCCGTCGTGATCGAAATCAACAGAGGTGACGTGATGGCAGCGCGCAGCGATACGCGCCGCGCGGAGTCGTCGTGCCCGACCAAGGCGTGGCTGTGCGCAACCACACCGCACTCCCCGGAACCCCATCGGTCCTGGCGGCGACTCGTAGGCTCGGACACACGTCGAGGCCCTTCGGAACGGTGTGCTTGGTCGCCACTGATCCTGTGCGCCTCGACGTCCTTCACCCCGACATCACGCCGTCACCCGGCGCGCCGCTCACCCCCCACCGGAACTCAGAAGAGCCGCTAATTGGGCAGCCCCCTGAATCGGCTGTAAGCCCGTTGCACCCGGGGTGACCTTCTCCCTGAATGGGTGGCGCTCATCAGGTTGCTGGTGCGACGGCGATTCCAAGCGAGAACGATATACACGGCGGCTAGAACCAACAGGCGCTGTCCTGTGCGCGACATGTATCCGAAAGTGCCGACCCAGACCAGGTCCAGCAGGCCAGCAGTTGCCAGCACGGTTGCGGTCAGTGTGAGGATCTGCATCGGACTGCTGACGAGTTGGCTTTGCGCATTGGACAAGCGTCTATCAAGAAAACGGACAAAGTAGGAAAGGGGAATAATTATAAGAAGCGAAAGTAGTCCGAAGTTGAATATAAGTTCGCCATGGACTAGCGCGGCCTCGGAGTGTCCAGTACCCACCAATTCGGGACGGAATATCTCCGTAAGTTCGGCGCCAAACCCAATGGGCTTTTCGGGCCAAAGGGAACGCGGGAAGAAGAGCACTGCGGTTGCGTAGAAACTCGATCCCTCGCCGTGGGGCAACTGGCCAGCGGTTGACAGCTGAAGAAGTTGGGCGAACCGCTCGAAGGGCCACACGACAGATTCTAGGCCAGTTTCAACACCGCCCAAGGTTGCCGTTCTTTCTGCGCGGTTCGCTGCGAGTAGGCTCAAGCCGACCGGAAGTGTGACGGTGACCAGAGACTTCGCGAACCGGCCGCTCTGTCGAGTAATTGCCACGGCAACAACCATTGCTAGCCCGCCCAAGACGAGACGCCCGCCGCCACTAAACATCGTCGCAACGTAAAAACTGCAAGCAACCGCTGCAAATGCGAAGCGCCAGAGGGATAGTTTCGCATTATGCAGCGCCGTAACTGCCACTAGGGCGGCACCGCTGAATGCGGTCGCTCCGGCGAGGGTGGAACTGCCTAGGCCGAAGATTCGCTCAAGCGAGTATCCGGCTACTATTAGAGCGACCCCTAGATTCGTCGACCAGATCGCAACTGGTTCCGCGACGCCGACACTCGCAGCGAAGCCAAGCTCACGTTGAGGTTCGCTGGTGAGGTGGTACATGATCACTTGGGAAAAAAAGACCAATATGATGGCGCCTGGAATATCTCGAGGCTCTGCGAAGGAGATTCGTTCCGTCGCTACATAAACGGCTGGAAAGTAGACAAACGTAACCAATCCGAGCATGAACACGCCAGTAGCTGTTATGTTGGCGCCGCCATGCATCCAGAATGAGCTGAATGCATGTGTTCCTCCCAGCAGCGCTAGTACGACTGCGGCGTCCTCTGCCGACCCCAATAGACCATTAAGATAGGCGCCCGTCAGGACGATCCCTGCGATGCACCAAAGAATGGTTGCTACGGTGGATGCGCCATGCTCTCTGAGCATGCCGCCCGTTGGCATCACTGAACGAAGAGGGCGTGCTTACCCGCCCGCGTCAGTGCTGGTTGATCCACCTGCAGGAACGTGACTGCGGTTCGGTCGTAAGTCGGATGGTCCCTTCCCAGCTCTAGGGAGAAATGTTGTTGGACGCTTTGCAGGTCCAAGGGGCGTGTTGCAGTAAGGAGGATTTCGACTGAGTTCTGCACTTGGCGAAATTGGACCGCAGTGATTCCTGGCATGGTCTTCAGTATGTGAACTGGAAGTATGGCCGATAAGTGAAGACGCCCCCGTTTGAGTCCCTGAGGGTGATCGTATCTTGGGATCGTCCGGTGACAGCCGATAGTCGGAGGGCGTTGCCGCGTTCAACATCGATTCCCACGGCTCGATCCCCGACAGCGTAGTTTATCAGCGGAAATAGTCGGGGATTGAGCGTTGTTACTTGGATATCATCAGTTTCAGTCAAGTGAAGTATGCAACTTGCCCACAGGACCTGCATATTCCAAGTACTCTCGCGCGACACTGCCATGTCGCCAACTTCGGCGGCGCCATATTCGTTGATTAGCGGGGCCCCAAAGACTCGTGAGATAGTTTCTGCGTCCGCTTGGCTTACAGTTTCAGCCGTTGCCACTACTGCACGGATGCTTGGAAGCCTGGATCCTGGGTGGTTGTTCTCGATGTGCCGAGCAAGCCTGAATAGAGCGGAAGTGTATCCGACCAGATATGCCGGTGTTGCATTCTGATACGTGCGAAAATGTCGTTCCAATGCTTCATTGGACATGTCGTACGCGTTCAGTCGGGTGGCCCCGACTATTCGATCTGCGGCCGCCCTCTTAATTTGGGCGATCCGACTTCCGCCGAACAAATGGGAGTGCCCCCAGAGGTGGATGTAGGGGTCGAGCGGGCGGATTCCCCACCAGCCTCGGGCTGTATAGACATCGGCGTATATCGAGAAGAAGTCACGATCGCCACGCGGGTATCGGGTGGGAGTGCCCGTTGTTCCCCCGGTGGAGTATGCGGAAGTAATGCGCCCGTTTCGAAAGATCTCTTCAGAGTTGTCGACTATGTCGCGTTTGGTTAGAACCGGGAACGACGCAAGGTCGGCGATGACTTCAATCCGTGGGGGCAGCGCGTGCTTTGCTGCCCAGGACCTGTAGAACGGGATCTCTTCAAGGCACGTAGTCCATGTTGCGTTGAATGCTGACAACTGGTACTGCTCAATACGGCCACGGTCCAGAAGGCCTTCGTAAAGCGCCGCTCGGCGCGAGATCTCGCTTTGACGACGGCTGAAGAGAGTTGCGCGGAATGCTCTCGCGTGAACGTTGGACATTTGCTTTTCTCCCAAGACCTCGACGGGTTTGCCTAAAAAAATCAAACCACCAAGGTGTGGCCTAGCTTGCGGGCGAGTGCGGAGGCCTGATCAGATACGTTTATTTGGGTCACGCTGTTGATGCAGTCGCATTGCGATGGCTCTACCTAGACTTCCTCTCGATTGTTTGTTGAAACCAGTCGACGGTGTGGCGCAGCCCTTCGGCTAGTTGCGTGGGCTCTATGCCTGGTATTAGCGAACGCAGAGCTTCATTCTCGGCTTGAGAGTGTGGGACGTCTCCGGGCCGCGGTTCGCGGAACTGTAATTGCACTGGGAATTCAAGTGCGGCCTGTAACTCGGCGATGAGTTGTGCAAGTGTGGTGTTTGTTCCGAAGGCGAGGTTCACTGGTTCTGGATGGCTTGTCCGTCGCTCCGCGGCGGATAGCAGCACTTCGCAAACCGTCCCAACATAGGTGAAGTCTCGCGAGTTGCTGCCGTCACCGTTCACGAAGAGTGGCCGCCCATTTAGTGCGGCATCAATCCAAGTGGGAATTACGGCTGCGTAGACGTGGCCAGCGCGCTGTCCAGGCCCATAGACGTTGAAGAATCGGAACGCGAGCGTTTCGAAGCCGTAGGACTGCTGGAAGGCGAGTGTGTACTGCTCGGTCGCTAGTTTGCTGACGGCGTAGGGGCTCATCGGTCGGACCCACTCACGTTCGTTCTTCGGAAGCGCTGGGTTCATCCCGTATACGGAACTGGAGGACGCGCACATCACGTGGGTGACGTCGGCACGACGGGCCCGATCAAGCAGGGTGAGAGTGCCGGTCGCATTGGCGTGGTGGCTCCGGAGGGGGTCCTTGATGCTGCGCGGCACGCTGCCGAGGGCGCCGAGGTGGACGATGGAGTCCACGCCCTTAACGGCCGACCCGACGGCTTCTTCATCGAGGAGTGATGCCTCTCGGAAATCCACGTCGAGGCCGTCGAGGTTGTCGCGGTATCCGTTGGACAGGTCGTCGAGGATACGGACTTCGTGTCCGGCCGCCAACGCCTCTCGCGCCAAGTTGTGGCCGATGAAGCCGGCGCCGCCGGTGATGAGGATCTTCTTCAAGGTGTTCCCTTCGGTGCAGCGGGGGCGCGAGTAGTCAGAGTCGGAGGTCGGAGTCAGCGGACGGGAGCAGCGACTTCAAGTCGTACAGCACGTGACCGGATGGGTCGCCGAAGGCGTGGATGCCGGTGGCGCCCAGTTCTCTGAATTCGTTGTGGCCGACGGCCAGAAGGATGCCTGCGTAGCGCCCGGCTTCTGGGGCCGCGAGGAGGGTGAGGTCGTATTCGTGCTCGGCCTCAGCCGCGTCGACCCACGGATCGTGCACGTCGACCTCAAGCCCAGCAGCCATAAGCTCTGCGTAGATGTCGGTGACCCGGGTGTTGCGCAGGTCGGGGGTGTTCTCCTTGAAGGCCAAGCCAAGGATGAGCACGCGCGCGGAGCGCAGATCGATGCCTTTGCGGAGCATGGACATGACCAGTTCCGATGCGACGTGAGATCCCATGGAGTCGTTGATACGACGGCCGGCGAGGATGACCTCCGGGTGATAGCCGACGGCCCGAGCCTTGTGGGTGAGGTAGTAGGGGTCGACGCCGATGCAGTGACCGCCCACCAGCCCTGGCTGGAACGGGAGGAAGTTCCACTTCGTCCCTGCGGCCAGCAGTACCTCTTGGGTGTCGATCTCAAGGCGGTTGAAGAGAAGCGCCAGCTCGTTGACCAGAGCGATGTTGACGTCACGTTGCGTGTTTTCGATGACCTTGGCGGCCTCGGCAACCTTGATCGACGACGCCTTGTAGGTGCCGGCGGTGACAACGGAGCCATACAAATCGTCGATCAGGTCCGCAATTTCGGGCGTCGAGCCGGAAGTGACCTTGAGGATGGTCTCGAAGCGGTGCTCCTTGTCGCCCGGGTTGATCCGCTCGGGGCTGTAGCCGACGAAGAAGTCCTTGTTGAACGTCAGGCCGCTGGTTTGCTCAAGCACCGGGACGCAGTCGTCCTCGGTCGCGCCCGGATAGACCGTCGACTCGTAGATGACGATGTCCCCGGCCCGCAGCGTGGAGCCGACCGTCCGCGACGCGGCGAGCAGCGCCGTCAGATCTGGGTTCTTGTGCTCATCGATCGGAGTGGGTGTCGTGACGATGTACACATCGACGTCGTCGAGGTCGGTCGGCTCCGCGCTGACGCGCAGCCCCGACTCAATGAGCTCGTCGGCCGAGACCTCCAGCGTGCGGTCGTGGCCCGACGCGAGCTCGTCGACCCTGACCTTGTTGATGTCGAACCCGACGACGTCGTACTTCTTCGCGAACGAGACGGCGAGCGGCAGCCCGACGTATCCGAGTCCGAGCACACCGATTTTGCGGTTGCAGAGCACCTGCGACACAGCCTTGCCAATCTAACTAGAGAGATACAACGAGGCCGTTCCATGCCCCCAAGGGACAATCGTAACGATCGCGGCGGTTGACGTCTGTCGGTTGGAGTGAACGACGGTCGAACGCCTCGGTAAGGTCGGTCACATGAAGGTCCTCGTCACCGGCGGCGCCGGCTACCTCGGCTCCATCACCTGCAAGGCACTCGAGCAGGCGGGCCACACCCCGGTCGTCCTCGACTCACTCCTGGTCGGTCCGCGCCAGTTCACCGAGGGACGCATCTTCTACGAGGGCGACATCGCCGACCGGGCGATGGTGCAGCGGGTGCTCGAGGACCACCCCGACATCGAGGCGACGGTGCACATGGCGGCGCGGATCGTCGTACCGGAGTCGGTGGAGCTGCCCTATGAGTACTACCGGGACAACGTGGCGAAGTCGCTGGAGCTCTTCGACCACCTGGTCGCCCACGGCAAGCCGCGGATCCTGTTCTCCTCGACGGCCTCGCTCTACGCGCTGAAGGACGAGTTCGAGGTGCGCGAGGGGGACGGCCTGGCCACCAACTCGCCGTACTCGCGGACCAAGCGGATGATGGAGCAGGTCCTGGAGGACATGTCGCAGGCCACGGACCTGCGGGCGATCATCCTGCGCTACTTCAACCCGATCGGGGCCGACCCCGACCTGGAGACCGGCTATCACCTCAAGGACGCCACCCACGTGGTGCCGCTGCTGGCGCAGACCGCGCTCGGCCAGCGCGACGTCTTCACCATCACCGGCACCGACCTGCCCACCCGCGACGGCACCGGCATCCGCGACTACATCCACGCGTGGGACCTGGCCAAGGCCCACGTCAAGGCGATCGAGAAGTTCGACGAGGTGATCGAGGCCGAGGGTGCGCCCACGGCCTACATCAACCTCGGCGCAGGCGACGGCGTCACCGTGCGCGAGCTGATCGCGGCCGTGGAGCGGGTCGTCGGCAAGCCAGTGCCGACCCGGGAGGCGCCCTCGCGTCCGGGGGATGCGGTCGGCGCCTTCGCGAACGCCGACAAGGCGGCCCGGGTGCTCGACTGGCGCACCGAGCTGTCACTGGACGAGGCGATCGCCTCCGCGCTCGCCTGGGGTGAGAAGCGCAGGTCGATCCTCGGTTACGACTGAGGACAGGTCATGCTGAAGGCGTTCCGGCCGCTGCGGGGGCCGCGGTGACGGCGACCTCGATCGTGGTGCTCGTGGTCGCGGGCGCCGTGCTGCTGCTGGTGTCGACGCCCGTCGGGTTCCCACGGTCACCGAGTGACGAGGTGGGCCGCGCCGAGGCGGAGGTCGGAGGAGTGCCGCTGATCTACTGGCGGCCGGGGTGCTCGTTCTGTCTCCGCCTGCGCCTGGCCCTCGGGTGGCGGGGACGCCGGGCCGTCTGGGTGAACGTGCGCCGCGACCCGGCTGCGTCGGCGCGGGTGCGCGCGGTCAACGGTGGCAACGAGACGGTGCCGACGGTCTTCGTGGGCGATGAGCATCGCACCAACCCCGCACCGGCCTGGGTGCGCCAGCAGCTGGTCCGGTAGGGCCGTGTCGCTCCCGAGCGCGCGACCGCTCAGGGGACGGTGACCGCGGCGGTGTTGTCGTGCGGGTCGCTGTCGTGCCCGACCACGGTCAGCCGGGCGTGCACCGCCGCGACGGTGCCGGGGTCGAGGTAGAAGACCACCTCGGAGTCACCGGCGCCGACGTCGAAGGACGCCTGCCAGACGCTCTCGGAGCCGAGCAGCACGCAGTCGGCCAGGCTGTAGCAGTAGCCGTCGATGCCGGAGGCGGTCACCCGCACGGTCCCGGCCCGCGCCACGCTCTCGACCTGGACGCCGATCCGCCACCAGCCCGGCAGCAGCGACTCCTGGACGCTCACGCTCGCGACGCGTGCGCTGGCCGCCGTCTCGGTCTCGGTCGGGCTGACACTCGGCTGGACGCCGATCCCGCCGCTGCCGGACTCGGTCGGGCGCGGCTCGGTGGTCGGTCGCTGGGTCGGTGAGGGCGTCGCGCTCGGGGCCGGCGTGGTCGGGTTGGTCGGCGTGGGCGTCGGGGTGGGGGGCGGCGTGCTGGCCGGGGTGGTCGCCGGAGCGCTGCTGGTCCGGGTCGGGTCGGGGACCACCGGGCCCGTGCCCGGGCGGGTGGTCGGGCCCGGGCGGGCCGGCGTGGCCACCGCGTCGGTCTGGTCCACGGCCGTGGTGCTGGGTGCGACGCGGGGGACCACGTCCGCGGACGTCGCCGAGTCGTCGCCGCTGATCAGGCCCAGCGCGAACCAGCCGCCGGCCACCACGGCCGCGCTCGCGGCCACCGCCGCGGTCGCCTTCACCAGCCCGTCGGTGAGTGCGCCGAACGGGCCCGACCCCTGGGTGCCGGCCGCCCCGGCCCCGGCCGCGCCGGTGCCGGCCGCGGCGCCGAGCAGCAGCCCGCCGCCGGAGGCGGCGCCCAGGGCGGCGATCGCCGGCAGCGGCAGGAGCAGCCGCAGGTCGGCGGTGACGGTGCGTAGGCCGAGCAGCGCCGCGCGGCACTCGTTGCACTCCTCCAGGTGGGCCTCGACCTTGGCGGTCGCGGTCGCGCTGGCCCGGCCGTCGGCGTAGGCGGGCAGCAGCTTCTCGATCTCCTGGCAGGCCGCGGTGTCGGGCCGGCCGACCAGGTGCTGCTGCAGGTAGGACTCGCGCAGGCCGCGGCGGGCGCGCAGTGCGAGGGCGGCCACGCCGTTGGCGGAGAGGCCGACCAGGTCGCCGACCTCCTGGTTGCCCAGGCCCTCCACCTCGGTCAGCCACAGCACCTGCTGCCACCGCGCGGGCAGCGAGGCCATCGCGCCGACCAGCACCTCGACCTCGGCCCGACGACCCGACCCGTCGGTCTCGGTCAGCAGCGGTGCCAGCTCGTCCATCTCCACCGCGACGTCGCGGTGCTCGCGGCGGGCCAGGTCGTTCCACGCGTTGGTGACCGTGGCCAGCAGGTAGGGACGGAACGCGACCGTCGGGCCGGACCCGTTGTCGATCGCGCGCAGCACCCGCGCGAACGCGTCGGAGACCACGTCGTCGACGTCGTCGCGACCACGGGAGCCGGCGATCCGGCGGGCCGCCGCCTCCGCGGCCGCGGCGTGACGGCGGTAGAGGGCGTCGTAGGCATCACGGTCGCCGGAGCGGAGCTGGTCCAGGAGGTCGGCGTCCGACAGCGCGCTGTCGTGCATCTCCACGATCGAGGACACCTCCTCCGGTGTGTGAGCAAGCCCGATGTGGGCCCTCATCCAATCATCTGCCCCGGCCGCCGCCGCGATCTGCGGAGATCGGCCGTGGACCGCCGGGATCAGGGTGTCCAGGCGGGACCCGAAAAAAACTTCCAGAAAAGTTCCGCGGACCGCGTCATGGATCGCGGACCTCCACGTCTCTACCTCTGCAAGGGCGGCGCGGAAGCGCTGCACTCCGGTGGCTCGGCCGCTCCGAACCACCTGCGAGGACCGTGCGAGAAGACGTGAGGACGATGAACGAACACCCCAATGGCGAGGGCATGCTCCCCCCGCCCCCCGCTCCGGCACCGACCGGTGGCGACGAGCCCGGACGCCACCGGGACGCAGGACGAGTCCAGTGGCTCTCGCCGCGCAACCGCGTGGTCCTGGTCGGCGCGCTGCTCCTGCTGCTGCTCTGCGTCGGTGTGCCGGTCGCCGCCCAGTCCGTGGCCGCGGAGCCGGCGGACGGCGCCGCGGACACCGTCACCGCGGAGGCCATTCTCACCGCCACCCGCTCCACCGCGCCCGCGCCCGCAGCCGAGGTCGCGGGCTCGGAGGTCGCCGAGGGGAGCGTCGCCGACGAGCGGAGCGAGGAGATCGCCGAGGTCGTCGACCCGGGCACCGCCGACACCGCCTCGGCCGAGGAGGACGGCTCGGTCGTGGCGTGGCTCGGCGTGGGGCTCGCCGTCGCCGCCTTCTGCCTGCTGATGGTGCGCGACGGGAGGGACCGGTCATGACGTGGGAGCCGGCAGGGGACCAGCACGGGCGCTCCGGTGACGGGCGCTCCGGTGACGGGCGGTCCGACGACGGGGGGCCGGCCGACCCGTTCGTGGGGGTGGTGCCGACCACCATCGCCGACTTCGTGGTGCGCACCATGCTCGAGGAGATGGACCGCCCGCACGTGGTGATCTGCCACGACCTGGTCAGCGGCGGACAGAGCGTCTCCGGCCCGTACGCCGACGGGCTGGCCGCGCTGCGCGCCGTCGAGCACGAGCGGCGGCTGGACCTGGCCGTCGCCGGTCCGGACCACCGGTATGTGGTGCGCCCGCTGCTCGACCCGGTCACCGAGGGGGAGCTGCCCGCGCTCCCGGAGCTGCCCTCGGTGCCGGAGGACGCCCGGGGCCTGCCGGGGAGGCACCGGGCGTCGACGGACCGGTCCGGCGGGGCCGACCGGTCGGGGGAGAACGGCACGTCGGGTGGGGCCGACGGGTCTTCAGGGTCCGGTGGGTCGGAGGGAGACCGACCGGACCCTGACTGACGGGGTGCCGGCGGCGGGAGGGCCGTCGGCTGTTCGGCCGGAAATGGGGCCGGCCGAACACCCCGTGGGGGAGTCGGGGGAATCGGGGGAACGGCCGCGGGAGGGCGGCCACGGGCACCGGGTGCGCTGCGGATTTGGGGCCGCGGCGCACCCGGTGGCCGGATCCGGACACCGGGCCGTGTGACCGTTGACACAGGAGGCCGCGGGCTCCTAACGTCTACCGTTCCGGCCTGCCTTAAAACGTTTCAACACCGCAACGGCTCAACTCGGGTGGAGCGGCGGCCGGGAACGACTCCTCGAACGCAAGGACGCTCCATGAAGCCCCGCTCCACCCTGATCGCCGCGCTCGCCGGAAGCCTCGGGCTCGGCCTCACCGTCGGCACCCTCGGCGCGGTCACCCCCGCGAACGCCGCCCCGGTCACGATCGCCGCCGCCCCCGGTAGCGCCGCCGACGGCGACACGTCCGCGCCGTCCGCGCCGTCCGCGCTGACCGTCAACGGCATCGACGGACCGGTCGACGTCGAGGGCGCGCCGAGCTTCGGCTGGCACGTCGGGTCGGCCGCGCAGACGGCGTACCAGGTGGTGGTGGCGACCTCGCAGTCCGCCGCGGGTGCCGGCGACGGCGCGGTCTGGGACAGCGGTCGTGTGGACTCCGATCAGCAGACCAGCGTCGCCTACGACGGTCCCGCGCTCGACCCCGCGCAGCGCTACTACTGGAGCGTGCGCACCTGGGACGGCGCCGACGCGGCGTCCGACTGGGCGCCCGCCGCCTCCTTCGGCACCGGCCCGGGCAACGACTGGGACGCCAGCCCGATCTGGGCGGAGGCCGACACCGACAACTGGACCGACTACGAGCTGGAGACCGACTTCACCGTCGTCCAGAACGCGGCCTCGGTCACCCTGCGCGCCACCTCGACCTCGGCGTTCTACCTCTGGCAGATCCGCGCCGACACCAACAGCCTGAAGGCCCACGTCGGCACCACGCTGCTCGAGGACATCCCGATGCCCGAGGGCCTCACCATCGGCACCGGCACCACCCACCACCTGAAGGTGCGGCTCGAGGGCAGCACCATCACCACCTGGATCGACGACGTCCAGGTCGACCAGCGCGCCGACGACACCTACGCCGCCGGTGGCTTCGGCTTCCGCACCGGACGCACCGAGCAGGCCCGGTTCGACGACCTCTCGGTGACCGACCTGGACGGCACCACGCTCTACAGCAACGACTTCGCCGACGGCGCCGTCCCCGAGCTGCCCAGCCTCAGCGTCGCCGACGAGCAGCTCGTCGTCGGTGTCAGCAAGAACGACGTGCTCCCGGGCGCCTGGTCCGACTACACCCTCGCGGCCACCCTGCGGGTCGACGAGGTCGCCGGCAGCGTCCGGTTCCGCGGCGCCGACGCCAACAGCTCCTACCTCTGGCAGTTCCGTCCCGGGGACAGCCAGCTCAAGCTGCACAAGCAGGTCAACGGCGACTACAACAACGTCCTCAAGACCGTCGCCCTCCCCGCCGGCACCCTGACCGTCGGCGAGCCCGCCGCCATCCGGATCGAGGCGGTCGGGTCCACCATCAGGACCTGGATCGACGACGTCCTCGTCGACACCACCACCGACGCCAGCGTGCGCCGCGGCGTCATCGGATTCCGCAGCGGCTCCACCGAGCGGGCCACCTGGAGCGACATCCGGGTCACCGACGCCCACACCGACGCCGTGCTGCTCGAGCCCACCCTGGGCGCCGCCGACCGTACCTTCGGCTGCGCGGCCGCCCAGGGGGCGCTGAGCGTGGGGAAGGGCCAGACCTGCCAGATGGCCGTCGAGAACGCCGACTGGTCGTTCCTCCGCGACGAGGTCACCGTCGCGGACAAGGACGTCGCCTGGGCGTCGGTCTACGCCACCGGCGCCAGCCCCAAGCCCGCCAAGCAGTACGTCTACAAGCTCTACCTCGACGGCGAGTTCGTCGGCATGGGCCCGACGAACCCGATCGGCAGCGAGGTCCGCTACGACGGCTTCGACGTGACCGACCAGGTCGGTCGCGGGGAGACCCTCGCCCTCGGGGCCCTCGCCTACACCACCTCCGACCAGCGGTTCCTCGCCGAGCTCGTGGTCGGCTACGCCGACGGCACCACGGAGACCTTCGGCACCGGCGAGGCGTGGACCGGGATGCCCGGCAGCGCGGTCTACCCGGAGGCCGGCGACATCGGCACCTGGTCGTTCAAGGCGCCCCAGGAGGACCTCGACGCCCGCGCCTGGCCCACCGGCTACGCCGAGCCCGGCTTCGACGCCGCCGCCGAGGCGGGCTGGTCGCCGGTCGAGGTGAAGGACGACTTCGAGGAGCTGAAGGCCACCCCGACCGACAAGGTGGTCGAGCAGCTCCACGAGCCGGTGAAGATCGTCGACAAGGGCGACGGCAACTACTTCGTCGACTTCGGTCGCAGCTGGATCGGCGGCGTGCGCTACACCGTGGCCGACGGCACCGCCGGCGACCGCGTCGACATCCGCTTCGGCGAGACCACCTCCGCCGAGAACACCGTGCGCTACAACCTCAACACCACCAACACCTACCAGGACATCGTCACCCTGCGTGACGGCGAGCAGGCCCTGGAGACCTGGGGCGCGCGCGTCTTCCGCTACGTCGAGATCGTCGGTGCCCCCGAGCCGGTCACCGCCGACAACCTCCAGGCCCTGGCGATGGTCTACCCGTTCGACGCCGAGGCCTCGGAGTTCGCCGCCTCGGACAGCGACCTGGTCGACGTCTACGAGCTCTCCAAGCACTCCATCGAGGCGCTCAACCTCAACTTCTACACCGACTCCTGGACCCGCGAGCGGATCAACTACGAGGCCGACGCCTACCTGCAGCAGATGTCGTCGATGTACCTGATGGACGACCTCTCGCTGGCCCGGTACTCGATGAACTACTTCCGTTCCAACCGGACCTGGCCCACCGAGTGGCCGATCTACGTGATCCTCGCCGTCGCCGACGCCTGGCGCCAGACCGGTGACACCTCCGAGCTCGCCGACTACTACCCCGAGCTGCAGAACAAGCTCGAGCGCGGCTGGCTGGAGGAGTCCACCGGGCTGATCCGCAAGGACAGCGGCTCCAACGGCGGCAACAGCAAGACCGACGACGACATCGTCGACTGGCCCACCAGCGAGCGCGACGGCTACCAGTTCCGGCCGTACAACACGGTGATCAACTCGATCTACTACCGCGCGTTCACCGACATGGCGCAGATCGCCACCGAGCTCGGCGAGGACGCCGACGCTGCGTCGTACACGGAGCGGGCCGAGCGGTTGCGCAGCGCCGTCAACGACACCTTCTACAACACCGAGACCGGCGCGTACGACGACGGCATGGACGCCGGGCAGAACCTGACCGGCCACTACTCGCTGCACGCCAGCGCGTTCGCGCTCGCCTTCGGGGTGCCGACGGCGGACATCGCCGGTGACGTCGCCACCTACGTGGCCTCGCGCGGGATGTCCTGCAGCGTTTACTGCGCGGCGTTCCTGGTGAAGGGCCTCTACGACGGCGACCGCGGCCAGGACGCGCTGAACATGCTCACCGACGGCACCGGGGTGCGCAGCTGGCTGAACATGATCCGGCTCGGCGCCGGCGCCACGATGGAGGCCTGGGACCCGTCGCTGAAGAGCAACCTGACCTACTCCCACCCGTGGGCCGCCTCGCCGGCGTTCAACATCCCCGCCGGCACCTTCGGCATCCGGCCCACCGAGCCCGGCTACGCCACCTTCCAGGTCAAGCCGCAGCCCGGCGAGCTGGAGTGGGCCACCATCCGCACGCCCACGGTGCGCGGTGACGTCGGCGTCGGGTTCGACACCCGCCAGGGCGGCTCCGACGGCGGCGCGACGGGCGGCTCGGAGGGTGCGATGACCGTGGTCACTGCGGTGCCCGGCAACGCGGTCGGCACCGTCTCGCTGCCGACCACCGCCGAGACCGAGACCACCGTGTACGTCGACGGCGTCGCCCAGCAGGTCACCCCCGAGGGCGGCTACCTGACCGTCCCGGCGTCGCCACCGGCTGCCACGTGGTCTCGACCGTCGAGGACGTCGAGCTCGCCGACGAGCTGCTCGAGATCTGCGACCCGGACGCCGGCGAGACCCCGGCGGCCACCGCGCCGCCCACCATCGGCGGGGACGCCACCGTCGGCGCCCGGCTGCGGGCCACCGACGGGGAGTGGGACCGCGACGGCCTCACCCTCACCCGCCAGTGGCTGCGGGACGGGACCCCGATCGACGGGGCCACCGGTCGGACCTACCGGGTCGTCGCGGACGACGTACGGGCGCGGCTGTCGGTGCAGGTCACCGCGACCGCCGGCGACGCGGCCGGGATGGCCACCTCCGAGCCGACCGCACGGGTCACCAAGCGTGCGAGCCTCACCCGCGCCACGCTGAACCGGAAGATCGTCAAGCCCGGGAAGAAAATGCGGCTCAAGGTGCGGGTCCTCACCGGTCCGGTGAAGGCCGACGGCAAGGTGCGGATCCGGCGCAGCGGAGCCACGCCGGTCGTCCGAACGCTGCGCAACGGGCGCGCCAGCCTCACCTTCACCGCCCGCGGCAAGGGCCGGCAGACCGTCCGGGTCGCCTACCTCGGCTCGGACGGCACACAGCGGTCGGCCGCCAGGACGCTGGTCTACCGGGTCCGCCGCTGACGGAGCGGGTGATGAGCGAGGTGGTCGGGGCGGGCTCGCCCCGACCACCTACGGACCGGTAGGTTTCGCCCGGTGCGACGGGGATCGAGTGCAGTGGTGGGGCGTGCCCGGCGACCGCGGATCCGACTCGCGGTGACCCCGATGGTCGCGCTCCTGGCGGCGGTCGCGCTCTCCACGGGGTGCGGCGCGCAACCGGTGGCGCCGACCATGGAGGCCACCGGCGCACCCACCCGCGGCTCCGGCGACGAGGCGGCCGCGGGACCGGCGGGGCCCGAGGCGGCCCGCGCCGAGCGGCACGCCGAGCCGGCGCGGCCGCTGGCCGGCAAGGTGGTCGTGCTCGACCCCGGCCACCAGCTCGGCAACGCCCGCTTCCCGACCGAGACCAACGCCCCGGTCGACGCCGGCGGCTTCAGCAAGGCCTGCAACTCCACCGGCACCGCCACCGACGACGGCTACCCCGAGGCGACCCTCGTCTGGGAGGTCGCCGCCCGAGTGCGGGCACGGCTGGAGGAGCGCGGCGCGACCGTGGTGCTCACCCGCGCCCGCAACAGTGCGGAGGAGTGGGGGCCGTGCATCGACGTACGAGGTCGCGCCGGAAACCCGGGGAGCCCGGGCCGACCGCCAACCTCAAGATCAGCCTGCACGCCGACGGCAACCTCGGCGCCGACGCGCGCGGGTTCCACGTGATCGCGCCGGCCGGTGACGACGCGGTGGCGCGCAGCTCGTGGCGGCTGGGCCGTGACGTCCGCGACGCCCTCGCCGCGGCGAAGCTGCCGATCTCGACCTACACCGCCCAGCGGGGCTCCACACACGTGACGACCTGGGCACCCTCAACCTCGCCCGGATCCCGTCGGTGATGGTCGAGCTGGGCAACATGCGCGACCCGGCCGACGCGGCCCGGATGGTCTCCGACCGGGGGCAGCGCACCTACGCGCTGGCCGTGGCCGCGGCCGTCGAGGACTATCTCGGGTAGACCGGGGGCGTCAGGGACGCCTCCTCCTGCCGTGCGGCTCCAGGTGCGGGCACCGGTCGCCGTACTTGCGCCGGCACCGGACCTTGCGGCGCCACCGCCGGAAACGTGCTGACATCGACCTTCTCCGCCTCGGTGTGCAACGTGTTCTCCCGAGGACGCCATGCTGGCACGCGGCGGCACGGCGTGCGGGCGGTTGCGGGCGAGGCGGGACGGAACGGGACGAACGTCCTGCGCCGACGTCGCCGCGGAGGCGGCGGAGCGGTCGCATAGGGTCGCAGCCATGTCCGACGTCCGCACCGCGCACTGGGACGACTGGACGATCGAACAGCTGATCGCGGCCAAGGGCGACCGGCGGGTCAGCCTGGTGGTCCCTGCCCGCAACGAGGCCGCCACCGTCGGCGACGTGGTCAGCCGGGTGCGGTCCGCGCTGGTGGAGACCGTCGACCTGCTCGACGAGATCGTGGTGATCGACTCCGACTCCACCGACGCCACGTTCGAGGTGGCCGCCTCGGCCGGCGCGGTGGTGCACCGTGCCGCCGAGATCCGCCCCGACCTCGGCACCCGCCCCGGCAAGGGCGAGGCGATGTGGAAGTCGCTCTTCGTCACCAGCGGCGACGTGCTGGTCTTCATGGACGCCGACCTCACCGACTGGGACACCCACTTCGTGCCCGGCCTGCTCGGGCCGCTGCTGGAGCCCGGCTCCGCGGTCGAGCTGGTCAAGGGCTTCTACGCACGGCCCGGCGTCGGGGGACCGCTCGACGGTGGCAGGGTCACCGAGCTCGTCGCCCGGCCGCTGATCGCGCTGCTCTTCCCCGACCTGGCCGGGCTGGTGCAGCCGCTCGCCGGCGAGTGGGCGGTACGACGCTCGCTCTTCGCCACCCTGACCGTCCCGACCGGCTATGCCGTGGAGCTCGCCGCACTGGTCGACACCGTGCGGCTGCGGGGGGTCGAGACGATCGCGCAGGTGGATCTCGGCGTACGGGCTCATCAGCACCAGGCGCTGCACGACCTCGGTGGGATGGCGACGCAGATCCTGGCGGCGGGGTTGGCGCGGTCCGGTGGTGCTGGTGGTGGCGCGCCGACGACACCGGCCACGCTGCGGCAGTTCCGGATGGACGGCGGCCCCACACCGCACGACCGCGCCGTACCGACCGACGAGCGACCACCAGCGGAGGAGTATCTGTGAGCGGCCCGATGAGGTTCCGACGGCACCACGTCGACGCCGACGCCGACCTGATGATGGCGATCGTGAACCGCACCCCCGACTCCTTCTTCGACAAGGGCGCGACCTGGGCCGAGGACGCCGCGTTCGCACGGGTCGAGTCGGTGGTGGCCGAGGGCGCGGAGATCGTCGACATCGGCGGCATCAAGGCCGCTCCGGGCGTCGAGATCGGGCCCGAGGAGGAGCGGGCGCGGGTGGTCGACTTCGTCGCCCGGGTCCGCGCGTCCTTCCCCGACCTGGTGATCTCCGTCGACACGTGGCGCGCCTCGGTCGGCGCCGCGGTCTGCGAGGCCGGGGCCGACATCCTCAACGACGCCTGGGGCGGCGCGGACCCCGAGCTCGTCGACGTCGCGGCCCAGTACGACGCCGGCATCATCTGCACCCACACCGGCGGGGTGACCCCGCGGACCCGCCCCTACCGGATCGAGTACGCGGACCTGATGGGTTCGGTGCTCTCCGACTGCCTCGGCTATGCGGAGCGCGCGCTGGCGGCGGGCGTGGCCCGCGAGTCGATCGTGATCGACCCGGCCCACGACTTCGGCAAGAACACCTTCCACTCCCTCGAGGTGACCCGCCGCCTCGGCGAGATGGTGGAGACCGGGTGGCCGGTGCTGGTGTCGCTGTCCAACAAGGACTTCGTCGGCGAGACCCTGGGGATGGAGGTCGGTGACCGGCTGATCGGGACGCTGGCGGCGACCGCCTGGTGCGCCCAGGCCGGCGCCCGGATCTACCGCGTGCACCAGGTCACCGAGACCCGCCAGACCGTCGACATGGTCGCCTCCATCGCGGGACGGCGACCGCCGCTGCGGGCGATCCGGGGGATCCAGTGAACGCGGTTCCACCGCCCACCGGTGCACCGGCGCGGTCGACGGCGTCGGTGGTGCCGGTGGTGTTGGTGCCGGGGGTGCCGGCGCTGCTGCCGGAGTATGCGTCGCTGGAGGACCCGGTGGCCGACCTGCGAGCGGCGTGCCGGACCGCGGTCGAGCGGCTGGGCCCGCGGGTGCGGGTGGTCGCCTCGGCGCCGTCAGGCGGGCGGGTGGGTGCGGCTCTGGTCGAAGCATCCGCCGGGCAGGTCGTCGACGACGGGGAGACCGGCGTGCTGCTGGTCGGCAACGGCTCGGCGAAGCGGACCGAGAAGGCGCCGGGTCACCTCGACGAGCGGGCCGAGGCGTTCGACGCCGCGCTCGCGGCAGGGCTGCGCGGCGGGACGGTCGCGGTGGACGCCGCCCTGGCCGACGAGCTGTGGGCCGACGTCGGGGCGCTGGCGGCCGTCGACGGGCTCGGTGCCGGCGAGATGCTCTACGACGCGACGCCGTTCGGGGTGGCGTACTGGGTCGTCGGCTGGCGCTGACGCCGTCGGCGGAAGCGGCTTCGGCTCTCCTTCTCCGCTCACCATCTCCAATGCGTCGGAAGTCCTGCATTGCGTCGGTGGTGCTGCTTAGCCTGGAGGCCTGGTTCGGAGGAGGTTCCATGGCACGTCTCGTCGCGGTGCTGTGCTCAGCGCTGTTGCTCATCGCCGGATTCGACGCGCCGGTCGCCGGAGCATCGGCCAGCGCGAAGCCGCAGATCGGCGACACCCGGGTCGAGCGCGCCCCGATCGGCAAGAAGGGTGGGCTGATGAACCCGGTGGTGTGGTGCCCCTCGGGTCAGGAGCCGCGCATCCGCACCGAGGTCACCGGCCTCGACACTGATTTCCACGTCGTGTGGCGCTACCGCGGCACGCTGCCGGGCATGTTCTTCCCGCGGGTCGCGGTCGGCCGCTACGAGCTCGCGACCAAGGCGAGGTGTGGTCGGCGGACCGCCACCCGGGTGGAGACCGTTCGAGTGAAGGAGAAGACGCACGCGACCACCGTCACCCGGTCCGAGTTCAAGCGGATCAAGCGAGGGATGACCCGCTCGCAGGTCACGAGGATCATCGGCTACGACGGCTGGGGCACTTCGTACGCCGGGACCATGTGGCGCACCTACGAGATGATGGCGTTCTGGGGCCTCTCGACGGTCGAGTTCCGCGACCGGCGGGTGGTCAGGAAGTTCTGGAAGGTCGGACACGACTGACCGTCGCGGTTGGCGGCGGCGCTGGTCGGTCTGGTCGCCACCGCCGCGCTTGCGATCTCTGGGCACGATCTCTAGGCACGATCTCTAGGCTGAGCCCATGACCCAACCGGTGGTGGTCGTCGGTGCGGGCGGCATGGGCCGCTGCGTCCTCGACGTGATCGATGCGGTGAACGAGGCGCAGCCGAGCCCGGCGTACGAGGTGATCGGTGTCGTCGACGACGGCGACCCGGACCCGGACCTGCTGGCGGCACGCGGTGTCGACCTCCTCGGCGGGGTGAATGCACTGGAGGATCTCCCGACCGAGGTCGGCTATCTGATCGGGATCGCGAACACCGCTGTGAAGCGCCGCCTCGACGAGAGGCTGTCCGTGATCGGCCGCCCCTCGCCGGTGCTGGTGCACCCCAACGTGCACCGGGGGTTCGACGTACGTCTCGGGCCAGGGAGCGTGATCTGCTCGCACGTCAGCATGGAGAACCACATCCGCGTCGGACGGCACGTGCACGTCAACCAGAACAGCACCGTCGGGCACGACACGGTCCTCGGTGACCACAGCACGGTCAGTCCGCTGGTGGCGGTCTCCGGCAACGTGGTGATGAAGGACGAGGTGTTCGTCGGGACCGGTGCCTCGATCCGTCAGGGTGTGCAGCTCGGCCGCGGATCGACGGTGGGGATGGGTGCGGCCGTCGTGCGCGACGTCACCGTCGGATCGACCGTGCTCGGGGTGCCGGCCAGGCCGGCCGACGCCTGAGCCGTCCCAGGCGTCGCGACGCGATCAGGGCGCGGCCATCCCACCCTCGCTGTCCCACAGGTCACGCCCGAGGCCCTCGGCCGGGTCCTCCGCGGCGAGCAGCTCGTTCGCCGTACGGAAGTCCTTCTGGTCGCTGGCCCAGCGCATCAGCCGATCGGCGCGGGCCGGGCTGGTCTCCGGCGGGATCACCAACAGCTCGATCAGCTGCCCGGTGAGCATCTTCACCGACATCACGTGGGTGTCGTCGCGCGGGAACGACCCGACCTTGACCGGCCCGCGGGCCGTCAGCACGTGGCGGACCGACGGCCGGCCCGGCGCGGCGTCCCAGTCGGGGCGGGAGAAGAGCAGCCGGGCGATGCGGCCGGACGGCGGGAAGTGGTCGACCAGGTCGGCCGCCTCACGCTGGAAGTCGCGCGACCGTGGCCACCACGCGCCGTCGACGCCACCGGTCGGCATCCGGTCCTGCACCTCGAACCGGAGCCGGAGCTCGTCCGTGGGGGTGGTCGCGACGGGCTGAGCTGGTGACGTCGTCATGACGTCCACCTTCCGTGCCGTCCTGGCGACCCGACGGGTCGTGGGTTGACGGCTGATTGCTTTCCACAGTACGCCGCACCTGGGCGCGGGGCGCGGGGCGCGGGGCGCGGGGCACTGGACGCGTCTCGCGGGGCCGCCGGGTCGAGCAGGCGGGCGGGGTTCGCCGTACCCTCGTCGCCGTGCCTGACGAGACCGCCGCCTTCGCCGACGCCGCCGAGACCGCCGACCTGCTGATCCACCGCGACCGTATGGCGCCCGGGGTGCTCGAGGTGACCTTCAACCGCCCCGAGCGGCGCAACGCGTTCACGCAGGGGATGTACCAGCAGATGCTCGACCTCTTCACCGACCTCGCCGGGGACCGTTCGGTGCGGGTGGTGGTGCTGCGTGGCGCCGGCGGCAAGGCGTTCGCGGCCGGGAACGAGATCTCCGACTTCCTCGCGGCGGACCCGGTGGACTACGAGAACTGGATCCGCGAGATGTTCGAGCGGCTCTGGGCCCTGCCCCAGGTCACCATCGCCGCGATCGACGGGGTCTGCGTCGGCGGCGGCCTGGCGGTGGCGACCCACTGCGACCTGCGGGTGGCGACGACGGCGTCGCGGTTCGGCTACCCGATCGCACGGACCTTGGGCAACGCGCTCTCCGGCACCGTCCTCTACCGCTGCCAGTCGATCTTCGGGGAGTCGCTGACCCGCGAGATGCTGCTCGCCTCGCGGCTGATCGGCGCGGATCGCGCGTACGGCGTCGGCGCGCTCGTCGCCGCCGTGGACGACGTCGCCGCGCTCGATGCCGAGGTGCTGGCGCTGGTCGAGGGGATCAGCCAGGCCTCGACCGCGACGCTGGAGACCACCAAGACGCAGCTGCGGGTGCGGGCCACCCGCGCGGAGGCGTCGATGCCGAACGAGGAGGCGATCCTGCGCGAGGTCTACGGCGGTGCGGACTTCGCCGAGGGCGTGCGGGCGTTCCTGGCGAAGGAGAAGCCGGCCTTCGGTCGGTGACGTACGTCCGGATGGGATGAGTCGTACGTACGGCGTATCGTCGTGGGTATGGGAACGAGCGTGACTCCATCGCAGCTGCGGGCAGACATCTACCGCCTGATCGACGCCGTGCTCGAGACCGGTGAGCCCTTGGTGATCGAGCGGAAGGGAAGGACGTTGCGGTTGGTGCCAGACCACGGGGAGGGCAAGTTGTCCAGACTGCGGCCCCAGCCTGAGGTCATCGTGGGGGACCCGGAGGATCTCGTGGAGATCGACTGGATGGCCGATTGGGATCCCGATCGGGCCCTCAACCCGTGATCCATCTCGACACCCACGTCGCCATGTGGCTGTGGGTCGGTGAGTTGGATCGGCTGCCCGCGCGCCTCAAGTCCCGGCTCGAGTCCGACGATCTCGCGGTCTCGCCGATGGTGCGCCTCGAACTCGCCTACCTTCATGAGGTCGGCAGGAGCACACACGCCGCGGAGCGGGTGCTCGACGGGCTGGCGCGGCTGATCGGCGTCGTCGAGGACGCGACCCCGTTCAGCGACGTCGTGGCCGTCGCAGCGCAGGTGGGATGGACCCGGGATGTCTTCGACCGGATGATCGCGGCGCAGGCACTGGCCGCCGGTGCGCACCTCGCGACGCGCGATCGGGTGATCCGAGCGGCGATTCCGGAGCACACGCTCTGGGACTGACGCTGTTCAACCGTCCAACGCGGCCGCGAGCGCCGCGATCTGCTCGGCCGGCGGTTGGTAGCCGGGGAAGTAGCAGCAGATCCTGTCCGCCTCCTCGCCGAAGCGTCGGTGGATCTCCGCGGCGCACTCCTCCGGGGTGCCGACCACGCCGATCGTGGCCACCATCGCGTCGTCGACCAGGCCGAACATGCTGGCCACGTCCCCGACCTTGGAGAGCCGGTTGAGCTCCGGCTGGATCTGAGCCCATCCCTCCACCTCCAGCACCGGGAGGTACGCCGGCGTCGAGGCGTAGAAGGCGATCAGCCCGCGGACACCGGTGATCGCGGCCTCCCGCTCCTCCTCGGTGCGGTACATCGCGGTGATCGCCGCGGGCAGCACGGCGAGGTCGTCGGGGCTGCGCTGCGCCCGTTCGAGGCCCTCGGCCACTGCCGGCATCGTCCGCTCGCGGAAGTGGCGCTCGGTGTGGAACGGCATCACCAGCACGCCGTCGGCCACCTCGGCGGCGGTCCGGGTCATCAAGGGCCCCAACGCACCGAGCAGCACCGGGGGAGGGCCGAAGGGGTTCGGACCCGGCACGAACGTCGGCGGCATCAGCGTGTGGGTGGTGTGCTTGCCGCGGAACTCCAGTCGCTCACCGGTCTCCCACGACCGCAGGATCGCCTTGACCGCACCCACGATCTCCCGCATCCGAGCCGCGGGCGGCGACCACGTGGCGCCGTACCGCTTCTCGATGTGGGGGCGGATCTGGCTGCCGAGCCCCAGCCGGAACCGGCCACGGCTCATCAACTGCAGGTCCCACGCGGTGTGAGCCAGGTGCATCGGGCTGCGCGGCATCGCGATCGCGACGTTGGTCATCAGGTCGGCGTCGACCTGCCCCGCGATCGCGGCCAGGGGGTGAAGACGTCGTGCGGTCCTTCGAACGTGAAGAGCCCGTCGGCCCCGGCCTCGGTGAGTTCGCGGGCACGGGCGAGCGCCTCGTCGGGTCGGCCGTCGAGCTGGAGGTCGAGCTTCATCGTGGGACTCCTCGGTGGTTGCGGTCGCTCGGCGCCCCATTCGGATTGGCTGACTTTTCGGCGATTTCCGAGCCAATCCGAATGGGGCTCGCCGGGCTCACTCGCCCACAGCCAGGTCCGCGTGCGCGTCGCGCAGCTGCCGCTTGAGGATCTTGCCGCTCGGGTTCTTCGGCAGCGCCTCGGCGACGACCACGTACTTCGGCGCCTTGTAGCCCGCGAGCACCGACCGCGCGTGCTCGAGCACCGCCTCCGAGGTCAGCGCCACCCCTCCTTCGGTACGACGACCGCAGCCACCGCCTCCACCCAGCGCGGGTGACTCACCCCGAAGACGGCGACCTCCGCCACCCCGTCGAGGGTGTAGATCGCCTCCTCGACCTCACGGCTCGCCACGTTCTCGCCGCCGGTCTTGATCATGTCCTTCTTCCGGTCCACCACGAACAGGTGGCCGGTCCCGTCCACGTAGCCGAGGTCGCCGGAGTGGAACCAGCCCCCGCGGAACGCCTCGGCCGTCTTCGCCTCGTCCTCGTAGTAGCCGAGCGTCGCGTGCGGGCTGCGGTGCACGATCTCCCCGACCGTCCCGGCCGGCACCGGCTCGTCGTTGTCGTCGACGATCCGGGTCTCCACGTTGATGGAGGCGCGGCCCGCGGAGCCGGCGTAGGCGAGCTGCTCGTCGGGGCCGAGGATCGTGGCCAGCGGCGACATCTCGGTCTGCCCGTAGAAGTTCCACAGGCTGACCTCGGGGAGTCGCTCGCGCAGCTCCTTGAGCACCTCCACCGGCATCGGGCTGGCGCCGTAGTAGCCCTTGCGCAGGCTGGAGAGGTCGGTGGAGTCGAAGTCCGGGTGGCGCAGCAGTCCGATCCACACCGTGGGCGGCGCGAAGTACTTGGTGATCCGGTGGGTCTGGATCGTGCGCAGCACCGTCGCCGGGTCGGGGCCGGGCAGGATGACGCTGGTCGCGCCCAGGTAGACGTCGACGCCGAGGAAGCAGTCCAGCTGTGCGCAGTGGTAGAGCGGCAGCGTGTGCAGCTCGACGTCGTCGGCGGACATCTCGCCGTCGATCACGCACGAGACGTACTGCCACATCAGCGCCCGGCTGCTCAGCAAGGCCCCTTCGGACGCGACTCGGTGCCGGAGGTGAACATCATCCGGACCGGGTCGTCGTCACCCATCGGCACCGGCTCGCCGCGCGGGCCGTCGTGTTCGAGCCAACCGGTCAGGTCGCTCCAGCCCTCGGGGGTCGGGTGCTCGGCGCCCGGGAAGGTGATCACCTGCCGGGTGGTGATTTGCGGACGCTCGGCCGCGGCGATCGCCGCCTCCGCGGTCCCGACCAGCGCGTCCTCGACCACGAACCCGGTGGCGCCGGAGTGGTCGAGGATGAACGCGATCTCCTCCGCGCCCAGCATGAAGTTCACCGGCACCAGTACGACGCCGGCGCGCGCGGCCGCGAAGTCCAGCACCGCGAACTGCCAGCAGTTGTGGCTCAGCAGCGCCAGCCGGTCACCCTTGCCGAGACCGGCCGCGGTGATCGCGGCGGCCGCGCGGTCGACGTACCCCTCGAGCTCGGCGAAGGTGATCCGCTGGTCGCCGTCGATGATGGCGAGCTTGTCGGGGACCCGCTGTGCGGTGCGGCGCGGGAGGTCGCCGAGGGCGTGCTGGCGGGCGTTGGCGATCGTGGAGACGAGGGTGGCGTCGCTCATGGGCGCAGCCTAGTGATCCGCACCACAGCGGGTGGTGGGGGTGGGTGGGGTGTGGCGCGCCCCATTCGGATTGGCTGGGAGATCGCCGAAAACCCAGCCCATCGGAATGGGGCGCGCGAAACGCCCGCCACCCACGCACCCCGCTCACCCCACCCGCCAGCCCAGCCAGCGCCGACGCTGCTCGTCGTCCAGACCTCGTCGCAGCGCGACGGTGGAGGTGTCGACCCACCGGGGTGGCTGCTCGATGGTCCACGCGCGGCGGCGACCGCGCACCTCCCCTGCTCGGCGGTACGCCGCATCCAGCCGCCGGCCGAACGCCTGCTCGTCACGCAGGTCCGTCGAGATCATGGTGACCACCTGCAGACCGAGCTCGCGACAGGTCTCCTCCTTCGCGAGGTCACGGCGGCGCACCTCGCGAAGATCGTGGACGGTGCCGTCGTACTGGCCGACCACCCCGGCCGCCGGGTCGAGCAGGTCGGGCGTCAGCAGGTGGCGGCCGTCGCGGTCGAAGACCGGCCGGTTGGCGAGGGGGCGGGGGTGGCCGCGCTCGATCCATCGCAGCAGCATCGTCGCCTCCATCGGCGACCACAGGTTCTCGTCGGCCAGCTCGACGGTCATCCGCATCCGTCGGATGTGCTGCCGAGATCCCAGGCGCGCGGTGTAGCGGGCGAGCTCCCGCAGCGAGACCAGGTCGGCCGCGCACGCCATCGCAGCGACCTGGAGGCCGAGCTCGAACCAGGGGGCACGGGTGACCGCGTTGAACACCGACCGCTCGGGTCGGGTGATCGGGAGTCCGTCGACCGCGATCACGTCGTCGTCGAAGAGCCACCCGTGCAGCAGCTCCAGCCCGTCCCGCTGGCGCAGTCCGACCTGGTCGCCCGTCGCGATCGGCACTGCGAGCGGCTCACCACCCGCGTCGATCCCGTTGAACCAGCGCTCGCCCTGCCAGTGCAGGGCGGCCCACCCCGTCGCCGCGCAGCCGGCCGGCATCGCGGCCACGCGCTCCGCGATCCGCTGGTGGGCGTTGCCGGCGTCGACCTCCGCGGGTACGACGCGGCGGGGCGACGTCGTACGCCATCGGCGGCCGCGGGCCTCGCCTCGGCGCGGTCCGGCCCGGCCGGTGGGGTCGATCCGGACGGGCGCGACCACGCCGGGGCGGGTGAGGTGCAGGTCCACGACCACAGGGTCCGCCCGGATCGAGGTCGTGGGTATCGGCTATCCACAGCGGGGCCGGACAGCGGCGCGCACCATTCGGATTGGCTGGGAATTGGCCCGAAAGCCAGCCAATTCGAATGGGGCGCGCCACACCACCGCAACCACCGCACCGGCCGGACGCGGCTACGCGCTGCCGCGCCGCACCAGCGCCGGCGGGAAGATCACCCGCAGCGCCCGCGGCACCCGCTCGTCGTCGATCTGCTCCAGCAGCATCCGGGTGGCCTGCTCGGCCATCTCGCCGATCGGGTTGCGCACGGTGGTCAGCGATGAGGTCTCGGCGAGGCCGAGGTCGTCGTACCCGACCACGCGCACGTCCTGCGGCACCCTCCGGCCGGCGGCCTCGAGCACCCGGAGGGCGCCGGCGGCCATCAGGTCCGAGGCGGCGACGATGCCGTCCAGGTCGGGGCAGCGCTCCAGCAGGGCCTCGGCCGCGGCGCCGCCGCCGGCCTCGGTGAAGTCGCCCGGCTCGACCAGGTCGTCGGCCAGACCCGCCGCCCGCATCGCGCTGCGCCACCCGTCCAGCCGGTCCCGGCCGGCGGCCATGTCGTCGGGGCCGGCGATGTTCGCGATCCGCGCGCACCCCTGCTCCACGAGGAGCTCGGTGGCCGCGCGGCCACCGCCGAGGTTGTCGGTGTCGACGTAGGCGACCTTGTCGGCGCTGGTCCACGGCCGGCCCACGAAGACGCACGGCAGGCCGAGCGCGGCCAGGTGGTCGGGGAGCCGGTCGCTGCGGTGGTGGGAGACCACGATGGCGCCGTCGATGTGCCGGCGCCGCAGGTAGCGCAGCATCCGCCGCTCCTCCTCGCCCGGCTGGGCGAGCAGCAGCACCAGCTGCAGGTCCTTCGGCGCGAGCACCCGGTTGACCGAGCGCAGGGTGTGGATGAAGAACGGGTCGGAGAAGACCCGCTCGTCGGGCTCGGGCACCACCAGCGCCACCGAGTCGGTACGACGCGTGACCAGGCTCCGCGCCGCCGGATTCGGCGTGTAGCCCAGCGTCGTCACCGCGGCGTCGACGGCGGCCTGCGCCGCGGCGGAGACCCGGTTGCCGCCGTTGATCGCCCGGGACGCGGTCGCCCGGGACACCCCGGCCAGGCGGGCCACCTCGTCCAGGGTCGGGGCACCAGAGCCGTTGCTCGCGGCGGTGCCGGTGCCGCCGCCGCTGCCGGTGCTGCCGGTGCCGCTGCCGGAGCCGTGCCCGCCGTCGGGAGCCTCGGACGGCGGTGTGGTCACCCGCGGCACGTTAGTCCACCCCTGGAGCGACCCCGGGCAGCCCACCCGCGCCGATCACCGCGCTGAACCACAGCGCGCTCGACTTCGGTGTGCGCACCTGCGTCTCGTAGTCGACGTGCACGATCCCGAACCGCTGGCCGTAGCCGTAGGCCCACTCGAAGTTGTCCAGCAGCGACCACGCGAAGTAGCCGCGCACGTCCACGCCGGCGTCGATCGCCGCCGCCGTCGCGCGCAGGTGTCCCTCGAAGAAGTCACACCGGTCCGCGTCGTCGACCCGGCCGTCCACCACGGTGTCGTCGGGGAAGGCCGCGCCGTTCTCGGTGATGTAGATCGGCGGCACCTGCTGCCTGTCCGCCAGCGGCGCCAGGTAGTCGTCGCGCAGCCGCTGCAGCAGCACCCGCAGCCCGTCGGGCTGGATCTCCCAGTCCTGACCGGTGGTGGGCAGGCCCCGCCGCGGGAACGACATCGGCACGCCCGCCGGGTAGGGCGACACGGTGGGCCGATCGGGGCGCCGGCCCCGCGTGTCGACCAGGTCCTCCGGGGTGTGCTCGGCGGTGGAGGGCGCGTCGCCGTGGTAGTAGTTCACGCCGAGGAAGTCCAGCGGGGCGGAGATGACCTCCAGGTCGCCGTCGCGCACGAACTCCTGCCACTTGCTGCCCTGCCAGGTCCGGCCCTCGGTGCGCTCGGCGAGGCGGGGCTCGTAGGTCCCGGTGAAGATCGGGTCGAGGAACATCCGGTTCCAGAACGTGTCGACGTCGGCGGCCGCCTCGACGTCGCCGGGACGGGACGGGTCGAACGGCTCCGGGACGGTCAGGTTGAGCGTGATCCCCACCTCCTGGTCGCCCCCGGCACCCGCCGACCGCGCGCCCATCCGCTCCCGCAGCGCCGCGGTGGCCTTGCCGTGGGCGAGCATCAGGTGGTGGGCGGCGACGATCCCCGCGATCCCCTCCTGGCGTCCCGGCGCGTGCTGCCCGCCGGTGTAGCCGAGGAACGCCGAGCACCAGGGCTCGTTGAGGGTGGTCCACCGGTCGACGCGGTCGCCGAGGGCGTCGTACAGGGTGAGCGCGTAGTCGACGAACCGGTCCGTCGTGTCGCGGTCGGTCCAGCCGCCGGCGTCCTCGAGGGCCTGGGGCAGGTCCCAGTGGTAGAGGGTCAGCCAGGGCGCGACGCCGGCGCCGAGCAGCTCGTCGACCAGCCGGTCGTAGAACGCGATGCCGGCCGGGTTCGGCGCCCCGCCGTCGGGGCGGACCCGCGGCCACGCCACCGAGAACCGGTAGGCGCCGAAGCCGAGCTCCTTGATCAGCGCCACGTCGGTGGGGTAGCGGTGGTAGTGGTCGCAGGCCACGTCGCCGGTGTCGCCGTCGATGACCGCGCCCGGCACGCGGGCGAAGGTGTCCCAGATGGAGGTGGTGCGTCCGTCGGCGTCGACCGCCCCCTCGATCTGGTACGACGCCGTGGCGGCGCCCCAGACGAAGTCGGCCGGAAAGCGGGTGCCGGTGGAGGTGCTGGTGGGTGGGTTCATCCCTTGACGGCTCCTTGCATGATGCCGGCCACGAGCTGGCGGCCGGCGACGACGAACAGCAGCAGCAGCGGGATGGTGGCCATCCCGGTGCCGGCGAGGACGAGGGCGTAGTCGGTGGTCTGCCCCTGGCCGGTCAGCGCCAGCCGGTCGAGCGCGAGCTGCAGGGTCTCGGTCTTCTGCAGCGCGACCAGCGGCCACATGTAGTCGGTCCAGACCTGCATGAAGGTGAACAGGAACAGGATCGCCATCGCGGGCCTGGCGGCCGGCATCGCGACCGTCCAGAAGGTGCGGATCTGGGTGCAGCCGTCGACCCGGGCGGCCTCGATCAGCTCGGTCGGCACTGCGTCGACGAGGTACTGACGCATGAAGAAGACGCCGAACGCGGTGACCAGGGTGGGCAGCGCGACCGCGGCCAGGGTGTCGAGCAGGTTGTAGTCGCGCATCAGGATGAACAGCGGCACCATCGCCAGCTGCACCGGCACCGCCATGGTGAGCACCACGAACGCCATCAGCGCGTTGGAGCCGCGGAATTGCAGCTTGGCGAAGGCGTAGCCGGCGAGGGTGGAGAAGAAGACCACCGAGACCGCGCAGACGGTCGAGACGATGATGCTGTTGAGCATCGCCTGCCAGAAGTCGACGGTGTCCAGCACCCGCTGGGCGTTCTCCAGGAAGTGGCCCCGGGCAGGATCGGGGGCGGGAAGCTGTCGGCCTCCTGCTTGGTGTGGGAGCCGATCACGAACGACCAGTACAGCGGCAGCGCGGAGCCGATCACGAACGCGGTGAGCAGGCCGTAGACGAGGAAGCCGGGACGGTCGGAGTAACGGGTGCGGGCGTTCACGAGGCACTCCTGCGGGTGAGCAGCCGGGTGATCGCGAAGTTGAGGATCGCGATCCCGACGATGATCAGGAACAGCACCCACGCCGCGGCGCTGGCCCGGCCGTAGAACTGGTCCTCGATGCCCTTGACGTAGATGTAGAGCGTCGAGGTCATGTACTGGTGGTCCGGCCCGCCCTCGCGGTTGGGGGTGTTGTCGAAGAGCCGCGGCTCGGTGAAGATCTGCAGGCCACCGATGGTGGAGGTGATGATGACGAAGATCATCGTCGGCCGGATCAGCGGCAGCGTCACCGAGAAGAACTGCCGGATCCGTCCGGCGCCGTCGATCGCCGCGGACTCGTAGAGCTCGCGCGGCACCGCCTGCATCGCGGCCAGGAAGATCAGGGTGTTGTAGCCCGTCCAGCGCCAGTTCACCATCCCGGAGATGGCCAGGTGGCTCCACCAGCGGTCCACGTGCCACCGGATCGGCTCCAGGCCGATCGACTCCAGCAGCTGGTTGATCAGGCCGTACTGGTCGGCGAAGAGACTGCCGAAGATCAGCACGACGGCGGTCGGCGCGACCACGAACGGGAGCAGCACGCTCATCCGCCAGAAGGTCTTGGCCCGCAGGTGGCGGTCCAGCAGGGCCGCCACGCTGACCGCGACGATCACCTGCGGCACCGACGACATCAGGAAGATGGAGAACGTGTTGACCAGCGACTTGATGAAGACCGGGTCACCCAGCACGAACCGGTAGTTCTCCAGACCGATGAAGTCGCCGCGCACGTAGTAGGCGCGGTTCCAGTCGAAGAGGGAGAGGTAGCCGGTGTAGAGCAGCGGGTAGAGCCCGACCAGGCCGAACAGGATGAAGAACGGCGAGATGTAGAGATAGGGGCTCAGCTTGAGGTCCCACCGGGACCGGCGCTGTCGGCGGATCAGCCGTCGGGTGTCGGCCGCTGTCGTCGTACCGGAGCCGGAGGGGGCGGTACGACGACCGCGACCGCCGGGGGAGGACGGCCCGCCCGCCGGGTCGGTCGCGGTGGCGACGTCTCCGGCGGGCGGTTCGGCGTGGTGCGTCATGGGTGCTCGTCAGTCCTCGTGGGTCTCACAGGGTCACTGGCAGGTGGGCGGTGGAGCGGGGTGAGCCCGGGGGAGGCCGGGCTCACCCTCGTCTCACTGGAGTGCTTCGACCTCGGAGACGAACTTGTCCCACGACTCGTCGGGGTCGGTGCCCTGGTCGACGCGGTTGATGGCGTCCTGGAACTTGCCGAGGATGTCGGAGTACAGCGGACCGTGGTAGGGCTGCACGTCGATCGCGTCGGCGCGGTTGCTGTAGATCTCACCGGCCGGTGCGTCGTTGAAGTACTCGTCCGTGGACTCCAGCACCACCGGGTCCTCGAGCGCCTCGACCTGCGAGGGGAAGTTGCCGGTCACCTCGAACACCTTGGCCTGCTGCTCGGGCGCGGTGATCCAGGCGGCGAACTCCTGGGCCTCGTCCTGGTGGGTGGAGGTCTTGGGGACGGTCAGGTAGGAGCCGCCCCAGTTGCCGCCGCCGCCGGGGAAGGCGTCGGCGATGTCCCAGACCACGCCCTTGGGCGCGGGCTCCCCGGTGTTGGTCTTGATGTTGGCGCGCATCCAGCCCGGGCAGGGGATGGTGGCGAAGCCGTCGTTGGTGTAGCTGGCGTTCCAGTCGTCGCTCCACTGGGCGTTCTTGGTGGAGAGCGCCTCGGTGTGGGAGGTGACCGTCTTGTAGACCGCCTCGAGCTCGGGGTTCTCGACGTTGACGGTGTTGTCGGCCTCCTCGAAGGGGTACTCGACCTGGTTCAGCATGGCCTGGGCGATCGAGCCGGAGGCGTCGTACCAGGCGGTCTCGGGGACGGCCTTCACGAACTTCTCGCCGAGGGCGTAGTAGTCGTCCCAGGTGGTCATCATCCCGGCCACCTCCTCCCGGTCGGTGGGCAGTCCGGCCTTCTTGAAGAGGTCGGCGCGGTAGCAGATCGCCTCGGGGCCGGCGTCGGTCGCGTAGCCGAGCAGGGCGCCGTCGGAGGTGGTGGCGGCCTCGGACTTGAACTCCAGCCATCGGCCGTCGACCTCGTCGGAGGAGAGGTCGACCCAGCGGTCGGGCGCGGCGACGATGGCCGGCATGAAGTCGCCCTCGATGGCGACCACGTCCGGCAGACCCTCGTTGGCCTGGAGCAGGGTGTTGAGCTCGTTCTTCCAGTCGTCCCAGAGGGAGACCTTGGTCTGCTCGACCTGGACGTCGGGGTTGGCGCTGTTCCACTCCTCGATCAGCGCGTCGTAGCCGAACTCACCGAAGGTGGTGATGGTCAGGGTCTCGCCCTCGGAGAGCTCCTCCTGCTCCGCGGACTCGGTGGGGTCGCTGCCCCCACCGCAGGCGCTCGTGACACCGAGCACGAGAGCGGTGACGGCCGAGGCCGCCAGGAAACGGTTGCGCCGGCTCGAGCCGGTGATGGCCGACCCGGACCGGGGCCGGTGGTTGGTGGTGCGCACGGATGGGACTCCTGCCTTGGCGTACGACGTTGGACTGAGGTGGTGGAACTCCCGGATGGAACTGGGTGCTGCGGGTGAAACCGGATGGAACGTTGTGAGAGCGCTTCCACTTCTTGATCGGTGCTCACCATGACATGCGTCACATGAGTCGTCAATGCTTCCGCGAGGAATCACCAAATCTGAGCGTGGTCCGCGGCAGGTGGCCGTGGAAGGCACCCGTGGAAAGTATGGGAGCGCTTCCACTAGACGGGGCGATGGCGGCGACGTACTGTGAGCGCAGTCACGATGCCCGGCACGTCGCGGTCGACCTCGACCCACCGCCCGGCACCGCCGTAGGAGCGAAAGGGAACGGACATGGCGCAGGTGCGCTTCGAGAAGGCCTCGCACGTCTATCCGGGGCCGACCGTGCTGCGGTCTGCGAGCTCGACCTCGAGATAGAGGACGGGGAGTTCATGGTCCTCGTCGGCCCGTCCGGGTGCGGGAAGTCGACCTCGCTGCGGATGCTGGCCGGTCTGGAGGAGACCACCTCCGGGTCGATCCACATCGGCGACCACGACGTCTCCCAGGTCGCCCCCAAGGACCGCGACATCGCGATGGTCTTCCAGAACTACGCGCTCTACCCGCACATGACGGTCGCCGAGAACATGGCCTTCGCGCTGCGGGTGGCCGGGATCTCCAAGGCCGAGCGGCGCGAACGGGTCGCCGAGGCCGCCAAGCTGCTCGACCTCACCGAGCTGCTCGAGCGCAAGCCCAAGGCACTCTCCGGGGGGCAGCGCCAGCGCGTCGCGATGGGCCGCGCGATCGTGCGCCAACCGCAGGTCTTCCTGATGGACGAGCCCCTCTCCAACCTCGACGCCAAGCTGCGCGTCTCCACCCGCACCCAGATCGCCGCGCTGCAGCGGAGGCTGGGGGTGACCACCGTCTACGTCACCCACGACCAGGTCGAGGCGATGACGATGGGGGACCGGGTCGCGGTGATGAAGGACGGCGAGCTGCAGCAGGTCGACACCCCCCTCGCCCTCTACGACCGCCCCGCCAACGCGTTCGTCGCCGGCTTCATCGGCTCACCCGCGATGAACCTGCTGCGCGCCAAGACCGCCGGCGACGGGATGGCCCTCGTCGACGGGCACGCGGTCGCGATCCCGCGCTCGGTCGCCGCGTCCTCCTCCGGCGAGGTGACCCTCGGGATCCGTCCCGAGTGCTGGCGTCTGGCCGGCGCCGACGAGGACGGCTACCCCGTCACCGTGCAGGTGGTCGAGGAGCTCGGCGCCGACGGCTACCTCTACGCCACCCCGTCCGGGGCCGGCGCCGCGGCCGCCGTGGAGACCCCGGTCGGGGTCCCCGGCGCGGACGGGGCCGGCGAGGACGTCGTACCGCAGGTGGTGGTGCGGCTCGAAGGGCGGCCGTCGCTGCGGCAGGGGGACACCGTGCGGCTGGTCCCGGACCCCGAGCGGGTGCATGTCTTCGACGGGGAGACCGGTCTGCGGTTGGGGTGAGTGCCGTCGGTGGTGGCGCGGGGAGTCGATGAGCGTTGCCGCCGCCTCGTCACCCGGCCCGGCGTGCTCCGGCCGCTGCACTTCCCGCTCCCGCCGCGGCACACACCGCCGCCAGTGACATCGCGGCCAGCGTGAAGGCGCGCCCGTCACCGCCGAACAGCTCCAGCAGCGCCACACTGCTCGCTGATCCCAGCGAGAAGCCCAGGTAGCGGAGCAGCTGGTTGAACGCCAGCACGCTGCCGGTCTCGGCCTGCGGCACGTGCGGCACGATCAGGCCCGGCAGGGAGGAGAAGGTGAAGCCGCTGCCCAGCCCGCCGACCGCCATCGCCAGCAGCACCTGCCACAGCGCGTCGTGGCGGAGGGCCAGGAACGCCATCGCGCACGCGAAGACGGTGCACCCCGTCGGCAGCAGCAACGCGGGCGACCACCGCGACGCCACTGCGCGGGCGAGCCGGCTGCCACTGACGCTGAGCAGCGAGTACGGCACCAGGATCAGGCCCGCCACGGCGACGCCGTACCCGAGCCCGTAGCCGGAGCTCCCGTCCGCCTGGACCACCAGCACCACCAGCGCGAGCATCCCGTACATGCCCAGCCGAGGGCGAAGGTGACCACGTGCGGCCCCACGACTCCCGGACGGGCCGCCAGGGCGAGGTCGACCAGCGGGTGGCCGCCGCGCCGCTCCACCCGTAGGGTCCAGCCGATCCAGGTGGCCATGAGTGCCGCACCGACGGCGAAGAGCGTCAGCGTCCCGGCGCTGGCCCATCCTGCGTGCTCGCCCTCGGTGATGCCGAGCAGCAGGCAGATCGTGCCGGCGGTCAGCAGGGCCGCGCCGACCAGGTCGACCGGTTGCGGCGCGCCGGCATCCGTCCCGGGCAGGAACCGTACGGCGAGCGCCCACGTCGCCGCCACCAGCACCGCTCCGAAGGCGAACGCGCCGGAGGTCCCCGCGAGGCTGGCGACCGTCGAGGTGATCGGATAGCCGAGGCCCGCGCCGGCCACCGTCGTCACCGACAGCAGCGACAGGCGTGTGGTGAGGGTGCGGCCGGTCCACGCGTCGCGGGCGACCGCGAGCGCCAGCGGCACCAGCGCCAGCCCCACTCCTTGCAGGGTCCGACCGGTGACGAGCAGCGGGAAGCCGAGCGGCAGCGCCGAGAGCACGGTGCCGGCCAGGACGACGAGCAGGCCGCCCAGGATGACCGGCCGCCGCAGCCGGCCGCTGCCCAGCCGACCCAGGATCGGGGTCGCCACGGCGCCGGTGATCAGCGTCGCGGTCAACGTCCACTGGGCGGTGAGCACGGAGACGTCGTAGGACTCCGCGATCTGCGGGACCAACGGTGCGCCCAGGCTGCTGACGATCGCCGTGACGGTGATGACGGCGGCCAACGCGGACAGCTGCCAGCGGTCCTCCGTCGTCGTCACGGCGGTCATTCTCTCCGCCTGCAGATGCCGTCCCCGTCGGCGGGGGAGGGCCCGGCAGCCGGCCGGGGGGGAATGCGGTGGGCGGTCCGGCTGTTGCCACCAAGCGTGCCCAACGACTCCCGCCGCATCGCGCTGCTGCTCGGCCTGCTCTTCGGGCTGGCGGGCATGGGGTCGTCGTCGGCAGCGGTCGCGCTGCCGCTGCTCGGCCCGGATCTCGGGGTCTCCGTGGGCGCCGCCACCTGGACGATCAGCCTCTACGCGCTGATGCTCGCGGTCACCACCGCGACCTACGGCCGGCTGGCGGACCTGATGGGCATCAAGCTGCCGCTGCTGATCGGGATCAGCCTGATGGCGGCCGGGGCGGTGGTCGCGGCACTCGCGCCGACCTTCGAGGTGCTCCTGCTCGCCCGCCTCTTCCAAGGAGCGGGCGCCGCGGCGGTCCCGACCTTGGGCGTGGCCATCATCAGCGCTCGTTATGTGGACGAGGTCCGCGGGCTCGCCCTCGGTCGCCTCGCCGGCATGGCCGCCGCGATCAGCGCCCTCGGCCCGCTGGTCGGCGGCGTCGTCGAGGCCGCCTTCGGGTGGCGGGCGGTGATGGCGCTGCCCGTCCTCGGCATGCTGGTGGTCCCGTTCATCTGGCGGGCGCTGACCGACCAGGGCACCGGCGCCGCGCTCGACGTCTTCGGCGCGCTGCTCGTCGCTCTCACCGCCGGCGGTGTGGTGCTGCTGGTGCAGTCGCCCTCGAGCGGTCTGCTCGTGGCGGTCGCGGGCGCGCTGCTCGTCCTCCTCGGGGTCCCCGCAGTCACCTTCTGGGTGCGCCGCCGGCCTGACGGCTTCCTGCCGCTCGACGTGATCCGCAATGGTTCCGTGGTGCGGTGCGCGGCGGCGGCCGCCGCCATCCCGGCGGCCTGGTTCGCTTCGCTGATCGCGGTGCCGACGGTGCTCGTGGGCGAAGGATGGGAGCCCTATCAGGTCGGTCTGCTGCTGCTCCCGGCCTCGCTGCTGTCGCTGACCCTGCCGCGGTTGGCCGGGCGCCTGATCGCGACCCTCGGCCCGGCCCGGACCATCGGCGTCGCCGCCTCCGTGGCGTCGGTGGCGATGCTGATCGGTGCGGCGGGTGCCCACTTCGTCTCGCCGGTGATGCTCGCCTTCACGCTGCTGGTGGTCTGCGTCGCGTTCGGCGTCGGTCAACCGGCCCTCGGGGCGGCGGTCGGGGACGCCGTCCAGGTGCACGTCCGCGGGGTCGCCCTGGGCGTGGCGACCCTGGTGTTCATGACCGGTGGTTCGGTCGGCTCGGCGATGGTCGGTGGCCTCGGTGAGCTGATCGGGGTGGACGGGAGCCTCCTGGTGCTCGCCGCGCTGCCCTTGCTCGCGCTGTTCGCGCTGGTGCCGGAGCTACGGCGCTCGCCGGCGGCGGAGCCAGCGGCCGACCTGTCGCAGGCCCGCGCCTAGGTCGACGCCCGTGCGGCCGTGAACCCGTGCAGCCGTTGACCCGCGCAGCCCGCTACGCAGTGTCACACTGTCCCGGTGGTGACCACGAGGAGCGCAGCCAACCCGGGGAAGCAGGTGCGCAGCGCCAATCCGGGGAAGCAGGTGCGCAGCGGACGCGGGCCGATCGTGGATGCCGCCATCGGACACTTCACCGAGCGCGGCTATCACGGCACCTCGATGCGGGACATCGCCTCCGCGGCCGGCGTGACGGTGGCCAGCATCTACCACCACTTCCCGTCCAAGCAGGATGTGCTGGTGCACATCATGTCCGGCACCATGGCGGACCTGCTCGCGCTCACCCGCCGAGCTGCCGCCGAGGCGGCGGAGGAGCCGGCGGCGCGCCTCGGAGCGGTCGTCGACACCTGGGTGCACTTCCACACCAGCCGCCAGCCCGAGGCGCTGATCGGTGCCTCGGAGATCCGCAGCCTGGAGGGTGAGGGCCGAGCGCTGGTGATCGGAATGCGCGACGAGCAGGAGGACCTGTTCCGCGGCATCGTGACCGACGGCGTCGAGTCCGGCGCGTTCGCGACGCCGTACCCCCGGGAGGCGGCGCGGGCGATCCTCAACATGGGGTCGGCCGTCTCGACCTGGTATCGCCCCGACGGTGGCGACGTCACGCCCGAGCAGATGGCCGAGCGCTACCGCGACTTCGCGCTCGGCACCGTCCGCGCCGGAGCCTGAGGGCCCGGTCGCCGGCGGGGGTCAGAGCCGCCGCAGCCCCGCCTCGAGCAGCGGCCCGACCGCGTCCCCGGCGGTGTCGAACCCGGCGCCGTGGGTGGCGCCGGCGCGGTAGCGATGGTCGATCCCGGCCGCGATCACGGCGAGCTTGTAGTGAGCCAGGGCCAGGTGCGCGTCGAAGTCGCGCAGCGGCACCCCGCCCGCGCTCTCGTACGACGCCGCCAGCGTCTCGGCGTCCGGCAACCGCGGACTCGTCCACGCGCAGGGGGAGCCGATGATCAGGTCGAAGGACGGGTCCCGGTAGGTGCACATCATCGCGACGTCCGCGACCGGGTCACCGATCGTGGAGAGCTCCCAGTCCACCACCGCCGCGACCGTGACCTCCGGGCCCGCGCCGGTGCGGATCAGGGTGTTGTCCAGCCGGTAGTCGCCGTGCACGATGCCGGTGGCGTGCTGGGTGGGCAGCCCCTCGCCGAGCCGGGCGGCGAGACGGTCTGCGGCGGAGCGGACGTCGCCGGAGAAGTGCTCCCCGACGATCTCCCACTGGCCGGTCCACCGCTTGAGCTGACGCGCGGCGTAGCCGTCGGGCCGGCCGAACCGCTCGAGACCCACGGCGACGTGGTCCACGGCGTGCAGGGCGGCCAGGGTCCGGGTCAGCGCGTCGATCGCCGAGGTGACCTGGGCGTCGGAGAGGTCGGCGAGCTGGTCGGCGGTCTGCACGGTGCGCCCCTCGACGAAGTCGCAGATCGCGAACGCGCCGCCGATCAGGTCCTCCTCCGCGTACGACGCCACCGCCGGCGCGACCGGCACGGCGGTCGGGCCGAGGGCGTCGACGACCCGATACTCACGCACCACGTCGTGGGCCGAGGGGGTGCGGCCGGCGCGGGGCGGGGTCCGCATCACCCAGGAGGACGCGCCGTCGGTGAGCCGGAAGGTCAGGTTCGACTTGCCGCCGGCGATCAGTCGGGCGGTGAGCGGCGCGGCCGGCGTCGTACCGGCGTCGGACATCACGCCGGCGACGGCGGCGAGCTCCTCGGTGCTGAGCAGCTCCCCGGTCTCCGCGCCGTCGCCGAGGTCCCCGGTCGTGCCGCTCATCGGGTGATCTCCCGGACCGCCCGCTTCGCCAGGGACCACCGGTGCACCTCGGACGGTCCGTCGTAGATCCGGAAGGGGCGGATCTCGCGGGCGATCTTGGCCACCGGCAGCTCGTGCGTGGTGCCCAGGCCGCCGCACATCTGCACCGCCCGGTCGGCGATCCGGTGCAGCGCCTCCCCGGCGAAGGTCTTCGCGATCGAGGTCTCCTTGCTGGCCCGGCCCCCGTCGTCGAGCACCCGGCACGCCTCCAGCAACAGCGCCCGGGTCGCCGCGATGTCGATCTCGTTGTCCGCGATCATCTGCTGCATCATGCCCAGGTCGGCCAGGCGGGTCCCGAACGCCTCGCGGCCGGCGACGTGGGTGACCGCGACCTCGTGGGCGCGGCGGGCGGCGCCGAGCCAGCGCATCACGTGGGTCATCCGGGCCGGTCCGAGCCGGATCTGGGCTCCGGCGAAGCCGCGGTCGACGTCGCCGAGCACGTCCTCGTCCGGGACGAAGAGGTCGGTGAACCGCATCTGGCAGTGGCCGCCGAGCATCGAGGTGTCCAGGCTCTTCAGGTGCCGCCCGACCTCGAGGCCCTCGCGGTCGGACGGGGCGAGGAACATCGTCGCGTGCTCGCCGGTGCGCGCCATGATGATGAAGAACCCGGCGCCGTCGGCGCCGGTGATGAAGTGCTTCTCCCCGTTGATCACCCAGCCGCCGTCCGCCTTCTCCGCGGTGGTGGCCAGGGCCGCCGGGTCCGAGCCGGCACCGGGGGAGGGCTCGGTCATCGCGAAGCCGGAGCGCACCTCGCCGCGCGCCAGCGGGCCCAGGTAGCGATCGCGCTGCTGAGCGGTGGCGAGGTGGTCGAGCAGGTGCACGTTGCCCTCGTCGGGAGCGTTGATGTTCAGTGCGACGGGGCCGAACAGCGAGTAGCCGGCCGCCTCGAAGACCGGGGCGCGGTCCACCATCCCGAGGCCGAGCCCGCCCAGCTCGCGGGACGCGTGCGGGGCGAAGACGCCGGCCTCGCGCGCGGCCTCCTGCAGCTGCAGTCGCGCCGCGTCCCCTCCGGCGGCGGCGATGTCGCCGTCGTACTCGTCGTCGACGGGGAGCACCCGGGTGCGGATGAGCTCCTCGGTCGCGCTGACGATCTGATCCACCGTGGGCATGGTGCCTCCTGCTGCTGGTTGGCGGCCGGTCCGGCCAGAAAACCGAACGAGCGTTTAGATATCAGGATGACGGATCATCCGTGCCGGGGCAACCCGGTGACCGTGCTGCCGCAGACCCCTAGGCTCTCCCCATGCACCGCATCTTCACCACCAGCGTCGCCTCCGTGTATCCCCACTACGTCGCGAAGGCGGAGCGCAAGGGGCGCACCAAGGCGGAGGTGGACGAGGTGATCACCTGGCTCACCGGGTTCGACCAGACCGAGCTCGACCGTCACCTGGCCGAGGAGACGACCTTCGCGGACTTCTTCGACGCGGCCGAGCTCAACCCGGCCGCCGAGCTCATCACCGGCAGCATCTGCGGGGTGAGGATCGCGGAGATCGAGGACCCGCTGATGAAGAAGATCCGCTACCTGGACAAGCTCGTGGACGAGTTGGCCAAGGGCAAGGCGATGGAGAAGGTGCTGCGCGGCTGAGCCTCGTCGCCCGGTGCGCCGGTCATAGCGCGCTCGCGATATCGGTCTGGCCGAAGTCGTCTCCCTTGAACAGCAGCGGGAGCCCGGCGATTCGGGCGGTGGCGTAGGAGAAGCAATCGCCATAGTTCAGCCCTGCGGGGTGACGTCCCTTGCCGAAGCGGCGCCATGCGCCGACCGCGACCGCTGCGTGGTCGGCATCGACCGGCACGATGCGATCGGCCACCGAGCCAATGAGATGTTCGAGATCCCGCGTGGCGTCAGGTCCCTGTCGTGCTTCGACGACGATCGTCGCCTCGACCACCGAAGCCGCCGAGATCAGGCACCGTTCCCGGACCAGCTCGGTGAGATGGCGCTCCGCGTCGCTCTCGCCGAGGACGATGGCCACCAGGGGTGAGGTGTCCGCGACGATCATGCGGGCAGGCCGTGCTCGTCGTACCCGACGATGTCCTCGCTCGTGCGGTCGTCGAGGATGCGTCGCGCACGCCCGCGGTCGATGATGGCCTGCAAGTCGTCGGTCCCGGCGACTGCGCGCCGGGCTCGCGCAACTGCGAGCTTGTCCTGCAGTGCTTCGCGCAGTGCGACGGTGATCGACTGCCCGGTCAGCTCGGCGAGCTCGCGTGCCAGGCGGTCGGTCTCCGCGTCCTTGATGTTGAGCGCCATGAGTAAAGAATGACTGATGCCGAGGAAGACATCAAGGAAGAAGCAGGCTCGGGGGTCCTCGCCCCCGGGTCGAGGACTGGCTCAGCCCCTGACGTCGTCGCCGTCCCGGAGCGCGTTGCGGCGGATCTTGCCCGTCTGCGTCTTGGGGAGCTCCTCGACGACGTGCACCTCGCGGGGGACCTTGTACGCCGCGAGGCGGGCCTTGACGTGGGCGCGGACCTCGTCGGGCTCGGCCGTCGTACCGTCCCGGAGAGCGACGTAGGCGACGACCGACTCGCCTTGGTAGTCGTCGGGTCGCCCCACGACCGCTGCCTCGAGGACGGCGTCGTGGCTGACCAGGGCGTCCTCGACCTCGCGCGGCCACACCTTATAGCCGGAGACGTTGATCTGGTCCTTGAGGCGATCGACGAGATAGACCCAGCCGTCCGCGTCGATGACGGCGACGTCGCCGGTGCGCAGCCGACCACCGGGCATCGTCTGGCGGGTCGCCTCCTCGTTGCGCCAGTAGCCGGGCACGACCTGCGGCCCACAGATCTCCAGCTCGCCCTGCTCGCCCGGAACGGTCTCCTCCCCGTCGGCACCGAGTGTGCGGACGGTCAGGCCGGAAAGCGGCTTGCCCACCGAGAGGGTGCCGCTGGCCTCGTCGACCGGAGCCCGTTCGCCCAGCGGTACGGCGATCACCGCGGAGCTGGTCTCCGTCATGCCGTAGACGTTGTGGACGTAGAGGCCGTAGCGCTCCTCGAATCGCTCCACGGTCGATGGCGGGATCGGGGCTCCGCCGGAGTAGAGCGCCCGGGAGCTGGCGAACGCGGAGGCGTCGTCGCCGGCGCTCTGGGCCAGAGAGTTGAACGCCGTGATCGATCCGATCGTGAACGTCACACCGTGCTCCGCGCACGCCTCGAGCACCACCTCGGGATGGAACCGGTGGGTGAGCACGAGAGGGGCGCCGTGGACCAGCGCGATGGTCGCGTTGATCACCACGCCGGTGATGTGGAACAGCGGGGCGATGGCGAGGACGACGTCCCTCTCGCTCAGCTCGACCGCCTCGCCGTAGCTGTCGATCACGGCCAGCAGGTTGGCGTGGGTGTTCATCGCACCCTTGGGCGGGCCGGTCGTGCCGGAGGTGTAGGTGAGCAGGGCGAGGTCGTCGGCCCGCACCTCGACGCTCGTCGGTGTGCTGCCCTGGTGCTCCTCGAGGAGCCCGCGGAGGTCACCCTCCGCGGCGCTGAGCACCCGCTCGTCGTTGCGGGTCTGGAAGTCGGTGTCGGCCGCGGTGATCAGCCATCTCCCGTCCGCCACGGCCCGTGCCTCGGTCGCCAACGGGGCGCCGCAGACGATCCCGCTCGCCCCCGAGTCGTCGAGGATGCGGCGCAGCTCCTCACCCCGGTACATCGGGTTGAGCAGCACCGCCGCCGCACCGATCCGCCAGAGGGCGAGGAGCGCCAGCGGATAGGCGGGCACGTTCTGCAGGTAGAGCCCGACGCGGTCGCCCTTGCCGACCCCTCGCTCCTGGAGGGCCGCGGCGAGGGCGTCGGCGTGGCTGTCGAGCTGCTCGGCCGTCAGCCGGCCGTCGAAGTAGGTGAGCGCCACCTCGGTCGGGTCGCGGTCGACCCGGGCCCGCCAGGCGTCGACGAGGGAGGGCTGGTCAACGGACATAGCGTTCAACGTAGTCGGCACCGAGTCCGACCTGTTGGTAGTGGCGTCGAGCCGCCTCGAGCTTGGTGAAGACGTCCTCGTAGCCGACCGCGTTCCCGTCCGGGTCGACGTAGACGTAGGTCCCCGTGACATGGAAGAGCGTGATCATCTCGTCCACGTCGTCGGGCACCACCAGGGTGTGGGTCTCGCCGGGTGGCTCGAAGGCGTAGCCGAAGGTCGTCGCCACCCAGTCGTGCTCGAGGTAATACCAACGGCCGCGGAGCGGGAAGGCGTGCACCGGGCCGGCGTGTCGGTGGCGGGAGAGGACGCCGGCACGACGGACACGGAGAAGGTTGACGAAGTATCCCTGGGTCACCGACAGCAACAGCGGACGGAACGACACGCCCTCGGTCTGCGGAACCCAGAGCCGCTCGTCGCCCTCATCGAGTTCGAGGGCGCCGGTGATCACGAGGTCCTCGACTATGTCGGCCGGTTGCTTGCCGCGGAACGGCTCGACGCCATTCGGTGTCGGCGGTCTGCTGGTGGTGGTCACGATGCCCTCCTCGGGGTCTGGCGCGGAAGTGCCTCCACCGCGGTCAGCGCGCGGACAACGGAGTCCGTGGTCGGCGCGGGAACGCAGTTGGCGACGTGGGGCGAGTTGGTGACGGCCATGGCGAGCCGCTGCAACACCTCATCTCCGACCGGGCCAGGGGAGAGGTCGACGTCGAGATCGTGGAGAGATTGCGGCAACTCCACCGCACCCAGGAGGGCGGCGACCTCGGCCAGGGACTCCGTATCTCCCTCGTGTGCTAACTGGACGAGCAACCCGTACGCCACGTGGTATCCGTGCAGGTGGCGGTCGGCCCCAGGGGTGATCATCAGGCCCCTCGTCAGGGCGTGCGCCATTGACAGACCGCCGTTTTCGAACGCCAGACCGGAGAGCAGTACGACGGCCTCGATCGTTCGTTCCAGTTCGGGTGACGGAGTGTCCCGCCCCAGAGACGCGAGTGCCTTCTCAGCATCCGCGACCAGGATGCTGCGGCATCCGGCGGCCACGATGCCTGCGACCGCCAGCGGCTCCTGACCGGTGGTGGCCTTGCCTTGGGCGACTCGACATGCCCTGGCCTCGAAGTACTTCGCGAGGGCATCCCCGATGCCTGAACGGAGGAACCTGGGCGGAGCCGAGCAGATGATCTGGGTGTCCACCAGAACGAGTTCGGGGTTCATCGAGAGGTGCGGGGTGTCGACCAACAGGTGGTCCTCGTTGTACATCGCGATGACGCGGGACGTGGGCCCGTCGTTGGATGCGATGGTCGGCAGGGAAACCATCGCTGTTCGCAGCGCCCGGGATACGCCCTTGGCCAGGTCGAGAACCTTGCCCCCGCCGACTCCGACGACGGCGGACGGACGATCGGAGGCAGCATCTGACGCCAGGTGCTCGATGTGGCCCGGAGTCACCTCACCCTGGACTGCTCGCAACTGATGGACGATTCCGCTCTTTTCGAGGCTCACCTCGATCCCGGGTCCGAGCCGGTCGAGGAGCGGAGCATCGACCAGCACGGTCACCCGGGAGTGCCGGGGCGCCAGGTGTGCGCCCAACTGTCCGAGCACGCCGGGACCCTGGACGTAGCGAGCCGGCGAGACGAAGGTCCGGCCGGGCAGTCCTACGATGCTGCCCGGATCCGGTGGAGGCGATGTCAGTGCTCCCACCGTCCCTCGACCGCCGCTGTCGTCAGGGAGGGGACATCGAGCCCGAACATGGCGTCCAGGTAGTCCTGGGAACCGCAGGGGTGGAACCGGTCTCGGAGGCCGATCCGGATGGTCGGTCGACCAGCCTCTCCCGCGTCGTACAGCTCCTCGAGCACCAGCGAGCCGAGACCACCGATGCGCAGGTGGTTCTCCGCGGTGACCAAACGCTGCTTCGATGCTGCGAACTCGAGGACACCATCGCGATCGAACGGCTTGATGGTCGGCACGTGCAGGACACCGACACTCACCCCGTGCTCTGCCGCACGGTCCGCGGCCTCCAGCGCGCGGGCAGTCATGAAGCCTGTGCTAATGATCCCCACGTCCGAACCGGCGCGCACCTCTCGCGCCTTTCCAATTCGGAAGTCGTATGTCGAGTCGTCGAGGACCACCGGTACCTTTCCGCGCAGATTTCGGATGTAGAAGGTGCCGGCCGTGCGCGCTGCCAGAGTGACAACCTGCCGCAGTTCGGTGGCGTCGCAAGGATCGATCACCGTGACATCGGGTATTGACCGCATCACGGCGAGGTCCTCCAGAGCCTGGTGGGTTCCGCCGTAGGGGTTCACCAGGCCCGGCGCACCGCCTATCACCTTCACGTCCGCCTTGCTGTGCGCGCACGCCACCGCCATGAAGTCCAACGCGCGACGGGTCAGGAACGCGGCGTACGTCGCAGCGAAGGCGACCTTGCCGACCTTCGCGAGCCCCGCCGCGAGCATGATGGTGTTCTGTTCGGCGACACCTGCGTTGAAGTAGCGATCGGGGTGGGCGTCCCGGAAGGGAAGGATGTCGCTGTAGCGACCCATGTCGGCGGTGATGCCGACGATCCGATCGTCGGTTCGGGCGAGTTCACGCAGCGTGTGACCGAACGGCGCGACCTCATAGGGGCCGACGACCTCGGCCACCTCGCCCATGCTGCCGGTGCGGTTGCCGGTCTCAATCACGTCGGTTCTCCTCCAGTTCGTCGATGAGTCGGTTCCATTCGTCGTCGGCGACCCGTACGAAGTGCGCTCGTTCGCGCGCGACGATCGTCGGCACGCCGCTGCCGGGGGTGGTGCGCATCACGATGACCTTGGGTCCGGGAAGGGGACGCAGCTCGTCGAAGGCCTCGACAAGTGCCGCGATGTCGTTGCCGTCCACCTCGCGCACCTGCCACCCGAAGGCCTGCCACTTGTCGGCAACCGGTTCGATGTCGAGGACCATCGGCCCATCGGCCTGAATCCCGTTGCAATCGACGATCGCCCACAGGTTGTCGAGCCGGAAGTTCGATGCCGACATTGCCGACTCCCAGGTGGACCCCTCTTGGAGCTCGCCGTCGGAGAGTTCCACCACCACCTTCGCGTCCGACCGGTCCAGTCGCAGACCGAGGGCCATCCCCACGCCTTGCCCGAGACCGTGGCCGAGGGACCCGCTCGTGATCTCGACGCCAGGGGTCTCGTCGAACGTGCTCATCGGGAGGGAGCTGCCGTTCAATGCATAGGTGGCCAGATCCTCTTCCGCGAGCACCCCGCACTCCGCGAGCGCGGAGTAGAGAGCGATGGAGTAGTGGCCGGTCGACATCACGAATCGGTCCCGGCCGGGGTCCTCAGGCCGTGCCGGGTCGTGCCGGAGTTCGCGGAAATACACCACCGCGAGCAGGTCGGCGATGCCCAAGCCCTGGGCGATGTAGCCCTCGCCCTTGTCGGCGGCCATGCGGAGCATCCGGCGTCGGAGCGAGTGGGCGCGCTGTTCGAGGTGTCGCACCTCGACTTGCGTCGCGACACTGATGGTCATCTGGTTCCTTTCGAGAGGGTGGGTGATCGGGAAGGAGTAGGGCTGGTCGTTCAGAAGAAGGTGCCGTCGACGACGGTGCCGCCGTCCACGGGCAGAACCACGCCGTTGACGTAGGAGGCCGCAGGCGAGGCGAGGAAGAGGACCGCGGCCGAGATCTCCGCGGGCTCACCGAGTCTGCGCAGCGGGATGCGTCTCTTCATCTGCTCCTCGTCGAGCAGACCCTTCTGGAACCCCGACCGCATCATTGAGGTCTCGATGAACCCCGGTGCGACGGCATTGACCCGGATTCCGTCAGGCCCCCACTCCGCTGCGAGAGTTCGGGTGAGTCCGACCAGTCCGGTCTTCGCGGCGTTGTAGGCCGCCCGCTGAGGCATGCCGAGGGTCGAGCCCAGCGAGCCAAGGTTGATGACCGTCGGAGCGATCCCTCCGCGCAGCAGCGGGTGGGCCGCTCGCGCGCACCGGAAACTGCCGCTCAGGTTCACGTCGAGGGTCCGAGCCCAGGTCTCGGTGTCGAGGTCCTGGGTCGGGCTGCGAGCAATAATGCCTGCGTTGTTGACCAGCACGTCCAGTGAGCCGTCGGCCCAGTCGCGTACCTTGCCCATCAGCATGTCGACGGCGCCGTCGTCGGTGACGTCACAGGCCACCGTCAACACGTCGGCCTGGGGCCGGGTGGTGCGCAGCGACCGTCCCGACTCTGTCAACGCTTCGTCGGTCAGGTCACTCAGACAGACGCGGTAGCCGACGTCGGAGAGGGCCGCGGCCATGGAGAGGCCCAGGCCCTGGGCGCCTCCGGTCACCAGGGCAGTCCGGAGGCGTTCGGTTCGGTCAGGCATCGTGCACCTCGCGGGTCTCGGTCGTGGGTTCTTCCTGCAGGTTTGCGCGTTGGCGTTCCCGGCGCTGGCGTACGACAGCCACGACGACGGACAGTGCGGCGAGGGCGAGGATGCTTGCGGTGAGCGGCTGCAAGAGCCAACTGGCGCTGCCGTCGTTGTTGATCATCGCTCGGCGGAAGTTCTCCTCCGCGAGCGGACCGACGATGACCGCGATGAGAAGCGGGGCCAACGGGAAGCCGCCCTTGGTGAGCAGGTAGCCCACCACACCGGCCGTGATCGTGACGACGACGTCGAAGGTGCTGGTGCGGACGGCGTAGGAGCCGACCACGGAGAACACCAGGACGAGGGGCCACAGATAGGCGGCCGGCACCTGGATGATGCGCACCCACGCGCGGATTCCGACCAAGCCGATGCCGAGCATGCAGACATATGCGAGCGTCATCGCCAGGAACGATCCGAAGACGAGCTCTGGATTGCTGTCGAAAAGTCCAGGACCGGGCTGAACGCCTGCGATGAGCAAGGCGCCGAGCAGCACCGCAGCCTGGGTGTTCCCAGGAATGCCCAGAGCGAATGTCGGGACCAGCGAACCCATGTTTGATGCGTTGTTCGCCGCCTCGGCCGCCGCGACACCGCGGGGATCGCCCTTGCCGAACTGCGAGCGGTCCTTCGCGAATCTTCTGGTCTCGTTGTAGGCCATGTAGCCACCGATGTCGCCGCCCACCCCGGGCAGCATCCCGGTGACGAATCCGATAGCGGTCGAGCCGGCGGTGGTGGGACCCAGAGCCCGGACCTCCCGCCTGGAGAGGCGGAACGCGCCGATGCGTTGCTTGATCTCCGATCCGATCTGCAGCTTCTCGATCTGGACCAGGGCCTCCGCGACACCGAACATCCCCACGAGAAGCGGGATCACCTGCACGCCGCCGGCGAGGTCACCGTTCCCGAAGGTGAGTCGGGGGAATCCCGCGATCGGGTCGAACCCAATCGAGACCACCAGGAGGCCGATTCCAGCACTCACGAAACCCCGCGCCATGGAGGCGTCCCCTCCGATGGAGGCGATGATGGTGAGGGCGAGAACAGCGATTGCGAAGTACTCCGGCGAACCGAAATTCAGCGCGTAGTCCGCCAGGACCGGCGAGAACAGCGACAGCAGGACGGTTCCGATCAGTCCTCCGACAACGCTGGCGAATAGGGAGATCGTGAGTGCCTGCCCCGCACGCCCGGACTGTGCCATCGGGAAGCCGTCGAGCGACGTGGCGGCCGACGAGGGCGTGCCAGGTGTTCTGATAAGTACGGCTGGGATCGCTCCGGCGTAGCAGGCCCCGTTGTAGATCCCGAGGAGCAGGACCAGGCCTGTCAACGGGTCGAGGCTGAAAGCGAAGGGGAGGAAGAGCGCCATACCGACAGTGGCGGACAGGCCAGGGATGGCGCCCACAGCGATGCCGATCAGCACCCCCAGCGGGATCATGATCAGCACGCTGCCGTCGAGAAGGCCCTCCAGGCCTTGAGTCCATCCGCTCACAGGACCCGCCCTCCGATCTGAATTCCGGGCAAGGGAACCTCGAGCCCGTAGCGGAACAGTGCGTAGACGCCCACGGCAAGCAGGAGGGCCGCGGGCACCAGAAGAACGAGTCGTCGCAGCCCGACGAGGTACATCTCGACCAGGAGGAAGAGGAATGTCGCCGTCGGAAAGCCCATCGGCTCGATGGCAAGCACGTAGGCGAGGGCCAGCAAGGCGGTGACGGCGACCCTGGTCAATCCTGCTCCCCGGGGCATCGAGTCATGCGGCTCGCGCCGCCAGACCAGCCACGCCGAGGCGACCAGGAGCACGATTCCGGCCAACTGCGGCAAGAAGGCCGGCCCCGGGTCGTTGTCCAGCCGACCGGCAGGGATGTCGGAAGCCACGATCAGCGCGGCGACACCGAGGAGCAGGGTGAGCAGCGGCGGCACCCAGGAGCCCCGGGCGCCGACCGTGCTCGGATCGGTCGTGGTGCTCACGAGTCTTCCGAGAGTCCCAGCTCGTCGAGCAGGCCGCCGTAGCGCTCGTACTCGCTCTTGAGGTAGCCGGTGAAGTCATCGGCATCGAGGTAGGAGCCGTTGCTATTCTGCGACTCGAGGAACTCCTGGAACTCCTCGCTCGCGTATGCTTTGCCGAAGCACTCGTCGAGGATGTCGACGACCTCGTCGGGGGTGTCGGCCGGCGCAGCCAGTCCGTAGATGGAGCCGCCCTCGACGTCGATCCCCTCCTCTTGGAGGGTCGGGGTGTCCGGCAGCGCGTCGATGCGCTCTTCGCCGGCCACAGCGAGGGGGAGCAGGTCGCCGGACTCGACCTGGCCGATGACGTTCGACGCGTTGGAGACCAGGACGTCCACCTCGCCGCCGAGCACGGCGGGAATGGCCTCGGCGTCACCGGTGAACGGGACGTTCACGAGCTGGCCGGAAACGCCGGCGGTGCGGGCAACGTCCTGGAAGGTGATCGCGTAGGGGCTGGCGGGACCCGATGTCGCGATTCTGATCCGCTCGCCGGATTCGGCCGCCTCGATGACATCAGCCATCGACTGGTACGGAGAGTCCGGGCGGACGAAGAACCCGTGCGGGTCGAGGATGAAACGCAGCACCGGGGCGAAGTCCTCGTAGGTGACGTCGGAGAGACCCATGTGCTCGAGGGCGCTGATCTCGGTCGGTGTGGTGCCCAGGGTGTAGCCGTCCGGCTCGGCGCGCCGTACGGCGTCGAGGGCGATGGCTCCCGACCCTCCGGGCTGGTTGCTGATGATGATGTTCGTGTCGCAGGTTTCCTCGGCGGCGGCCGCCAGGGCCCGGGTGTTGACGTCGGTGGACCCGCCCGCGTCGAAGCCGATGATGATCTCGATCGTCTCCTCGGGGAAGTCTGCGGAGCCGGTCTCAGCCTCGGCGCCGCACGCGGAGAGTGCGAGAACCGAGGTGGTGGCGAGGGCAGCCACCGCGCGTCCGTGTGTGCTTCGAGAGATCCGTCGGGTCGTCATGGTGCCTCCCTGGGTGATGCGAGCCGGCGGCAGCGGTGCCACCGGTCTCGAGTATTCCGGATTCCGGATATAAGATCCGGAATGCGGTTGAGTGTGGCCGTGGTTACATCCAGTTGTCAAGGACGAAAGGTCGTGCGGCGTGATGTTCGAACCCGGTGTGGAGGTGGATCCGAAGAACCATGTCGCCTCGGTGGTGAAGGCAGTTCGCCTCCTGGAGCTGTTCACGGACGGTGAGCCGTCACTGTCCTTCGGGCAACTCGTGGAACTGAGCGGTTTCTCCCGTACAACGACCCATCGGTTGCTGGGCACGTTGGAACTCGTGGGCTGGGTCGACCGTTCTGGAGATCGGTACCGATTGGCGCTCCGGGTGTTCCGGTTGGGCTCCACTGCGGTGAGCGGCATTCAGTTGCGGCACGAAGCGAGTCACGTGATGTCCGAGTTGGCGGCCGAACACGGCGAGGACGTCTACCTGGTGGTGCCTGACGGCCCACGGGCGGTGTGTCTGGAGCGCATCGAAGGTCGTACCCCCGTGCATGTCATGGTGCTCGATATCGGGAAGTCCCTGCCGCTCTTCGTTGGCGGCGGGCCGGTCGCACTCCTGACAGCAAGGGAGAACGACCTGTTGCCGGCTCTGCTGGCGTCCGGCCCGTGCGTCGCGCCGGACGGACATGTCGTGTCCCACGACGAAATCCGGCGCCGGATCGACGAGACAAGAAGCCTGGGTTACTCGCGGAGCATGGAGGACGTGACGCAGGGGGTGGGGGCGTTCGGCGCCGCTATCCGGAATGCCCAGGGGTTTGCAATCGGCGCGATCAGCCTCGGCGCGCTGAAGTCCACGCTGGAGGAACGGGAGGCCGAGTTGAGCACTGCCTTGGTGGCGGCAGCGGACCGTATCTCGGCTCGGATGGGATGGGTTCCCCCCTCGTGACGGTCACGTCCTCGGGTGCCTGGCTCCCGAGGGTCCCGCGCCGCCTACTTGTTCGCCTCGCAGAAGACGAACGAATGACCCCGCCCAAATGTTGTGGGCGGGGTCATCATGTGCGCGGGGGCGGGTTACTTGTTCGCCTTACGCGCTCGGCTCGCCATCTTCCCGCGCTCTCCTGAGTCGAGCACGACCTTGCGGATCCGCACCGTCTCCGGGGTGATCTCCACGCACTCGTCCTCGCGGCAGAACTCCAGGCACTGCTCGAGGGAGAGCTTCTTCGGCGGGATCAGCTTCTCGAAGTTGTCGGAGGTGGCGGACCGGATGTTGGTCTGCTGCTTCTCCTTGGTGATGTTGACGTCCATGTCGTCGGCGCGGGAGTTCTCGCCGACGATCATGCCCTCGTAGACCTCGGTGGAGGGCTCCACGAACATCACGCCGCGCTCCTGCAGCGAGGTCATCGCGTAGGCGGTCGCGGCACCGGAGCGGTCGGCGACCAGCGAGCCGGAGGCCCGCGAGCGGATCTCGCCGGCCCACGGGAAGTAGCCCTCGGAGATGTGGTGGGCGATGCCGGTGCCTCGGGTCTCGGTGAGGAAGTCGGTGCGGAAGCCGATCAGGCCGCGAGCCGGGACGACGAACTCCATCCGCACCCAGCCGGTGCCGTGGTTGGTCATGCCCTCCATCCGGCCCTTGCGGTTGGCGAGCAGCTCGGTGATGGTGCCGAGGAACTCCTCCGGGGCGTCGATGGTCAGGCGCTCGAACGGCTCGTGCACCTTGCCGTCGATCTCACGGGTGACCACCTGCGGCTTGCCGACGGTCAGCTCGTAGCCCTCGCGCCGCATCTGCTCCACCAGGATCGCCAGCGCCAGCTCGCCGCGGCCCTGCACCTCCCAGGCGTCGGGACGCTCGGTGGGCAGCACCCGCAGCGAGACGTTGCCGATCAGCTCGGCGTCCAGCCGGTCCTTGACCAGGCGGGCGGTCACCTTGTGACCCTTGCCGCCCTTGCCGACCAGCGGGGAGGTGTTGGTGCCGATGGTCATCGAGATGGCCGGCTCGTCGACGTGGATCAGCGGCAGCGCGACCGGGCTCTCCGGGTCGGCCAGGGTCTCACCGATGGTGATGTCGGGGATGCCGGCCACGGCGACGATGTCACCGGGGCCCGCCTTCTCACCGGGCTGGCGCTCCAGGCCGCGGGTGATCAGCAGCTCGGTGATCTTCACGTTCTTGACCGACCCGTCACGGCGCATCCAGGCGACCTGCTGACCCTTGCGGATCTCACCCTGCTTGATCCGCAGCAGGGCGAGGCGGCCGAGGAAGGGGGACGCGTCGAGGTTGGTGACGTGGGCCTGCAGCGGCGCGCCCTCGTCGTACTCGGGCGCGGGGATGGTGTTGAGGATCGTCTCGAAGAGCGGCTCGAGGTTGTCGCCCTCGGGCAGGCCGCCGTTCTCGGGCTTCTCCAGCGAGGCGATGCCGGCCTTGCCGGAGGCGAAGACGACCGGGAAGTCGAGCGCGTCCTGGCTGTGGGTGTCGTCGAGCAGGTCCATGAACAGCTCGTAGGTCTCGTCGACGACCTCGTCGATCCGGGCGTCGGAGCGGTCGGTCTTGTTGACCACCAGGATCACCGGCATGTCGGCGTTGAGCGCCTTGCGCAGCACGAAGCGGGTCTGCGGCAGCGGGCCCTCGGAGGCGTCGACCAGGAGCACGATGCCGTCCACCATCGACAGGCCGCGCTCCACCTCGCCACCGAAGTCGGCGTGGCCCGGGGTGTCGATGATGTTGATGGTCATCCCGCCCTCGGGGGCGTGCTGGCCGACGTAGCGGATCGCGGTGTTCTTCGCGAGGATCGTGATCCCCTTCTCGCGCTCGAGGTCACCGGAGTCCATGACCCGCTCGGCGACGCCCTCGGCCTGGTGCGCGCTGAACGCCCCGGCCTGGTGCAGCATCGCGTCGACCAGGGTGGTCTTGCCGTGGTCGACGTGGGCCACGATGGCCACGTTGCGCAGGTCGTTGCGTCGGGTCTGCGTGGTTGCAGTCTGGGACATGGGAGGTACGGCGTCCGCTCTCGTGCGTGGGTGGTCCGGCGCTGCCGCGGCTCGGCGCCGGGCGTGCGGCCGGAGAGGGCCGTCGTCCAGGATATCGGCGCAGGCGCCCCGGACCCGCATCCGTGCGAAAGCGAGAAGTTAGGGCACCCTCGCTTAGAGTCGCGGAGTCTTTCCCCGTTCCACCGCCAGGAGTGCCCGATGAGCGCCGCCACGGCCGCCGACCGTCCGTTGACCGCGCTGTGGCAGCGCTACCGCGCGTTCCGCGCCCGGTTCCTGCTCGCGGTGGCGGTGACCACCGTCAACAAGGTCGCCGACATCGTCCCCGAGCTGCTGATCGGTGCGGCCGTCGACGTGGTGGTCCGAGGCTCGGACTCCTTCGTCGGCGACCTGCTGGGGGTGGAGTCCCGCTACGCGCAGCTCGGCTGGCTGGCGGCGATCAACGTGGTGGTGTGGATGGTCGAGTCGGCCACCGAGTACGCCGCCGACGTGCTCTGGCGCGGACTCGCCCAGGGCGTCGAGCACTCGCTGCGGGTCGAGGCCTACGACCACGTCCAGCACCTCGACCTGAGCTGGCACGAGGCGCGGCCGCAGGGTGCGACGCTGGCGACGCTCAACGACGACATCAACCAGCTCGAGCGGTTCCTCGACATCGGCGCCAGCCGGATCCTGCAGACCGCGCTCAACATCGTGCTGGTCGGCGCGGTCTTCGCGGTCGCCTCCTGGCAGCTGCTGGTCTTCGCGTTCCTGCCGATCCCGGTGATCATCGCCGGCTCCCTGATCTTCCAGCGCCGGCTCGAGCCGCTCTACGAGCGGGTTCGTACGACGGTCGCCGAGCTCTCCGGGATGCTCGCCGCCAACCTGGGCGGCATCGGCACGATCAAGGCGTTCACCGCCGAGGACCGCGAGCGTGACCGGGTGGAGGCGGCGTCGGCCGCCTACCGCGACGCCAACCTGAGCGCGATCCGCTCCTCGGCCGCCTTCGTGCCGCTGGTCCGGATGGCCATCCTGGCCGGCTTCACCTGCACCCTGCTGCTCGGCGGCTGGCTCACCCTCGACGGCACGCTCGAGGTCGGCCTCTACTCGGTGCTGGTCTTCATGACCCAGCGGCTGCTGTGGCCGCTGACCGATGTTGCCACCGTGCTGGACCTCTACCAGCGCGGACGCGCCTCGGCCGGGCGGATCCTGCGGCTGCTCGACGAGCCGGTGACCACCCCCGCGGGCAGCGTCGCGCTGGAGCGTCCGGTCTCCGGGCGGGTCGAGCTCGCCGGCGTCCGGGCCGGGTACGCCGACGGGCCGGACGTGCTGCACGGGATCGACCTCGTGGTGCCGGCCGGCGAGACCCACGCCATCGTCGGGTCCACCGGCGCCGGCAAGTCCTCCCTGCTGCGCCTGATCCTCCGCTTCGCCGACCCGCGCTCGGGCCAGGTGCTGCTCGACGGCACCGACGTCCGCGACCTCGACTGGGACTCGCTGCGCGGCTCGATGGGCTACGTCTCCCAGGACGTCTACCTCTTCGCCGGCTCGATCGCCGACAACATCGCCTACGGTCGCCCAGAGGCTTCCGCGGCGGAGATCCGGGCCGCGGCGGAGGCAGCGGCCGTCGGCGACTTCATCGAGGGGTTGGCCGACGGCTACGACACGTGGGTGGGGGAGCGCGGCGTCACCCTGTCCGGCGGCCAGCGTCAGCGGATCGCGCTGGCCCGGGCGCTGCTGCGCGAGCCCGCGATCCTGGTGCTCGACGAGGCCACCAGCGCGGTGGACAACGAGACCGAGGCGGCGATCCAGACCTCGCTGCGCAAGGCCGGCGAGCGGTGCACCACGATCGTGGTCGCCCACCGGCTCTCCACCGTGCGGCACGCCGACCGGATCTGGGTGCTCGACGCCGGACGCGTGCTCGAGGCCGGCAGCCACGACGAGCTGGTCGCCGCGGGCGGCTCCTACGCCGCACTGTGGGACGTGCAGACCGGCGCGCTCGACCCGAGCGAGCGGGTGCTCGCCGCGGAGTGACGTCGGCGCGGCCACCGCGGGCGGCGAGCCCGGATGGTGGCACGGCTGTTGGCCCCGCAGCCGCGGTCGGGGAGACTGGCCCGATGCAGACCATCGGCCTCATCGGCGGGATGTCCTGGGAGAGCAGCGCGGCGTACTACGAGCTGTTGAACCGGGGCACGGAAGAGCGACTCGGCGGGCTCCACTCCGCCCGCACCGTGATGGCGTCGGTGGACTTCGCCGACGTCACCGCCCTGCAGGAGCGCGAGGACTGGGACGGGGTCGCCGCCGTGCTGACCGAGGCGGGCCGCTCGGTGGAGCGGGCCGGCGCCGACTTCCTGATGCTCTGCACCACCACGTTCCACCGGGTCGCCGACCAGGTCGCCGACGCGGTCGACATCCCGCTGCTGCACCAGGGCGACGTGGTCGCCGAGGCCACGCGCGCGGCCGGTGTGGAGAGCGTCGCGCTGCTCGGGACCGCGTTCGCGATGTCGCGCTCGTTCTTCACCGACCGGATCGCCTCGCACGGGCTGAAGGTGCTGGTGCCCGACGCGAAGCACCACGACGAGCTCAACCGGATCATCTACGAGGAGCTGGTGCACGGGAAGGTCCTCGACCAGTCACGCCGCACGGTGGTCTCGATGATCTCCGAGCTCTGGGACGCCGGCGCCGGCGGCGTCGTGCTCGCCGGCGGCGAGCTGGAGCTGTTGGTGCACCAGGCCGACTCCGAGATCCCCGTCTTCGGGTGCACCACGCTGCACGTCGAGGCGGCGCTCGACCGCGCGCTGCGCTGAGGGGGTGCGGGTTTCACCGGTCAGCCGGTGAAACCCGCACGACACGCCGAAGCCCATCGGCGTGTCGTGCGGGTTTACGCCGACAGGTTCCGCCGCCCGACCCCCGCGCCCTGTGCTGAGACCCGCCCGCGCGGCCCGCGCGGGCCGCGTGCGACTCAGCCCGCCCGGTTGAGCTCGGCCGTCCCGGAGAAGAGCCGCCGCGAGGTGGACTGCACCGCCCGGGCCAGGTGCGGCACGAACTGCTCCACGTTCGACGACTTCCCGGGCAACCCCACCGAGATCGCCCCCACCGGACCGGTGGGTCCGATGATCGCCGCGCCCACACCCCGCAGGTCCCACGGCATGTCGTCGGTGGTGATCGCCAGCCCCTTGCGGCCCCGGATGGTGTGCAGCCGTTCGTGCAGCTGACCGGTGGCGCGGTTGCCGACCAGGCGCTCGTCGACCGCCTCCGGCGGCAGGCCGGCCAGCATCGCCCGTCCGACGACCGCGCACTCGGCGCGATAGCGGATGCCCACCGTGGTGGGGATCTCGCGGGCGTTGACCCCGCCCACCTTGTCCAGCATCTCCACGGTGCCGCCGTCGAGCACCGCGAGGTGGATGATCGCCGACGTCGCCGCGTGCAGCTCGTGCAGCGCCTCGGCCGCGGCTGCTCGCAACGGCAGGTGGTTCTCCACCCGGCGGGCGATGCCCTGGGCCCGCGCACCGAGCCGGTAGCCGTGCTGGTCGTGGTCCAGCCACGCCATGTCCACGAGCTGGGTGAGCAGACGGAAGACGGTCGTCTTCGGCAGCTCCGCCAGGGCCGCGATCTCCTCGAGGTGCAGGACGTCGGGTCCGATCACGAAGACGTCCAGGATCTGCGTGAAGCGTTCCACCACGCCGGGGCGCCGGGCGCGGGCCGCGGGGCCGGCCGAGGAAGGGTCGTTCATGGGGGTCCCTCCAGGTTCCGCTGGTCGGAACCGAGTGTGACACAGCCCACTCGCCGTCAAGACGCTGGAGTGCATGGCACTCCACATCGCCGACCTCTTCGAGCACGTCGTCGACGTCGTCCCGGACCGCACCGCCCTGGTGATCGGGGAGCGTCGGCTGACCTACGCCGAGCTCGACGCGGAGGCCAACCGGATCGCCCACCACCTGGTCGCGGCCGGCATCGTTCCCGGTGACCACGTCGGCCTGATGGCGCGCAACACCGTCGAGCACGTCGCCGCGATGCTGGGCTGCTTCAAGGTGCGCGCCGTGCCGATCAACATCAACTACCGCTACGTGCAGGCCGAGCTCGACTACCTGGTCGACAACTCCGAGATGGTCGCCCTGATCCACGAGGCCCGCTACGCGGCCGTCCTCGACGACGTGGTGCCCGGCCACCACCGGCTCCGGCACGTGGTGGTGATCGAGGACGGCAGCGACGCCCGGCCGACGTCGTACGACGCCGTCGACTGGGCCGCAGTCCTGGCCGACCAGCCCAGCACCCGAGGCTTCGGCGAGCGCAGCCCCGACGACGTCTTCATCGTCTACACCGGCGGCACCACCGGCTATCCCAAGGGCGTGATGTGGCGGCACGAGGACGTCTGGCGGACCCTCGGCGGAGGCATCGACTTCGCCACCCGCGACTACCTCACCGAGTACGACCAGTCCCGCACCGCGGCGACCATCGAGCCGCTCACCTGCCTCCAGTTCGGCCCGATCATGCACGCCAACGGGCAGTGGGGGATGCTGCTGCGCTTCTTCACCGGCCACACCAACGTGCTGCTGCCGAAGTTCGACCCGGCCCAGGTGTGGCGCACCATCGAGTCCGAACGGGTCAACACGATCTCGCTGATCGGGGACGCGATGGCCCGCCCGCTGATCGAGGAGTACGCCCGCGGCGACTACGACGGCTCCGGCCTCACCACGCTGACCAGCGCCGCCGCGATCTTCTCCGTCGAGGTGAAGCAGCGCTGGCTGGACCTGCTGCCGCAGGTGGTGGTGATGGACATCATCGGTGCCTCGGAGACGGGCTTCACCGGCAACGGGCGGATCCTGCACGAGAACCTCGCGGACAAGGGCAGCCTGGTCGGCATCGGGCCCGAGACCGTCGTCCTCTCCGACGACGACCGGGTCCTCGACCCGGACACCGACGTCGGCGCGATCGGCCGGATGGCCCGCCGCGGCAGCATCCCGATCGGCTACTTCGGCGACCCGGAGAAGACGGCCCGCACGTTCGTGCACATCGACGGCACCCGGTACGCCGTCCCCGGCGACTACGTGCAGATCGAGCCCGGTCGCCGGCTGACCCTGCTCGGGCGCGGCTCCAACTGCATCAACACCGGTGGGGAGAAGGTCTACCCGGAGGAGGTCGAGGTCGCCCTCAAGTCGCACCCCGACGTCTTCGACACGCTCGTGCTGGGCCTGCCCGACCCGGTCTACGGCCAGCAGGTGGCCGCACTCGTGGAGCCCCGCCCCGGCGCCGACCTCGACTTCGACGACGTACGACGCCACCTCCGCACCCGGCTGTCGGGCTACAAGGTGCCGCGCACCCTGCACTCCGTCCCCACCATCCCCCGCCATGTCACCGGCAAGGCGGACTACCGCAGGGCCCGGGAGATCTCGGAGTCCTTCGACGCCCCCACCCGAGAAAGCGAGCTCGCACCGTGATCCGCACCTCCTCACGCCTGCTCCGTACCTCCACCCTGGCCGTCCTCGCCCTCTCCGCCGGTCTGCTGACCAGCTGCGCGGAGAGCGAGGGGGTCGACACCGAGGCCGACCGGGACCCCGCCGTCTTCCAGATCGGCATGGTCGGCGACGAGACCGGCGGCGACCCGGTCGACGGCGGGATGCTGGACGTCTCCGCCTACACCGAGGTCCGCAGCATGGACCCCGTCGACGTGATCGCCAACGGCCTCTCCGGTGGGTCGGAGCTGGCCGCGATCTATGACGTGCTGCTGCGCTACGACCCCGAGGCCGGCGAGTACGAGGGTCAGCTCGCCGAGGGGGTCGAGAGCAACGAGGACGCCTCCGAGTGGACGCTCACGCTCCGTGACGGCGTCACGTTCAGCGACGGCAGCCCGCTGGACGCCGACGCGGTGGTCGCCAGCATCGGGCGCTATCTGGACAACGGCGGCGGGCAGGCGTCGCTGTGGAGCCGCAAGGTCGGGACGACGACGGCCACCGACGAGCGGACCGTCACCTTCACCCTCACCGAGCCGTGGCTGGACTTCCCCTACATGCTGGCCACCGCACCGGGGATGATCGTCGCCCCCGGCGTGGACAAGGGCGGCGAGTTCACCCCGATCGGCGCCGGCCCGTTCACCTTCGTGCACTACCGCCCCGGCGAGGAGCTGCTGCTGAAGGCCAACCCCGACTACTTCGAGGGCGCCCCGCACCTCGCCGAGCTCCGGTTCCGCACGGTGCAGACCGCGCAGGGCACCCTGGAGGTCGTCCAGTCCGGCGATGCGGACCTGGGCGTGCTGCGTGAGCCCAACGTGATCAAGGACGCCGTCGACGCCGACCTGGCCGGTTCGATGAACGTGGTCAGCATGGGGGTCGGCCTGATCGTCAACAGTCGCGAGGGCCGCGACACCGCCGACGAGTTGGTCCGGCAGGCGATCGCGCACACCTTGGACCCGGACACCATCATCCAGCGCAGCTATGACGGCGTGGGGCTGCCCGGCACCGAGATGTTCCCCGAGGAGTCGACCTGGCACGGCGCCGGCGACGGCCCCGACATCGACCTGGACGAGGCCAGGGAGCTGGTCGAGGAGGCCAAGGACAAGGGGTTCGACGGCACCATCGGCTACCTCGGCATCCAGAAGGTCTCCCAGAACACCGGCTTGGCCATCGAGGCGATGCTCGGCGAGGTCGGCATCGACGTCGAGGCGGAGTACGTCCCCGGCGCCGCCGAGGTGATCGAGCGGGTCTTCGTGGATCGTGACTTCGACCTGGCCGGTTGGTCCTTCGGCACCCCGGACGCCGGCGTCTACCCCGAGCTCTTCGAGAGCTTCCACTCCGAGTCGAGCTCCAACGCCGGTGGCTACGCCAGCGACACCATGGACGGTCTGATCGACGACCTCGGCGCCGCCACCTCCGAGGAGGAGCAGCAGGAGATCCTCACCGACATCCAGACCGAATGGAACGAGTCCATCCCGGCCATCGTGTTCGGCGCCCAGCCCGAGCTCGTCGCCTGGGGCGACCAGGTCGGCGGCATCGAGCCGCACGTCGACTCGATGGTGTTGTACGGCGACGCGTGGGTGACGCAGTGACCTCCTTCGTCCTCGTCGACAGGCCCGTCGAGGGTGTCGCGGTCGTCACCCTGAACCGACCGGAGCGGATGAACGCGATGGCGTTCGACGTGATGGTGCCGGTCCGCGACGCCCTGGCCGAGGTGGGCCGTGACAACACCGTGCGCGCCATCGTCCTCACCGGGGCCGGACGCGGGTTCTGCTCCGGTGCGGACCAACGCTCGGCCGGCCGGCCACCGCATGCGGACGGGTTGCCGCGTCCGGCGTACGCGTTGCGGTCGCTGGAGGTGCTGGAGGACGTGGTGGCCACACTGCGTCGCCTGCACCAGCCGGTGATCGCGGCGGTCAACGGGGCGGCGATCGGCGGCGGCCTCTGCCTGGCCCTGGCCTGCGACATCCGGATCGCATCCACGCAGGCCTACTTCCGGGCGGCCGGGATCAACAACGGTCTGACCGCCAGCGAGCTGGGGCTGAGCTATCTGCTGCCGCGGGCCGTCGGGTCCAGCCACGCGGCGGACCTGATGTTCACCGGCCGGGACGTGGACGCCGCCGAGGCCGCGAGGATCGGACTGGTCTCCCGGGTCGCGGACCCGGTGCTGACCGAGGCGGTGGCGATCGGCACCCGGATCGCGGAGCTCTCCCAGCCCGGCATCGAGATGACCAAACGGTCGCTGCACGCGGGCATCGCGGCGGGCTCGCTGGAGTCCTACATGCCCGTCGAGGGGATCGGGCAGCTCTACCTGCGGATGCTGACCGACAACTTCGAGGAGGCCACCCGCGCCCGCCAGGAGGGGCGGCCGGCCCGCTTCCGCGACGACCGGGTCGACCGGGACGACCGGGCCGACCGGGACGACCGGGCCGACCGGGACGACCGGGAGGGCTGAGCACGATGACCTGGCGACGGGGTGCGCGCATCCTCGGCGAGCTCGTCGCGGTACTCGCCCTGGTCAGCTTCGGCACCTTCCTGCTGGTGTCGATGATGGACGTCGACCCGGCGGTCAGCGTGCTCGGTGAGGGCCACACCGAAGCCGAGTACGACGAGGTGCGCCAGGACCTCGGACTCGACCAACCCCTGCTGACCCGCTATGCGCAGTGGCTCGGCCACGCCGTCACCGGCGATCTGGGCACCTCGGTGGTGCCGCCCTACAGCGACGTGGCCGACCGCATCGGCGACGCGCTGCCGGTCAGCGTGGAGCTGGCGCTGCTCGGCATGGGGATGGCGCTGCTGATCGCGATCCCGGCGGCCCTGTGGTCGGCCAACCGTCCCGGCGGCCGGGTCGACCGGGCGATCAGCGCGATGACCGTCGGCGTGCTGTCGCTGCCCAGCTTCCTGCTCGGCCTGATCGTGATCATGGTGCTCGCCAACGAGCTCGGCTGGTTCCCGCGGGCTCAGTGGGCGCGGATCGGCGACGAGGGGATCCACCAGAACCTCTACCACGCGTTCCTGCCCGCACTGACCATCGCGCTCGCGGAGGCGGCGATGTTCACCCGGGTGCTCCGCAACGACCTGATCACCACACTGCAGGAGGACTTCATCCTGGCCGCGCGGGCGAAGGGGATGTCCCCGACCCAGGTGCTGGTCGGGGACGCGCTGCGTCCGTCCTCGCTCTCCCTGGTCACGCTGATGGGGATCTCGATGGGCCGCCTGATCGGCTCCACCGTCGTCGTCGAATACCTCTTCGGCCTGCCCGGGATGGGCTCGCTGACCGTCTCCGCCGCGCAGACCGGTGACTTCGTGATGGTGCAGGGGGCGGTGCTGGTGATCGCAGCGATCTACGTGGTGACCAACGCCGCCATCGACGTCTCCTACGGCTACCTCGACCCCCGCATCCGGAGGGCCCGATGACCGATCTGATCACCCCGACCCGGTCAGGCACCGACGACCTCGTCCCCACCCCCGACACCCCGGTACGACGCCCCGCCGGCGCGCTGCTCGGCCCCGGCCTGCTCCTCGCCGGTCTCGGCATCCTCGTCGCCGCGGTCGTCGGCCTGCGCGGCGCCGGCTGGCTGCAGGCGGGGGTGGCCCTGGCCGGCCTGGTGCTCGCCCATGCCGGAGCCAGCCGCTGGGGCCGCCGCCGGTTCGGGCCCGGCTTCGACCTCACCCTGTGGCTGTGCGGCGCGTGGCTGCTGCTGCTCGTGGTGGCGGCCGTCCTGGCGCCGCTGCTGGCGCTGCCCGAGCACGAGGACCTCACCGGTGCGCTCGGGGAGCCGATCCTGGCCCGCCCCGACCTGGTCACCAACCACCCGCTGGGCACCAACAACTTCGGGCTCGACCTGCTCGCGCGGGTCCTCTACGGTGCCCGGGCGTCGCTGGTCACCGCCCTCGGCGCCGTGCTGATCGGGATGGCGGTCGGCGGCACCCTCGGCATCCTGGCCGGCTACTTCCGCGGCGCGGTGGACGTGGTGATCGGGATCCTCACCAACGCGCTGCTCGCGGTGCCGCCGCTGATCCTGCTGATCGCGCTGGCCACGGTGCTCGAGCCCAACCTGCGCAACATCTCGCTCGGGCTGGCCACCCTGGCCACCCCGAGCATGATCCGGATGGCGCGGGCCACCACGATCGCGCTCGCCCAGCGCGAGTTCGTCACCGCCGCCCGGTCGATGGGGGCGAGCGGGCCGCACGTGATGCTGCGCGAGCTGCTGCCGAACGTGGTGATGCCGCTGGCGTCGTACGGGATGGTGATGGTGTCGGTGCTGATCGTGGCGGAGGCGTCGCTGAGCTTCCTCGGGCTGGGCATCCAGGCACCCGCCCCGTCGTGGGGCAACATGATCGCCGAGGGCGAGGGCACGGTCTTCCGCGACCACCCGCACATCGTGCTGGTGCCCGGCACCGTCCTCTTCCTGACCGTCTTCTCGTTCAACTGCCTCGGGGAGCGGGCCCGGCGCCACTTCGACCCCCGCCGCTCCCAGCTGGGGGAGTCCCGATGAGCGCGCTGCCGATCGGCCGGACCGTCGCGACAGACGCCGACCGACCGACGGTGCTGCGGGTGGACGACCTGCGCACCGTGATCCACACCCCACGTGGTCCGGTGCGGGCGGTCGACGGCGTCTCGCTCACCCTGCGCCGCGGGGAGACGCTGGGCCTGGTGGGTGAGTCCGGGTCGGGCAAGTCCGTGCTGGGCCGCAGCATCATGGGGCTGTATCGCAGCGGGTCGGCGATGACCGTCTCGGGCCAGGTGCTCTTCGAGGACCGCGACGTGCACGCGATGGCGCCCCACGACCTGAGAGCGCTGTGGGGCAGCGGGATCGGGATGGTCTTCCAGGACCCACTGACCGCGCTGAACCCGGTGAAGCGGATCGGCCGGCACCTCACCGAGACGTTGCGGCGGCATCAGGACGTCTCCGCCCGGTGGGCGCGGACCCGTGCCGTGGACCTGCTGGGCCTGGTCGGGATCCCCGACCCGCGTCGTCGTGCCGAGCAGTATCCGCACGAGCTCTCCGGAGGCATGCGGCAGCGAGTGGTGATCGCGATGGCGCTGGCCAACGACCCGGCGTTGGTGATCGCCGACGAGCCGACCACGGCGCTCGACGTGACCGTCCAGTCGCAGATCCTCGACCTGCTCGATCGGCTCCAGGCCGAGCTCGGCCTGGCCATCCTGCTGATCAGCCACAACCTCGGGGTGGTGGCCGGAAGGGCCGAGCGGGTGGCGGTGATGTACGGCGGGCGGGTCGTGGAGACGGCGGCCGCGGGTGAGGTGTTCGCGGCACCGGCGCACCCCTACACCGGTGCGCTGCTCTCCGCGATCCCGCGGTTGCACGACCCGGCGCACCGGCGCCTGCGCGCCATCGACGGCGCACCTCCGGACCTGGCGCGCCCGTCGGCGGGCTGTCGCTTCGCGCCGCGCTGCCCCGCCGTACAGGACGACTGCCGTACGACGCAGCCCGCGCTGCTCCCGCTCGGCCGCCCGGCCCCCGCGAACCCCGGGGCCCAGCACCGGGCCGCCTGCCTGCACCCGAACAGCGCACCGCTCGGGGACGCCGCACCGCATGGGGAGGAACACTGATGGCCGGCACCGGCAACGACCACCTGCGCGACGAGGACTCCGCCCTGCTCACCGTCGACGACCTGGTGGTGGAGTTCCCGGCCGCCCGCGGCGCCCGGGTGCACGCCGTCTCCGGGATCAGCTTCGACCTGCTGGCCGGCGAGACCCTCGGCATCCTCGGCGAGTCCGGATGCGGCAAGTCGAGTGCCGGCCGCGCCCTGATGCAACTGCCGCCGCCCACCTCCGGCCGGGTCCGGCTGGAGGGACGCGAGCTGACCGGGCTGCCGCGGCGCGCGGTGCGCGAGGCGCGAGCCGCGATGCAGATGATCTTCGAGGACCCGATCTCCTCGCTGAACCCGCGGCGCAGGGTGCGCGACCTGGTCGCCGAGGGACCGAGGATGCGGGGGCAGAAGGTGAGCGAGCAGCAGATCCGCGAGGCGCTCGCCGCCGTCGGGCTCGACCTGGAGGTGGTCGGCGACCGGAGACCCCACGAGCTCTCCGGCGGCCAGTGCCAACGGCTCTGCATCGCCCGCGCCCTGATGCTGGAGCCGAAGGTGCTGATCTGCGACGAGCCGGTCTCCAGCCTGGACGTCTCCGTGCAGGCCCAGATCCTCAACCTGCTGGCCGACACCAAGGAGAGCCACGCGCTGTCGATGGTGTTCATCGCTCACGACGTCGTGGTGGTGAAGAACGTCAGCGACCGGGTGATGGTGATGTACCTCGGCAAGGTGTGCGAGGTGATCGGCGCCGACGACCTCGCCGACGGTGCCCGGCATCCCTACACCCGGCTGTTGCTGGCCTCGGTGCCCGAGGTGCCGGCGGCGGGGGAGCAGGTGGGCGGGGCCGGCGTCGGCGGGGCCGGCGTCGCCGAGGTGCCGGGGGCCGGTGCCCCCGGGGAGCTCCCGTCGCCCCTGGACCCGCCGTCGGGATGTCGTTTCCGCACCCGCTGCCCCCTCGCCACGGACCGCTGTGCGGGTGAGGAGCCCGTGCTGCGGGAGGTGGGTGAGGGGCGGTTCGTGGCCTGTCACCACGTGTGAGGGGGTGCGGGTTTCACCGGTCAGCCGGGGAAACCCGCACGACACGCCGGTGGGCCTCGGCGTGTCGTGCGGGTTTACGCCGACAGGTTCCGCCGCCCGACCTCGCCCGAGCCCGCTCCCACCCCGAGCACCCCGAGCACCCCGAGCACCCGGACGCACCCCCGCGCATCAGCGCAGGTACGTCGTCACACCCGGTGCACCTTGTGCTGCGCCGCCTGCGCCCGCGGCTTGATCACCAGCGAGTCGATGTTCACGTGCGCGGGTCGGGTGGCCACCCAGGTGATCGCATCGGCGACGTCGTCGGCGACCAGCGGGTTCTCCACCCCGGCGTAGACCGCATCGGCCTTGCTCCGGTCCCCGCCGAACCGAACCACGGAGAACTCCTCGGTCGCCACCATCCCGGGCGCCACCTCGCAGACCCGGACCGGCTGGTCGAAGAGCTCCAGCCGCAGCGTCTCGGTGACCACCTTGGTGCCGTGCTTGGCGGCCGTGTAGCCCGCACCGCCCTCGTAGGCGATCCGGCCGGCGGTGGAGCCGACGTTCACGATCACCCCGGCGCCGGAGGCGACGAGGGCCGGCAGCAGGGCACGGGTGACCTGCATCAGGCCGATCACGTTGACGTCGTACATCCGACGCCACTGGTCGCTGTCGGACTCGGCGACCGGGGACATTCCGAACGCGCCGCCGGCGTTGTTGACCAGCACGTCGAGGCGCTCGCCGACCACCTCGGCAAGGCGGTCCACGTCCTCGGCGGAGGTCACGTCGCAGGCCACCGCGACGCCGCCGATCTCGGCGGCGAGCGCCTCGATCCGGTCGACGCGACGAGCTGCGCAGAACACCTTGAAACCCTGGTCGGCGAGCTGGCGGGCGGTCGCCTCGCCGATCCCGCTGGAGGCTCCGGTCACGACGGCGGTGCGTGAGGTCATGCCACCATTCTCACCGGTCGGGGAATGCCGGCCGTCGGCAGGTCGTTGACGATGGCGGACACGTGGTGCCCGGCCCCGTGCAGGAAGTGAGGAACGCGGATGACGCTGTCGACGCCGGTCCGTCGGCTCGCCATGATCTGTCTGCACACCTCGCCGCTGGACCAGCCGGGCACCGGGGACGCCGGCGGCATGAACGTCTACGTCGTCGAGGTCGCGCGCCGGCTGGCCCGCCGCGGCGTCGAGGTCGACATCTTCACCCGCGCCACCGGCTCCGCGCTCGAGCCGGTGGTGCCGCTGCTCGACCCGGTCACCGGCGCGTGCGAGGACGGGGTGCGGGTGCACCACGTGCACGCCGGCCCGTTCGAGGGACTCACCAAGAACGAGCTGCCCGGGCAGCTGTGCGCCTTCGCACGCGAGGTGTTGCGCACCGAGGCCGCCCACCCGGCCGGCTACTACGACCTGGTGCACTCGCACTACTGGCTGTCCGGCCAGGTCGGCGCACTCGCCCGCGACCGCTGGGGCGTCCCGCTGGTGCACTCGATGCACACGATGGCCAAGGTGAAGAACCTGGCGCTGGCCGAGGGCGACAGCCCGGAGCCGGCCGCCCGGGAGATCGGGGAGCAGCAGGTGGTCGAGGCGGCGGACCTGCTGATCGCCAACACCGACCTCGAGGCCAAGCAGCTGATCAACCTGTACGACGCCGAGGCCGGCCGCGTGGAGGTCGTGCTGCCGGGCGTCGACACCACGGTCTTCCGGCCGCAGGACCGGGCGGCGGCGCGCGCCGAGCGCGACCTGTCCGACGACGCCCTGGTGGTGCTCTTCGCGGGCCGGATCCAGCCGTTGAAGGCCCCCGACGTGCTGCTGAAGGCGATCGCCGAGCTGGTCGGGCGACGGCCCGACCTGCGTTCGCGGCTGGTGGTGCCGATCGTGGGTGGGCCCTCGGGCAGCGGCCTGGAGCGGCCGACCGCGCTGGCCGCGCTGGCCGACGAGCTCGGCGTCGCCGACCTGGTGCGGTTCGTGCCGCCGGTCAAGCAGAGCGACCTGGCCGGCTGGTACGCGGCGGCAACGCTGGTCGCCGTACCGTCCTACAACGAGTCGTTCGGCCTGGTCGCCGCGGAGGCGCAGGCGTGCGGGACCCCCGTCGTGGCCGCCGCGGTCGGTGGGTTGACCACGGTCGTCGCGGACGGTCGCAGCGGGCTGCTGGTCGACGGCCACGAGCCGCGCGAGTGGGCGCACGCGCTGGAGCGGGTGCTGGCCGATCCCGCGCTGGCCGCGACGCTGGCCGACGGAGCCGTGCGGCAGGCCGAGGAGTTCACCTGGGAGGCGACCGCCGCCCGCACCCTCGAGGTCTACAGCAGGGCCGGCGCGCTGATGCGCGAGCTCGTGGGCTGAACGCGGCGTGACGCGCGGCGGGTCCGCGGATCACCGATCGGGTGGCAGGCTCGTCCCATGAGCTCCAGCACCGGCACCCCCGAGCGCACCGTCCCCGAGGGCCCCGCCCAGGTGATCCGGGACCACCTGACCGACGCCGGCATCGAGTACGACGAGCCCGGTCCCGGCCTGTTCACCTTCTCCCTCCCGGGCGAGCGGAAGCTGCAGACCCCGGTCCGGCTCGACCTCGGGCCACACGCCCTCGGGGTGCACGCCTTCGTCTGCCGCCGCCCCGACGAGGAGCATGAGCGGGTCTACCGCTGGCTGCTCGAGCGGAACCTGAAGATGTACGGCGTCGCGTTCGCCCTGGATCACCACGGCGACATCTATCTCGATGCCCGGATGCCGCTCTCCTCGGTGAACGCCGAGGACCTCGACCGGCTGCTCGGGTCGGTGCTCACCTACGCCGACGAGTCGTTCAACGCGATCCTCGAGCTCGGTTTCGCCTCCTCGATCCGCAAGGAGTGGGAGTGGCGGATCGAGCGGGGCGAGTCGACCAAGAACCTGGAGGCGTTCCGGGGCTGGCTGGAGCGGGACGAGCCGCCGGCGGGCTGAGGCTTTTGCGCGCCCCATTCGGATTGGTCGTGAATTCGCCCGAAACCCGACCAATCCGAATGGGGCGCGCGAAGGCGCCGCACCCGCAGCACCCCGGCTACCCCAGCCCGACCAGCCCCAGGTAGCCGTCCGCGATCGCGGTCCCGGCGAACATGCCGACGGCCGCCCCGGCCAGCATGAACGGCCCGTGCGGCACCTTGGCGCCCCGCCCGGCCCGCCCGGCAGCCATCAGGCCGATCCCGACCACGGCACCGATCAGGAAGCCCGCGGCGAGGCCGACCAGGGCGCTGCCCACGCCGAGAGCGCCGAGCACCCCGCCGAGCAGCGGCGCCAGGGCGACGTCGCCCAGGCCCATCCCGCGGCCGCCGGTGGCCAGCCAGATGCCGCCGTAGACGGCCAGCCAGATGCCGGCCGAGGCCAGCACCGGGAGGAGGGCGACGTCGCCGCCCCACCACCCCAGGGCCAGCGCCAGCAGGGAAAGTACGGCGGCCACGCCGGTGATCGAGAACGGCAGCCGGCCGTGCTCGAGGTCGATCAGCGCGAGCGCGACGCCCGCGGCGGCGACGACCAGGCACGCCGCCAGCACGTCGAGCTCGTCGGTGGCGGCCAGGCGCACCGCGACCAGCACGAAGACCAGGCCGGTGCCGGCCTCGACCAGCGGGTAGCGCACCGAGATCGGCGCGGCGCAGTCGCGGCACCGGCCGCGCAGCAGCAGCCAGGAGAGGACCGGGACGTTGTCGCGGCCGCGCACCGCGTGCGCGCACTGCGGGCACGACGACCCCGGCCGGACCACGGAGCGGCCGTCGGGCACCCGCGCCACCACCACGTTGAGGAACGAGCCGATCAGGGTGCCGAGCACCCCCACCAGCCCGATCCACACCATCGGCGCGATCACCGGTACGGCGGTCACGGCCCCACCGGGGCGGCCGGGACGAACGCGAAGTCGAGGGTCTCCCGCTCGTGCGGTGCCGCCAGCCCGCGCAGCCGGCGACGGGTCCGGGCCACGGCGTCGGCCAGCGGCTCGTCGGCGGGGGCGGTCGGGTCATCGTCGGCGAGCACGGCGGTGGCCAGGTCGAGACGGAGGTCGACGGTGACCAGCCCGGTGTCGCCGTACATCAGTGCGGACTCCAGCAGCAGCGCCTCGAAGGAGGCGAGGTCGGCCTCCCGCGCGTGGCGGCGGGCCGTGGCCGGGTCCGTGTCGGCCAGGTCCAAGGCGCTGGCCATCCGTTCGGCGGCCCGGTCCAGCAGCTCGTTGACCCCGACCTGCTCCCGCGTGGGCTGCGCCGGCTCGGCCACCGGCCGGTCGGCCAGGTGCTCCACGGAGGAGAAGACCGCGGTCGTCTCCTGCTCGGGCACCATCGCGACGGCGACGTCGCGCACCGCGGTCACCGTGGCCCGGTGGCTCGCGGCCTCGACCGACGTCTGCGCGTCGGGCAGCTGCTCGGCCACCGCGTCCAGCAGCGGCGCCGCCGCGACCAGGTCCGCGGCCCACTGGGCCAGCGCGGCGTCGCCGGCCCGGCCCTGCTCGGCATAGTGCCGCGAGAGCTCGGCGTAGCCGGTGTGCGCCTCGGCGGTGTCCGTGGCCGGCAGCGGGGGGAGGTCGTGACTCATCGGTTCCTGCTTCTCGTGAGGGGTGGCGGTCGACGGGGGGAGACCGCCGGCCGGGACGGGCGCCGGAGTGGGGAAGCGGCGCGGTTCGAGCGGTACGTCGACCTCGTGGTCGAGGTCGCCCAGATCGCTCAAGTCCAGGTCGCGCCGGCGCGAGCGCACCCGCAGCAGGCCGACCAGCACCAGCAGCAGCACGGCTGCGGCGATGCCGCCGGCGACCGTCGGGGAGACCGGCAGGCCGGTCATCCTTCGCCCTCCGGCTCGTAGGCCAGCGGCGCGGCGACGAAGGTGCGCCCGGTCAGGGTGACCGTCTGCCCGCCGGTGGCGCCGTCGTCGACGCCGAGGGTGCTCACCACGAAGGAGCGGTCGAGCTGCTCCAGGTTGGCCAGCAGGCTCTGGATCTGATCGAACGTGCCCTCGGCGGTGACCGACACGGTCTGCTCGGCGATCTCCCCGGCGGCGGTCTCGCCGGTCTCGCCGGTCTCGCCCTCGGCGGTCACGGCGTCGGCGGCGAGCGGCTGGCCGTCCGGGCCGAGCAGCACCGGCGCCGACGGGCTCAGCACGGTCAGCTGGTCGCTGCCGATACCGGCGTCCTGGGCGGCGGCGTTGACCGCGGCGAAGAAGCCGGGCTGGTCGGCGGTCGGCGGGAACAGGGCGGCCATCTCGTCGGCGATCGCCTGGTAGCGCGGCAGCTGGTCCTGCTGCTGCTTGAGGCCGTTGACCTGGCTGGTCATCAGCCGGTTGCGGTCCTGGGCGGCGGAGACCTCGTCGTGCGCCTCGGAGGTGTCGCCGAGGACGGGACTGATCAGCAGCAGCCACCCCGCAAGGAGCAGCACGATCAGCGCCCCGAAGCCGAGGACGAGGGTGCCGTTGATGGAGCGGAGGTTCACTGTCGGGTCCCCTCGATCAGCTTGCCGCCCAGCCTGTCGTAGCGCTGGCTGAACACCTCGGGGGACAGCCCCACCGAGCCGGAGAAGGAGACGTCGTCGGCCTCGCCGACGGTGGTGGTGTCCACGAACGGCTCCACGAAGCGGGTGTCCTGGCCGAGCGCGATCACCAGGTCGCCGACCACGTCGCGGGAGGTCGCCGTGCCCTCCAGGGTGAGGCAGCCGACGACGGTCTGGGTGCCGAACGGGTCGGGCCCGGGGCAGGTGCTGCCGACCAGGCCGCGGGTGGCGTCGGTGTCGGCGCCCTCGCCCGCCGGTGCCGCGCCGGCGGCGGGGTCCGTCTCACCGCCGGTGGTGCTCACCAGGTCCACCGAGAGCGAGGTGACGGTGGCGCCGTACGGCGTGGCGGCCTCGAGCGCCGCCAGCACCTCGGAGAAGGCGACGTCGTCGTAGGCGGCCTCCTGGACGCTGCCGACACGGCGGGTGACGCCCTGGACGTAGGTGTTGATCGGGGCCAGCCGCTCGAGCTGGTCGGAGAGTCCGGCGGCGACGGCCTCCTCGCCGCGCACCTCCTCCTGCGCCTGGTGCAGGTTGAACCGCAGCCCGGTCCACAGCAGGCCGACCACCACCGCGGTGACGATGAAGGCGATCACGAACCGGCCGCGCAGCTGGTGGACCCGCAGCTCCTCGAAGACCCACGGGGAGAGCAGGTTGACCCCGGCGGTGCCGGGCTGGACCTCGTTGGTCGCCCCGCGCTGGGAGTGCCGTCCGTCGGTCGCCGCGGCCGCGTCCTTGTCCGCCTTGCCGCGCTTGCCCTTCGCGGACCTCCTGAGTTGCACAGACTTAGTGGGTCACGCGGTCGATGAGTTCTTGGGCCTCGGGCGGGATCTGTGGTTGGGCGGCGATCGACTGGCCGGCGACGCTGACTGTGATCTCCTGCAGCGGGCGCAGGGTCTGGACGAGCTTCTTGATGCTGACGCCGCTGCGTTGCTGGAGGTAGCGCGCGACGGCGAGCGCGGCGAACACGATGGTGAGGTGGGCTTCGATCGATTCGCGCTTGTGGTGGAACATCGGCCGGGCGCGTAGGTCGGTCTTGGACATCCGGAACGACTGCTCAACGCGCCACAGGTCGTGGTAGCTGCCGATGACCTCGTCGGGGTCCATCACGCCTGCGGGGATGTTGGTGACGTAGCCCTTCAGCCCGACCAGCCGACGTGCCCGCGTCAAGGACGCCTCATCGAGTGTCTTGGTGCCGTTGGTGGTCTTGACGAACCGCGGTGTCCGGGCGGTCTTCTCGCCCGCGATGACTTCCTTGGCGCGGTTCTCCTGCAGGGTCAGCGTCTTGCCGTCACGGGCGGCGCGTTTGGCCGAGTAGGCCCACACCGCCCGCCAGGATCCCGGGTGCTGTTCCGGGTCCCAGACCGGCTCGCGCTTCTTCTTCGTGTCGTTCTCGATGCTGCGTCGGTTCTTCGGGGTGATCGTGTCGATGAGTTGCCCGTCGCTGAGGGCGTCGCCGTGCCAGCGGAAGTGGGACTCCAGATCGACCGGCGCCTTGGTCACCCGGGAGCCGACGATGAACCGCAGACCGGCTTGGTCGAGTTCGCGCAGGTTGGTCGCGGACAGCATCCCGGCATCAGCGACGACAGCCATGTCGCTCACGCCGTGGCGCTTCTGGAAGGCCTTGATGATCGGGATCATCGTGAGCGTCTCGGCCTTGTTGCCCTCGAAACAGCCGATCTCGAGCGGGAAACCGCGCCGGTCGACCAGGAGCCCGACGACGACCTGGGGATCGACACGGCGTTCTTTGGAGTAGCCGACCTTCCTGAGGTCGTCTTCCTTCTCGGCCTCGAAGTACAGCGTCGTCACGTCATAGAGACACAGCGACACGTCACCCCACGCGGTGGCATCGCGGAAGCAGGCGGCCGCGATCTGGTCGCGGTAGCCGCGCTGTCCGGCACGGCGCAGGGTGGCGCTGAAGGTGTTGCGGTGCGCAGGCGTGAGGCCGAGCTCGCTCAGCACCCGCCCGGCATCCAGCATCGACGTCGGCTCGACGATCCGGGCCAGCACGAGCTGGAAGAACGCCTCGTCGTTGATCACACCGAACCCCAATGTCTGCCACGCCGACTCGATGACCGCGACCAGCAGCCGCGAGGCCTTGGCCTGCACGATCGTGGCGCGCGGATCCTGCTCGGGCTCCAGTCCGAGGTCGAGAACGCCTTGGCCTTCCTCGATCTTGCGGCGCCCGACCTGCATCAACGCCGCGAGCTCGGCTTCGGTGTGCGCGGAACCCAAATGCTCGATGACGACGTCGCGTCGATGTTCCCGGCGGGCGATCTGCACGGCCGTCGCGCCCGAGGCCGTCTTCACCTTCCGCAGGAACACCACCCCGGAAACGTAGCCGCTTAGTGTGTCACCACCGACACCCGCACCGGCCCTGACCAGCGCAAACGCTGAGCCGGCCCAGAATCACGCCCGACCTGTGCAAGTCAGGTCGAAGACCCACGGGGAGAGCAGGTTGACCCCGGCGGTGCCGGGCTGGACCTCGTTGGTCGCCCCGCGCTGGGAGTGCCGTCCGTCGGTCGCCGCGGCCGCGTCCTTGTCCGCCTTGCCGCGCTTGCCCTTCGCGGACCTCGGGGCCTTCGGCGGCTTGGGTGCCTTGCCCGGCTTGCCGGCCTTGCGCTGCTTGTGGCCCTCGTGCGGCCGCTGACCGTCGCCGGTCCGGGGTGGGGTCGTGGTGCTCATGCCGGTCCCGCCAGGGCCAGGCCGATCGGCACCATCATGGTCGGGTCCTCCGCCATCGGGTCAGCCTCCTTGCGCCGGGGCACCAGCCCGGGGAGCACGTCGTGGGGGTCGAAGCGTCGGGTGGGCAGGCCCAGGGTGCGCTGGACCAGCTCCGGGAAGCCGGTCAGCCGCGCGCCGCCACCGGTGACCAGCAGCCGTTCGGGGAGATGCTCGTGGTCCGAGCTGCTGTGGAAGTCCAGCGTCGCCTTGATCTCGGCGACCAGCTGCCGGGCGCCCTCGAGCACCAGCTGCCCGGTCTCCTCGGCCGGGGAGAGCCGCTGGCCCGGGGCGGTCGGGTCGATCAGCGTGGTGCCGGGCGCGGTCGCCGCGGGCGCGAGCACCACGCTCGGCAGCGCGGCGGTGTGCTTGAGCGCCTCGGCCTCCGGCCAGCCGATGCTGAGCCGCTCGACCAGCGACTGGGTCAGCAGCGATCCGCCGACCCCGGCGACCACCCGCACGAAGTGGGGACGTCCGGCGGTGTGCACGGCGACCGCGATCTTGTCGGCCCCCACGTCGACGATCGCCTCGGTGCCGGCGGTCGCGGAGACGGCGCGGGCCGCCGCGCGGACCAGCCCGAAGGCGGACAGGTCGGCCACCTGCGGGCGCAGCCCGGCGGCCTGCACGCAGCGGACCATCTCGTCGACGGCGCCGCGGGCGGTGGCCACCAGCAGGATCCGGACGTAGCGGCGCGGCGCGCCGGTGTCGGGGTCGGCCCGCTCGAAGTCCTCGAGCGCGACGTGATCGATGTTCGCGTCGTCCACGGAGACCGGCAGCAGGTCGGCGACCTGGTAGCGCAGCGCCTTCTTCAGGTCGGCGGGCGGCATCCAGTCGAGCTCGAGCTGGCGGACCAGGACCGAGCCGCTGCCGACACCGAGACACACGTCCTTGTCCCGCATCCGCTGCTCCTGCCACAGCGTCCGGATCGCCTCGGTCACCACGCGCGGGTTGCGCACGGTGCCGGCCTCGACCGCGCCCCGCGGCAGCGCGACCGCGCCGGCCCTGACCAGCTTCGGCGTACGTCCGCCGGACAGCGTGACCGCCCGGACCGCCGAGCTGCCTATGTCCAGTCCCACCAGCGTCTTCGCCATTCTCGTCCTTCCGCGTGCGCTGCCGGGCCGGCCGTGACGGCCCGGTCTCACCGTGAATCCGTCAGGCCTATCGGCAGGGTCGGCGACGGGTTGAACGGAAGTGTGGATTCGCGGTTCCGCTCAGGTCCCTCCGTGCTCTGCCGATGGCCCGAGCGAGAACCCCCGTGCTCCCGGCCACCCTTCGGTCGCGGTCCGGCACGGGTCCATCGAAGGGAAATGCAGCACGATGAGTTCAGTCCCGGGTCCGTTGCTGACCCTGCTCGACGCGGTCGTCCGGCACGGCGCGTCCGACCTCCACCTGCGTCCCGACGTGACCCCCAAGGTCCGCCTCTCCGGGACCCTGCGCCCGGTCGGGGAGCGGGCCTACAGCGCGCAGGAGGTGGAGGAGCTGATCCGCGCCACGATGAACGCGGAGACCCTGGCCACCTTCGAGGAGCGGTTCGAGGCGGACTACGCCATCTCCGTCCCCGGCCTGGGCCGGTTCCGGGTCAACGCGTTCCGCACGGTGGGCGACGCCGGCTGCGTGATGCGCAAGGTCAGCGACGAGCCGGCCACCCTGGAACAGCTCGGCTTCCCCGAGGTCTTCGGCACGCTGGCACTGCGTCCGCGCGGGCTGGTGCTGGTCACCGGGCCGACCGGCTCCGGCAAGACCACCACGCTGGCCGGGATGATCGACCTGGTCAACGAGAGCCTGCCGGTGCACGTGCTGACGCTGGAGGACCCGATCGAGATCATGCACCGCAGCAAGCGGGCCACCGTCACCCAGCGCGAGCTCGGCAGCGACACCCGCACCTGGGACTCGGCGCTGCGTGCGGCGATGCGTCAGGACCCCGACGTGATCCTGATCGGCGAGCTGCGCGACGCCGACACGGTCCGCTCGGCGCTGTCGGCGGCCGAGACCGGCCACGCGGTCTTCGCCTCGATGCACACCACCGACACCCGGGAGACGGTGCTGCGGCTGATCGACTTCTTCCCGCCGCACGAGCAGGCCCGCGTCCGCGCGGCTCTGTCCACCACGCTGGAGGGCGTCGTCTGCCAGCGTCTGGTACGCCGCGCCGACGGTCGCGGCCGCATCTGCGTCACCGAGGTCGCGGTCCGCGACGCCCGGCTGGCGGACGCCATCGCGGACCCGGACAAGACCTCGACCATCCCCGACATCGTCGCCGACGGTGAGTACTCCGGGATGCACACCTTCGACCAGCACCTGCACCAGCTGGTGATGTCCGGTGCGGTGGAGATGGCCGAGGCGCTGGCCGCGGCCAGCAACCCGCACGACTTCACGGTGATGCTGCGGCGGGCGGGCTGGCAGCCGGCGGAGAAGGGCTGGCCGGTGGCTGCTCGCTGAGCGCGGTGGTCGCGGTGTGGACCGCGCCCCATTCGGATGGGCTCGGTTCTCGCCGAATTCTGAGCCGATCCGAATGGGGCGCCGCGGGTTTTCGATCCCGATGCCTCGGAGCCCTCAACTCCGGCCCCGGGATGCCGACAGATCCGGTGTCGGAGAAACGTCGGCGTCTCGGGGGAGGTGGGGACCATGACCCAGACGGATCAGGGAGCGACCGTCGAAGCGTTGCTCGCGCACGGTGAGGTGAGCGCCGCGGACGTCGAGCGCGCCCGCGAGCGCGCCACCGTGCAGGGCAAGCCCGTGCTCGAGGTGCTGCTGGCCGACGGCGTGATCGACCGCCGGGCGCTGTTGCGGATGGCGGCCGTCGCCGCCGGGGTCGACCACATCGACCTCTCCGACCACCCGGTCGACGCGAGCGCGGCGGCACTGGTGCCGGGCGACTTCGCCCGGCGGTCCACCGCGCTGGCCTTCGGCTGGTCCGGCACCGAGCTGCTGGTCGCCGTACCGCTGCGGGGGATCGCGGACCTCGACCTCAAGGACGACCTGGCCCGGCTCTCGGGCCGCCGGATCCGGCTGGTGCTGGGCAACCGCGCGGAGATCGAGAACCGGATCAACCAGATCTACCGGGCCGAGGGGGAGCTGGCCGACCTCACCGCCAACCTGGTGGTCGAGGAGGAGCAGCCCGACCTCGACTCGTTCACCGAGGTGGCCGGGGACGCCCCGGTCGTCCGGTTCGTCAGCCTGTTGATCTCGCAGGCCATCTCCGACCGGGCCTCCGACATCCACATCGAGCCGACCGAGCACGAGGTGCGGGTGCGCTACCGCATCGACGGCGTGCTGCAGGACGCCCACCGCGCCCCGCGCGGCATCCACGCCGGGGTGGTGTCCCGGCTGAAGATCATGGCGGAGATGGACATCGCCGAGCGGCGGGTCCCGCAGGACGGCCGGCTCTCGGTGAACCACCAGGGCAAGGTGATCGACCTGCGGATCGCGACCCTGCCGACGGTGTGGGGCGAGAAGATCGTGGCCCGCGTCCTGGACAACAGCAACACCCGGCTGGGCCTCTCGGACCTCGGCTTCAGCCGCCCCAACTTCGACCGGTTCGCGCAGTCCTACACCAAGCCCTACGGGATGATCCTGGTGACCGGCCCGACCGGCTCGGGCAAGTCGACCACCCTCTACGCGACGCTGAACGTGCTGAACCAGCCGCACGTCAACGTGATCACCGTCGAGGACCCGGTGGAATACCGCCTCGCCGGCATCAACCAGGTGCAGACCAACAACAAGGCCGGGCTGACCTTCGCCTCGGCGCTGCGGTCGATCCTGCGCTCGGACCCCGACATCGTGCTGATCGGTGAGATCCGGGACATGGAGACCGCCACGATCGCGGTCGAGGCCTCGCTCACCGGTCACCTGGTGCTCTCCACGCTGCACACCAACGACGCGCCGTCGGCGGTCACCCGGCTGGTCGAGATGGGCATCGAGCCGTTCCTGGTCGGATCGGCGCTGGACGCGGTGGTCGGTCAGCGGCTGTGCCGCCAGCTCTGCGAGCGGTGCCGCGAGCCCTACCTGCCGCCGGCCGAGGAGCTCGAGGCCCTGGGCCTGGTGCTCGCTCCCGGCGTCGACCAGCTCTACCGCCCCCGCGGCTGTACGTCGTGCGCGGGCACCGGCTACCGCGGACGGATGGCGTTGCACGAGGTGATGTCGGTGAGCGAGGACATCGAACGGCTCACGGTGGCCCGCGCGTCCACCGACGAGATCGGCAAGGTCGCCCGTGCCCAGGGCATGGCGACGCTGCGCGAGGACGGCTGGCTCAAGGTCCAGCAAGGCAAGACATCGATCGAGGAGGTACTCCGTGTCGTGGGCTGACCCGCAGGGGGCGGCGGTCGCCGTACCGACCCCCACCCTGGAGCTGGACGAGCTGTTGCTGATGGTCACCGAGATCGGAGGCTCGGACCTGCACCTGACCGCCGGGGCGCCGGCGACGATCCGGATCCGGGGCGCGATGACGCCGGTGCCGAACAGCCCGATCCTCACACCGGAGATGCTGCGCACCGGCCTCTACGCGATCATGACCGAGCGGCAGCGGCAACGCTTCGAGGAGAGCCGCGAGCTGGATCTGGCCTACGCGATCCCCGGTCACGCCCGGTTCCGGGTCAACGTCTTCTGGCAGCGGGAGAGCGTCGGCGCGGTGATGCGGCTGATCCCGTGGGAGATCCAGCCGCTCGCCGAGCTCGGCATGCCGCCGGTGGTCGAGTCCTTCGCCCGGCTCAAGCGGGGTCTGGTGCTGGTCACCGGCCCGACCGGCTCCGGCAAGTCGACCACGCTGGCCGCCGTCGTCGACCTGGTCAACCGCACCCGTCGCGGCCACATCATGACCATCGAGGACCCGATCGAGTTCCTGCACTCGCACCGCGGCTGCCTGGTCAACCAGCGCGAGGTCGGCGCGGACACCCACGACTTCCGCAACGCGCTCAAGCACGTGCTGCGCCAGGACCCGGACGTGATCCTGGTCGGCGAGCTCCGCGACCTGGAGACCATCTCGGTGGCGCTGACCGCGGCGGAGACCGGCCACCTGGTGCTGGCCACGCTGCACACCCAGTCCGCGCAGGACACGATCAGCCGGGTGGTCGACGTGTTCCCCGCCGACCAGCAGCAGCAGATCCGCACCCAGCTGGCCGCGACGCTGCAGGGCGTGGTCTGCCAGACCCTGGTGCCCACCGTCGACGGCAAGGGCCGGGTGCCCGCCGCCGAGATCATGGTCTGCAACCCCGGCATCCGGGCGATGATCCGCGACGACAAGCTCCCGCAGATCCCCGGCGCCCTGCAGTCGGGCGCCCGCGAGGGGATGCAGACCCTCGACGCCCACCTGGCCGCGCACGTGCGGGCCGGTGTGATCACCCGGGAGGTCGGCCTCGAGCACTGCGAGCACCGCGACGACTTCCTCTCCCTCGTCGGCGCCGGCGGCAGCCTCCCGGCCGGCACCCAGTACGCCGGCAGCGCGGCCCGCGCCACCTCCACCCACACCCAGGGCTGGTCCTGATCTGATGAGCATCCAGTACGCCTACAAGGTCCGCGACACCGCCGGCCGCTTCCGCGAGGGCAAGGTCAAGGCCGAGTCGGAGACCGCCGTCGCCGAGCAGTTGCTGGCGATGGGCTATGTCCCGCTCGAGGTGAAGCCGGCAGGTGTCGGCCTGAACCGCGACATCACCTTCGGCCGCAAGCGGGTCACCATGAAGGACCTCGCGGTCTTCTCCCGCCAGCTGGCGACGATGGTGGACGCCGGCCTCACCCTGATGCGCGGTCTGACCATCCTGTCCGAGCAGGTGGAGAACCCCGAGCTGCGCCGGGCACTGACCGAGGTGAAGAAGTCGGTGGAGGGTGGTCAGAGCCTCTCCTCGGCCTTCGCCGAGGACAAGCGGAGCTTCCCGCCGTTCCTGGTCAGCATGACCAAGGCCGGCGAGGTCGGTGGCTTCCTCGACGTCGCGCTCAAGCAGGTCGCGGAGACCTTCGAGGCCGAGGTCAAGCTCCGCGCCAAGATCAAGGCGGCGATGACCTACCCGGTCGTCGTCTTCTGCATGGCGATCGTGATGTGCATCGGCATGCTGCTCTTCATCGTCCCGGTCTTCGAGAACATGTTCGCCGACCTCGGTGGCGAGCTGCCGCTGCCGACCCGGATCCTGGTCGCGCTGTCGGGCTTCGTCCGGTTCGCGGGGCCGATCTTCGTCGTAGCGCTGATCGCGTTCTTCATCTGGTGGCGACGGCACGGCCAGGACGACCGGGTCCGGGAGTTCGTGGACCCGCTGAAGCTGAAGATGCCGGTCTTCGGCCCGCTCTTCACCAAGATCGCGCTGACCCGGTTCTCCCGGAACCTCGGCACCCTGCTTTCCTCGGGCGTCCCGATCCTCGGAGCGCTCGACATCGTCTCGTCCACGACCGGGTCGAAGGTGATCGAGCACGCCGTGCACGACGTACGGCAGTCGGTGGCGACCGGTGACTCGATCTCGGCGCCGCTCGCGCAGCACGAGGTCTTCCCACCGATGGTGGTCCAGATGATCGCCTCCGGTGAGGAGTCCGGTGCGGTGGACCAGATGCTCAAGCGGATCGCGCAGTGGTACGAGGAGGAGGTCGAGGCGACCACCGAGGCGCTGACCGCGCTGATCGAGCCGTTGATGATCGCCTTCCTCGGCGTGATCGTCGGCGGCATGATCATCTGCCTCTACATGCCGATGTTCTCGATCTTCGACCTGATCGAGTGAGTGGTACGTCGGTGAACGCTGGACGGGACGCCGACCGGAACTGGTCGGCAGGTGGCGCACGTGACGAGGGATTCACGCTGATCGAGGTGATCGTCGCCTTCGGCCTCTTCGTGGCGCTGGTGTCGGCGAGCATGGTGCTGCTCTCGACCACCCAGCGGACCGCCCGGGACAACACCTACCGCACGACGGCGTTGAACCTCGCTGCGCGAGAGCTCGCGATCACCTCGGACTCGTTCAACTCGCTGCTGCGTGGACCGGAGTCGATCGAGATCAACCAGGTGGTCAACGCGAACCCGCTCAGCGGCGGCACCGTCGGCCAGCCCCTCAAGGTCAACAACGTGTCCTACACGGTCAAGCGGGTCGCGCAGTGGGCGGCGGTCGGTTCGTCGGCGGCATCGACCTGCGACGACGGGACGGCGCAGGAGCTGGCCTACCTCCGGGTGCACGTCGAGGTGAGCTGGCCCGGTGCCGAGGACAGGCCGGCCGAGATGGACACCGTGCTGACGCCGTTGAAGGGCACCTACTCGGTGAACGACGGGCACATCGGTGTGAAGGTGATCGATCGGGACGGCCTGCCCGGGAGGGGCAGTCGGTCACGATCGCCGGGCCGTCCGGCACACGGACCGCGAAGACGGCTGAGGACGGATGCGTCCTCTTCGCCTTCGTCGCCCCCGGGAGCTACACGGTGACCCTCGACACCGAGGGGTACGTCGATCTCGCCGGCGCGAAGCGCTCCACGCGGACCGTCACGGTCACCGCCGGACAGCTGTGGCGCGGCAGCGTGAGCTACGACAGTGCGGCGAGCGTCGCGGTCAGGTTCGTCACTGCCGACGGCTACGCACTCCCGACGTCCAACACCCTGCCGCTGATGTTCAGCTCCAGCGCCGGAAAGCTGGAGCGCACGGGTAGTGGCAACACCCGCACCATCACGGACCTGTGGCCCTACGCCTCGGGATACGAGGTGTGGGCCGGGCGCTGCCTGGACAACGATCCCGCGAACCTGGGGGAGGCGCGGCAGCCCGTCGTCGCCAGCACCCCCGGCTCCTTGAGCCAGATCGACGTGCCCCTGGCGCCGTTGACGGTGGTCCGGAGCGGGTCGACGTCGACAGTGACGGCGACCTCCAGACCGAGCATCGACAACCCGCAGAGCCCCTGCGCCGCGACGTCGGTGACCCTGGGCACGCTCAACAAGGGTGAGCTCAAGACGAGCCTCCCGTACGGGCGATGGACCATCAAGATCGGTAGCCGTTCGGCAGACGTCACGCTCACCCAGGCAGCATCGCCCCAGGTGGTCAGCCCGTGAGCGCGCCGACCCGGCGAGCGGCCGGACGCGGGCCGGTCGATGCCGGGATGACGCTCGTCGAGGTGCTCGTCGCCATATCGCTCAGCACGCTCCTGGTCATCGCGCTCGGGTCCTTCGCCGTGGTCACGCTTCGGACGATGGACTCCGCCGAAGCGCGGATGGACAACATCAACACCGGGCAGACCGGGATGGCCGCGGTGACCAAGGTGCTCCGTACGGCGGTGCGACCCGACCAGCTCAACGACAACGGCTGCACCGCGTGCGAGGACACCGCGATCGTCACCGCGAGCGGCACCCAGGTCCGGTTCTACGCGAACATGAACAACACCGGCGGCGGGCCGAGCCTGGTGAGCCTGGAGACGATCGCGGACCCGAACCACGCCGGCACCAGCCTGCTGCGGCAGACGATCGTCCCGCCGACCATCGCCTCCAACGGCTCGTACAGCTTCTGCTCCGTCGGGGCGAACGGGTGCAGCTACGTCCGACGGATCGTCGCTCGTGGGCTTCCGCGGCTGACCACCAATCCGACGATCTTCGGCTACTACGGCTTCGACGGCGTCGCGCTGAGAACCGGGACGTTGCCGGCCGACGACCTGATCAAGGTCGCCAGCATCGACGTCACGTTGACCGTCCAGCTCCGCCCGGGTCAGACGCGGACGCCAGCCCAGACGCTGGTCCAGCGAGTCTCCCTGCCCAACGCCGATGCCAGCGTCCTGAACGAGCAGGAGGACTAGGGATGAGCCCTGAACGCACGCGCACGGCGAAGGACGAGGGGTATGCGTTGCTGGTCGTGCTCGCGACCGTGACGATCCTGATCGGACTGCTCACCGTCGTGCTCACCTACTCGACGCGCACGATCAAGACGGTGCGCGACGCCTCCGACTGGAACCAGGCACTGCTCGCCGCCGACGCCGGCGTCGCCGACTACCTCGCCCGGCTCAACGCCGACGAGAGCTACTGGCGCGCGATCGACTGCACGAACACCGCGCTCAAGGGACCGATCGGCACCTGCGGCTGGGGGGCGACGACCAAGCCCGGCTGGGCGAACGTGCCCGGAGGCGGCGGCGCTCAGTTCCACTACGAGGTCAACACCACCTCCACGCCGTCGACGGGCACCGTCGTCCTCACCTCGACCGGGAAGATGCGGGAGGAGACCCGCACCATCGAGGTCCGGATGCGTCGTGGTGGCTTCGGCGAGTTCCTCTACTACACCGTCTACGAGACCGTCGATCCGGAGAACGAGGCGGTCTACGGGTACCAGAACCAGACCGCCATCAACCGCTGCACGAAGTACGCGTACGACGGACGAGACACCAACTACTGCAGTGACATCAACTTCGTGAGTGGCGACGTGATCGACGGTCCGCTGCACACCAACGACTCGATGCTGATGTACGGATCCCCCCGGTTCAACGGCACGACCACCACGTCGAAGCCGGACTGCGACAAGCTGCGGCCCACCACCTGCTACCGGAGGAACGGCAGCCCGAGTCCGAACTTCGTCCGCGGCATCGCCTACCGCGACGAGATCCAGCTGCCCGAGAGCATCGGCGACCTGAAGCCCTATGCAGATCCCACGCAGCCCGGCACCGGGTGCCTCTACACCGGACCGACCCGGATCGTGATCAAGGAGGGCTCGGGCTCCAACCCGTCCACGATGAAGGTCTGGAGCCCGTGGACGAAGACCAGCAAGACCGGGTGCGGGACGGTGCCGCTGGACGGCACCAAGGACATCACGATCCCGAACAACAACCTGGTCTACGTCCGCGACGTCCCCTCGGGCTACGGGAACCCCTATGCGGGAGCGTCCAAGAACCCGGGGACCGGGGCCTGCCCCGAGAAGTGGATCGGCAACAACTATCCGCTCGCAGGCACGACTACGTCCGGCGACTACAACCAGACGTTGGACGAGGCCAAGTGCACCTACGGGACGGTCTATCTCGAGGGGAAGCTCCGCGGCCGGCTCACCGTCGCCGCGGAGAACAACATCGTGATCACCGATGACCTCACCTACAGCGGTGGCCGCACCGGCACCGACGCGCTCGGGCTGATCGCCAACGAGTCGGTGAAGATCTACCACCCCGTCCGCTGCACCAACTATTCGAGCTACCAGCGCGAGTGCAACGGCGGTAGCAACCTCTCCCGGCCCAACAGCGCCGGCGTGTTCGAGGATCCCGTGGTCAATGCCGCGATCCTGACGTTGCAGCACAGTTTCACCGTGCAGCAGTATCAGTTCGGCAGTCGCTTGGGCGACCTCAACCTGTTCGGCACCATCGCGCAGAAGTTCCGCGGACCGGTCGGCACCACCGGCAGCTCCGGCTATCTGAAGCAGTACGTCTATGACACGCGGATGCGGTACGCGCCGCCGCCGTACTTCCTCGATCCGGTGCGGAGTGCGTGGGGCGTGAAGACCTACGGGGAACTGACGCCGCGCTACCGCGACTGAGTCATCTGCAGTGGACGCAGGATCGGCCCGAGGCCGGTCCTGCGTCGGTCGGTCCTGCCCTCGCTCAGCGGCATTCGAGGCCCCGGTGGGCGGGACATTGGCCCAGGTCGTCCCGGGCCTTCGGCACTGATGTTCCCGGCGTTCGCACCGAGTTGGGCAGCGGTCGAAAAACTCTGAGCTTTGCCCTCAAGTCCGCGCCGACCTGCGCCGATGCATCAACCGGGCACAGCGTCGGACCACCTCGTCTGAGCGACACGGTGTCCGACAGCACTGGACACATTCACCTAGGAGACACACGTGTTGGCAACGCTCAAGCGCATCACCGCCCGTCGTGAGGACGGCACCGACAAGGACCAGGGCTTCACCCTGATCGAGCTTCTCGTCGTGATCGTCATCGTCGGCATCCTCGCCGCGATCGCGATCCCGGTCTTCCTGAACCAGCGGCAGAAGGCCGTCGACTCCGGCCTCAAGTCGGACCTGAAGGCCGCAGCGACGACGGTGGAGACGTGGATCGTGGACAACCCGTCGACAACCATCACCGCCGACACGGCGGGAGCGACGGGCACTGGAATCCTGGACGACTTCAAGCCGACCAGCGGCAACACGGTGATCCTCAAGCCCGCGACCGGCGGCGGATACACGATCTGCGCCTTCAACCCGAAGGCATCCGAAGCCACCGCCGCCGATGCGAACAAGAACATGTACTACGACTCGGCCAACGGCGGTCTCCAGTCGACGTTGAACACCGCTGGCTGCTCGGCCAGTTGAGCTCGCTCGCTACAGATCTGAAGGGGAACGACATGAGCCACCAGACTGAGAGCACCACCGCCGAGAAGGATCAGGGCTTCACCCTGATCGAGCTTCTCGTCGTGATCGTCATCGTCGGCATCCTGGCCGCGATCGCGATCCCGGTCTTCCTGAACCAGCGGGAGAAGGCGGTCGACGCCGGCGTCGAGTCCGACGTCAAGCAGTTGGCCACCATCGAGGAGACCATCTACACGGACAAGCAGGCGTACAGCACCGCGACCGCCGACATCGAGGCCGAGGGCTTCGAGGCATCCGACGGCAACGTGATCCTGATCGCCACCAGCAGCACCGGTTTCTGCATCAAGGGTTCGAACCCGAACGGCAGCAAGGACGGAACCGCCAGCGCGTTCTGGTACGACTCGGAAGGCGGCGGTCTGTCGTCCGGCGCCACGAAGCCGACCGGGGGCGCATGCGGTTCGCTGACTCCCGCGGCCTTCAGCTGACGGCGGATGACCGTGAGGTGATCACCAGTGGCGCGTCGCCCTCGGGCGGCGCGCCACTGCGCGTTTCAAGATTCTTCACCCGAACCGCTCACGAACCGCTCAACCCCTGCCGATGAGAGCAACGACAGGTCCACCAACGAGCACGTCCCGAGGAGCTGGCAAGTCATGACCGATGTGATCTGGGAGCAGCGGGAGTACGTCGACGGCCTCCGCGACCCCCTCACCGGCGGCCAGGCCGAGCTGGTCGAGAACCTCGCCGCGGTGACCCGCGTCCTGCTGGGCCTGCCGACCGCCAAGGGCACCCGCGCCCGCGTGGTCGAGGAGCCGACGCCCGTCCGTCCCGCGGCGTACTCCTTCGACGAGCTCGACCCGCTGCCGGCCGTCCACCTGGATGCCGAGCCGGTGACGCTGGGCCTGGTCCCGGACGCCGACCCGTTCGCCGTCACGGCCGAGCTCGGGTTCGATCTGCCGGCGGACTCGACCGTCGACCCGACGACCGACCTGACCATCGACCTGGCGAGCGACCTGGCGCCGATCCCGACGATCCGGCCCGTCGCGACCGAGCCCCAGTCGTGGGGCCAGATCAGTGGTGCCGATGAGGACGACCTGCCGCCGCTGCCGGTGACCGCCGAGGACTGGGCCGCGCTGTCGGCGCCGCCCGCGCGGACGACGTACCGGAGGAGTCCGAGCCGACGGCGACCGCGGCGACCTCGTGGTCCACCTGGCAGCCGCCGACCGAGGTGGCCCCGCTCGCCGAGGTGCCGCCGCTGGTCGAGGTGGCCCCGCTGGTGGAGGTGGCGCCGCTGGTCGAGGTGGCGCCGCTCATCCCCGAGCCGGAGCCGATGGTCGCCGAGCCGGAGCCGCCGCAGCTCGACGTACGCAGCGCGGCCGCGGTCCTCGACGAACTCCGCTTCCTCGACGACTGACGCGAGGTCTCCCGCGCCCCATTCCGAATGGTCGGGAATTCCCCGAAAACACGACCAATCCGAATGGGGCGCGCCGAAACCCGAATGGGGCGCGCCGCAACCCGCACCCTAGGACGGCGCCGGCGCAGGCTCCTCGACATCCGGGCTGGCGCCCTGGCCGGGCCGCCGCGAGGACGGCCGCCGCCGGGCCACTGCGACGCCGACCAGGGCGAGCGTCCCACCGACGTACGCGATGGTCGGCGGCACCTCGTCGAGGAGGACCAGGCCCATCACGATGGTCAGCGGCGGCACCAGGTAGGTCGTCACGCCCAGCGACGAGGCGTCCATGTGGCGCAGCGCGTAGGCGTAGGTGGTGAACGCGACTGCGGTCGGGAAGATCCCGAGATAGACCAGCCACCAGGTCGACGACGCCGGCGCCTCACGCACCTGCCCGACCAGCTCACCCAGCCACGGCAGGCAGACCACGGCGCCGACGCTGCACGCCAGCCAGGTCACGTGGATCGCCGACAGCGAGGCGACCAGCGGCTTCTGCACCACCAGGCTGATCGAGTAGACCAGCGCCGCCAGCAGGCACAGGCCCACCCCGAGCAGGTCGCGGGACCCGTCGCCGGAGGTGGACATGCCGATCACCGCGACGCCGGCGAACGCGAGCGCCAGGCCCGCCAGCAGGGTCGGGGTGAACCGCTCGGAGAGGAACGTCGCGGCCAGCACCGCGATCAGCACCGGGGAGACCTGGATCAGCATCGCGGCCGTCCCCGCGTCCACCCGCTGCTCACCCGCGTTGAGGGCGAGGTTGTAGATCCCGAACCAGAGCACGCCGATCGCGACGATCGAGACCCACTGCCGCCGCGAGGGGCGGGGCAGCCCACGCGGCAGCGCCACCACCCCGAGCGCGACCGACCCGACCAGCAGCCGTCCCAGCGAGAGCGCACCGGGGGAGAAGTCGTCGGCCAGGTGCCGGATCCCGACGAACGCCGAGGACCACAGCAGCAACGTGGTCCCCACGGCCAGCAACGGCAGGACGCTCCGGTGCTCCCCAGGCCCGCTCTCCACACTGTTCACGAGGCAACGCTAGGCGGTCGCGCCGACACGCGGCACGCGGGTTCCGGCCATCACACCGCGAGATGCGGACAGGGTGGACCCGCGCGCCGGGGCCGTCACTCCAGCAGCTCGTCCAGGGCCCTCCCGACCAGGTCGGCGCGCTCCTCCTCCGAGGCCATCTGCTCGAGCCCGAAGCCCAGCAGCAGCGTGTCCTCGGTGGCGGTCGCGGCGTAGTTCACGGCCGGCTCCGCCCCGATCTCCCACTCCGTCGCCGGGGCGGGGCTGCCGGCGGGCGAGCTGCCGACCGACCACTTGCTGGTCGGACCCTCGAACCCGTCGGCGTCGTCGACGCCGTCGATCACCACGTGGGTGTCGTCGACGAAGACGCCGATCTCACCCGAGCCGGGGTCGGTCACATAGCTGATCGACACCTCGACGTCGCTGCCGGCGTAGCCGCTCAGGTCGTAGGAGACCTCGCTCCACCCGCCACCGTCGCCGCTCAGCGCGTTCCAGTCGCCGGTGGTGCCCGGCGGCGTGCAGTCGGCGCCTAGGTAGTGCTCCAGGAACGGGTGCAGCGCCAGCAGGAACGGGTTGTCCGTGCACTCGGCCGGCGGCTCCGACGACGTCGCACCTCCCGCCTCGGGGAGCGTGGTCCAGTCGTCGCTGCCCGCCGTGCGTGCCTCGACGATCACCTGGTCATAACCGGGCTCCACCACGTACGAGAGCTGGAAGGAGAGCTCCGCGCTCGCCCCGTCCGGCACCGTCACCGTCCGGCTCAGCCGCGCGTACGACGAATCCTCGTGCAGCACCCGAGCGAACCGCTCACCTTCGATCGGGGCATACGGACTCCCCGGCGTGGCTGCGTACTCGGCGGCCCCGGCGCTGGCGAACTGCGGGAACTGGTCGACCGGCAGCACGTCGCTGGTCGGCGTCCACGCTCCCGCCTCGTCGAGCGGGTTGTCGCCCTCGACGACCGGGCCACCGAGCGCAGCGGTGAAGCCGTTCAGCGGGGCGGCGGTGCCGGCGATCGACTCCGGGCCGGTCAGGTCGATCCGGTTGTAGGCGCCGAGGTAGTACTGGCGGAAGTCGTCGGCCAGGATCAGGCAGTCCTCGAAGAACCCGTCCGTGGCGCCACCCGGGCGGGGCGAGACCACGCACTCCTCCTCCGGAGCGCCGTTGAGCCCGTAGTAGAGCCCGCCCACCGACGTGCTGATCCCGGCGAGCCCCTGATACTGGGCGGTCTCGCCGGCGTGGACCAGCTTGCCGCCGTCGTTGAGGTAGTCGCGCACCGCGATGGTCAGGTACTGCTGCCGCTCGGCCACGGAGACGTCGGCGAGCTCCCCGAACGGGGTCGTGGTCAGCTCGTCCTCCGGGTCCTGGGTGATCCGGTTGTCGCCGAGGTACCAGAGCACCGCGTCGTAGTGCGAGAGCACCCCGAGGTCGTGCGGCACGCCCTGGGCGTCGACGTCCCACACGTCGGCGGAGTAGCCGGCGTCCTCGATCGCGGCGACGTGGGCGTCGGCGTACTTGGGCCCGGTGACGTCGTCCGGGTAGGTCGGGTTGACGCCGGTGTAGTCCTCGTTGGCGATCACCAGCACGTCGCTCCCGGTGTCGGAGGCGACCCGGTAGGTGAACCGGCTCGAGGAGATGTAGCCGCGGCCGGGCAGCCGGCCGGAGAACCAGACCTGCACCCGGTCGCCGGGGTCGGCGAAGCGGACCTCGCCGCGGTACTCGGCGTAGTAGTCGTCGTTCTCGTCGCCGTAGCGCTCACCGCCGGCCCACTCCGGGGCGGCGACGGTGCGCACGCGCCCGCCGTCGATCCGGTAGTTCATCTCCAGCCGGCGCAGCGCGCGCTTGGCGACCACCGCCACGGACTGCGGGTCGCCGTAGGAGACGTCGAAGGTGTCCACCTGGAAGGTCGGGGTGTCCAGTCCGACCACCGAGCTCGGGTCGTCCGGGTCGGCCGCCGACTCGGCCACCGCCAGGGCGAACGGGATGTTCGCCTCGAACTCGGCCTGGACCAGCTCCTCGTCGTCGGGGAACTCGAAACCGCTGCCGCAGTCGGTGTCCACCCACTCGTCGTCCGGGACGGCCTGGGACGCCGACTCGCAGGTCGACATCTCGGGGTGAAGCCGAGCACGCCGTAGCGCTCGGTGAGGTCGGTGTCGGTGTCGCCGTTGGTGGTGTAAAGCTCGGCGGAGATGTCCGGGTCGTAGCCGGGGATCGCCGGCTCCTCGTCGTCCCCGGCCATCGCCTCGTAGATCACGTCGTCCGGTGTCGGGGTGGCCACCTGCCAGCCGGTGCCGTAGAGCAGCAGCTCGGCGGCGGAGTGGTAGTTGACGAAGAACTCCGGGCTGATCCGGCGCATGAACCGGTCGAGCGCCTTGGTCTCCGGCTCCGAGGCCGGCCCGGGGCCCCGGTAGGTCTCACTGCCCGGGTTGGGGGAGGAGCCCTCGTTGTCGTAGCCCCACTTGGTCGGCCAGTTGCGGTTGAGGTCGACGCCGTCGCCGGGGGCGATCTGGCCGTCGCCGTTGTTGTCGCGCAGGTTCTTGCGCCACAGCCGCTGGCCGGGCTCGAAGGTGAAGTCGTAGCCGTCGGGGTTGGCCACCGGCACGAACCAGAGCTCGGTCGACTTCAGCAGCGCCCGGATCGAGCGGTCCTCGTAGTAGCCGTCGATCACGTAGTTGGCCAGCCGTCGGGTCATCTCCGGGGTGATCCACTCCCGCGCGTGCTGCGCGGAGAGGTAGACGACCGTCGGCCGCCGCCCGTCCTTGGTCCGGCGCGCGTTCTTGGTGACCTTGAGGGCCACGATGTCCTGCCCCTGCACGGTGCGGCCGATGCTGACCAGCTTGGTGATCTGCCGGTTGCGCTGCGCCAGGGTCCGGAACTCCCGCTCGAGGCCGCCGCGCCCCGAGTACGGACGCCACACCTCGTAGCCGTTCGCCTCGGCGCGGGTCGCTCGCTGGGTCGTGGTCAGCCCGCCGACGCGCTTCGGCGCGAGCTCGATGCCGCGCGCCTCGAGCCGGCGCACCTGGCTCCCGCTGAGGATCGCCTCCACCCGGACCTGCGACTTCTCGGCGTCCTCGGCCTGCCCGGCGGGGGATCGGGTGACCTCCACGTCGTGCCGGTCGACGCCGAGGTCGAGGATCTCCTCGAGCTGATCGGCGGCGACGAGGCCGGTGTAGACCTCCATCCGATCGCCGGAGCCGTTGCCCGGTGGCGCCGCGCCGGCCGGCGTACCGGCCAGCATGCTGCCGGTGAGCACACCGACGACGGACAAGGCGATGGCGGTTCCGAGACGTCGCGGCATGAACAGCTCCCTGAGACCAGTGTGACGTAGATCACAGAGTCCGCCTCGGTAGGGGTTCTGTCAAGCGAGCCCGGTCCGGCTCACCCCAGGTGCTGCTCGATCGTCGCCACGATCCGCGGCCGCAGCTCCGCGGCGCTGATCACCGCATCGACGGAACCGACCTCGACGGCGCGGTGGATGTTGTGCACGCCGTCGAACTCCCCGGCCACCTCGGTGATCTTCTCGGCCCGTACGGCGGCCCGCAGGTCCGCGAGCTCCGCGGCGAGTGCTCCGCGGTCGGCGCCGGCCGCCTCGGCGAGCCGCTCCTCGACCGCCCGGACCCGGGGGTCACCGGCGGTGCGCTTGTCCACCTCGCCGGCGAAGACCACGGCCGCCGCCGGGGCGCCGCCGAGCACGGAGGCGAACGATCCGTCGACCGCCAGCACCGTCATCGACGGGTTGAGCTGCTTGGAGAACACCACGAACGCGCCGCCGTGGTAGCGGGAGATCACGCAGAACACGATCGGGCCGTCGAAGTTCACGATCGCGCGGCCGATCTCGGCGCCGTACTCCAGCTGCAGGTTCCGCATCGAGTCCGGGGAGCCGTCGAAGCCGGACAGGTTGGCCAGCACCACCAGCGGTCGGTTGCCCGAGGCCGCGTTGATCGCCCGCGCCGCCTTCTTCGACGACCGCGGGAACAGGGTGCCGGCGGTGTAGGTGTCCGGGCCGTCGGTGGGCGGGAAGCCGCGGCGTCGTACGGGACGGGACTCGATGCCCAGCAGGCAGACCGGGTAGCCACCGACGTGAGCGTCGAAGACGACCGCGGTGTCGGCGTCGGCCATCCCGGCCCACCGCTCCAGCGTCGCGTGGTCCTGGTCGGCCACCGCGCGCATCACGGTGCGGATGTCGAAGGCCTTCTTGCGGTCCCGGTTGTGCGCCGGGTCGAAGATCTGGCCCACCGTGGTGAAGTCGCTGTCCACGCTGTGGTGCGGGAACGTGGAGACGTCCCGCTCCGTCGGGTCCTGGGTCGGCGCACGCCGCGGCCCCCGCTCACCCGGTACGACGTAGGTGTGGTCGTAGTGGGCCAGCAGCACGTCGAACGCCCCGGCCAGGTCGGGCGCCCAGTACTGCGCCTGCCCGTTCGGCCCCATCACCCGGTCGTAGCCGCCGATGCCGTAGTTGTCCTCGGCGGAGACGCCGCCGGAGAAGTCCAGCGACTGCTTGCCGGTGAGCACCATCGCGCTGTCCGGGGTCATCACCAGGATGCCCTTGGTGTGCATCAGCATGGTCGCCTCGGCGTTCCAGTACGGCTGGGCGCCGACGTTGATGCCCGCGACCACCACGTTGATCTCGCCGCCGTCCTGGGTGAACTCCACGATCCGCTTCAGCGCGGCCGCCACCCAGTCCATGTTCTCGGTGCCGGAGTCCATCGAGATCCGGGCGCCCGCCGAGATCGCGAACCACTCGACCGGGACCTGCATCTCCTGGGCCAGGTCGATCGCCGCGATGATCCGGCGGCACTCCTGCTCCGAGACCGCTCCGAGCGCCTTGGTCGGGTCACCGCAGAGCAGCACCCTCGTGACGCCGTCGGGGTGCAGCGCGGTCTTCGTGGTGACCACCGCGCAGATCACGCCGGCGGTGTTGAGCCCGTAGCGGCGCGAGACCGGCACCAGCCGCCCGTCGTCGAGGTCGTGCTCCACCATCGATCCGCCGGGCCCGGCGAGGATGTCGGCGAGCTCGTAGGGGTAGACCATGCCGCGGCGCCGCGACCGGACCACCTTGCCGGCGTAGTCGTCGAGCGGCCGGAGCGGCTCGGTGGGCGGCGCCTCGACCGAGGCGGTGACCCGTGCGCCGGGCTGGGAGTGGAACCGGATGCTGACCGGTGCGACACCGTCGCCGGTCTCGATCCGCCCGCCGGCCACGACCTCCTCGATGCCGGCACCGTCGGAGAGCGGGGTGATCTTGCCCTGCAGCGCGGTCAGCTGCGCCGGGTCCGCGTCGACCACCGGCCAGACGTGGATCCACACGTGGTTCATGTCCAGCCTGCTGCCGGCCCGGCCGAGATCGGTGCGGGCGCGGCGGATCGACTCCAGGCAGTTCTCGATGGCGCGCTCCGCGTGCGGCACGCCGAGCACCTCGCCGTCCTCGTCGCGGACCACCAGGACCTGCCGCACCTGCGCCAGCGCCACCAGGCGTCGGTCGGACCGGTTCGACTTCGCCACGCAGTCGTAGAGCAGCACGTCGTCGGCGGCGGGCACCCGGGTCACGTCGAACTCCTGGAGCCGCCACAGGTTGAGGCGGCGCCCGACCATCGGGTGCACCCCGCGGACCAGCTCGTCCTCCACCACGGTGCCGTCCTCGGCGCCGGGGCGGAACTCGAAGTAGCCGACGGGTCGGCCGGCGCCGGGGCAGGTGGCCACGGCGACCCGCCGGACCTGACCGGACCACGGCAGCGCACCGAGGATCCCGGCCAGCGCTGCGCTGGCCTCCTCGTCGCTCTCCGGCCGGTCGGGCCAGGCGAGGTAGAGGTCGGCCACGGCGTCGTACCCGCTCGGGCGGCCGGCCACGTGGTCGAGCACGACCGCGTTGAGCGGGCCGTCCGGGTCGCCGAGCTCGGCGACGGTGCCGACCGTGCTGAGGATGGCGGTGTCCTGCCCGTCGATCGTGTACGTCGCCCGCACCGCCGGCCGGTCCGGGGCGGTGAACGCGGCCACGTCGCGCAGCCCGTAGTCGTGGTAGTGGCGGCGGATCAGCACCTCGAGCATCGGCTCGTGCGCCCCGACGCCCTGCTCCAGTCGCGCCGAGAGGAAGCCGACCAGCTGCTCGGGGATGCGCGCCAGCGCGGCGATCCGGTCGGCGTAGTCGGCGGCGTCCGGCTGCGCGGCGAGGTCGGCGATCTCGTCGCCCACGCCGGCCAGCACGGCGGCCCGCTCCTGGTCCACCTCCGGCTGGTCGAACCAGCGGAACCGGATGCTGCGAGCCAGGTCGCCGACCTCGGGGAAGCGCAGCTGCGTCGCCCGGACCAGTCGCTCGAGCAGCGTGCGCACGCGGTCGGCGAGCGCGGCGTCGGGAGCCGGGTCGGCGGCCCAGCGGCCCAGCACCGCGGTGACCACGTCGGTGTCGGGCTGGAGCGCTGCTGGGCGAGGAAGACCCGGTGCACCGCCCGCTCCAGGTCCGGGGTGCGCTCGAGCTCGGTGACGCCGTAGTGCGCGAGCACCCGGCCGAGACGGTCACGGAACTGCTCGGGCAGGCCGTCGCGCTCGACGTCGAGGCTACGCAGATAGGTGTGGAAGTGCTCGCGGGAGCTGTGCACCCGCAGCTCGGTGTGCAGCTCCTCGCCGGCCGGCCGGTTGCGGCTCAGCTCGGCCATGTCGGCGAAGACGGAGAGCAGCTCGATCTCCTCCTCGATCACCGCGCCGCCGGCGGCGGCGACCCGGTCCCGGGCGCTCAGGTACGCCGGCAGCGGCGACCCGCCGTCGCGGACGTCGACGTCGTAGCCGAGCAGCACGGCCGACAGGTCGGTCAGTCCGCGGCGCAGGCAGGTGCTGGTGTCGTCGTCCGAGGACGCCTCCGGCAGCTCCAGGCCCGGACCGGCCTCGTCCTCCTCGACGGCGGCCTCGCCGCCCTCCTCGAGCGGGTCGAGCCGGACCAGCGCGGCACCGGTCTCCACCTGGCTGCCGGTGATCACCATCAGCTCGCGCACCCGGGCGGCGAACGGTGCCGCCAGCACCGTCTCCATCTTCATCGACTCCAGCACCAGCACCGGGGCGCCGGCCTCGACCTCGTCGCCGACACCCGCCGGGGTGGCGACCACCAGCGCCGGTGCGGGGGAGCGGAGCACGCCGCCCTCGTCGCGCGAGACGCGGTGGGTGACCCCGTCGACCTCGATCAGCAGCACCGCCCCGTGCGAGGCGGTGACCAGCCGGAACCGGCGGCCGGCGATGACCGCCACGCTGCGCTCGGCGTCCAGGCGGACCAGGTCGGCGTCGACCGTCTGCTGCTCCCCGCCCGCGGTCAGCGAGACCCGGTAGCGCTGGGGCCCGACCTGCAGCACCCCGAGCTTGTACGACGCCCCGCGCAGCTTGAGGTCGATCGTGCCGCCGACCTCGTGCTGCAGCTGCGGACGCCCGCCGTGCGCGGTCTCCAGGAGCCGCGCGACCTCGATCTGCTGTTGCTCCTCGTAGGCCTCGATCGCGGCCACCACCAGGGCCACGCCGGAGTGCTCGTGGGCGACCAGTCGTCCCTCGGCGCGGACCCGGTCGATCCAGCCGGTGTCGGCCCACACCGGATCACCGCTGACCACCTCGGGCTGGACGAGCAGGTCGAGGATGAAGCCCTTGTTGGAGACGCCGCCCTCGATCACCACGGTGGTCTCGGCCATCGCGCGGCGGAGCCGGGCGAGCGCCTCCTCGCGGGTGCGTCCCGACGCGATCACCTTGGCGATCATCGAGTCGAAGTCCGCCGGGATGGTGTCGCCCTCGCCGACGCCGGTGTCCACCCGGATGCCGGGCCCGGCGGGCAGCCGGAGCCGCTCGATCCGGCCGGGGGAGGGAGCGAAGTCGCGGTCGGGGTCCTCGGCGTTGAGCCGTGCCTCGACGGCGTGCCCGACCTCGGCGGGACGCTCGCCCTCCAGCCTGCCGCCGGAGGCGACGTGGATCTGCAGGGCGACCAGGTCGAGGCCGGTGGTGATCTCGGTGATCGGGTGCTCCACTTGGAGCCGGGTGTTGACCTCGAGGAAGGCGAAGGTCCGCTCCCCGGGGTGGTAGAGGAACTCGACGGTGCCGGCGCCGGCGTACCCGACGGCGAGCGCCAGCCGCTCGGCGGAGCCCTTGAGCTCGGCGACCTGGGTGGCGTCGAGCAGCGGGGAGGCGGACTCCTCGATCACCTTCTGGTTGCGGCGCTGGACCGAGCAGTCCCGGACACCGACCGCCCAGGCGGTGCCCTGGCCATCGGCGATCAGCTGCACCTCGACGTGCCGGGCGCCGGTGACCAGGCGCTCCAGGAAGACCACGCCGCTGCCGAACGCGCGCTCGGCCTCGTCCCGGGTGCGCTGGTAGGCGTCGGCCAGGTCGTCGGCACTGTCGACGCGGCGGATGCCGCGGCCGCCGCCACCGGCGGTCGCCTTGAGCATCAGCGGGTAGCCGATCCGGTCCGCCGCGGCCAGGGCGTCGTCCAGGGTGTCGACCCCGCCGCCGCTCCACGGTGCGACCGGTACGCCGACCTCCTCGGCGATCAGCTTGGAGCCGATCTTGTCGCCGAGCCGGCGCATCGCCTCGGCGCTCGGGCCGATGAAGGCCACCCCGAGGCGGGCGCAGAGGTCGGCGAAGGCAGGGTCCTCGGCGACGAATCCCCAGCCGACCCAGACCGCGTCCGCCCCGGTCGCCACGATCGCCCGCTCCAGGGCGCCGAGGTCGATGTAGGGACGGTCGGCGGCGCGGCCGATCAGGTACGCCTCGTCCGCCTCCCGCACGAACATCGCGGTCTGCTCCACATCGGTGTGCAGCGCGATGGTGGTGTAGTCGGCGCCTGCCGCGTTCAGGTCGCGCACGGCGTGGATCAGCCGCATCGCGGCCTCGCCGCGGTTGACGATCGCGATCCGACGGAACGCGCGGTCGGGGGAGGACGTAACCGGGACTGTCACCCTTAGAGGGTTTCGCATGATCCGCCCGGCTCGCCCGGGGCGGGGCGCCAATGCTGCGGCCCAGTTGTTGGTGGATCCCCACAAGAGGAGCGGGGCGCTCCGTCTGACCGGGCCGCCCGCTCAGACGTCCAGCTTGTACCCCAGCCCGCGCACCGTCACCAGGTACTTCGGCTCGCTCGGCTCCGGCTCCAGCTTGGCCCGCAGCCGCTTCACGTGCACGTCGAGAGTCTTGGTGTCGCCCACGTAGTCCGATCCCCAGACCCGGTCGATCAGCTGGCCACGGGTCAGCACCCGCCCCGGGTTGCGCAGGAACATCTCCAGCAGCTCGAACTCCTTCAGCGGCAGCCGCTGCTCGGAGCCGTCGACGGTCACCACGTGCCGCTCGACGTCCATCCGCACCGGTCCGGCCTCCAGCGTGTCCGGGGCCAGCTCGGCCTCCTGGCCGCGGCGCAGCACCGCCCGGATCCGGGCGACCAGCTCGCGGGGCGAGTAGGGCTTGGTGACGTAGTCGTCGGCGCCCAGCTCGAGGCCCACCACCTTGTCGACCTCGTCGTCCTTCGCGCTCACCATGATCACCGGCACGTTGGAGCTCTGTCGGATGGTGCGGCAGACCTCCGTGCCGGGGATCCCGGGCAGCATCAGGTCGAGCAGGACGATGTCGGCCCCGTTGCGGTCGAACTCGTTGAGCGCCGTGTTGCCGTCGGCGGCGATCGCGACCTCGAAACCCTCCTTCCGGAGCATGTAGGCCAGCGCGTCGCTGTAGCTCTCTTCGTCCTCGACGACGAGTACCCGGGTCACGGGCGGTCCTCCTCCTGCTGTGATGGAGCCGCGTCCGCACCTGCGGACGCGGCGGGGGCTCGGCGAGAGCCTCATACCCCGGGTGCTTCGGCAGCGACAGGGTGAACGTCGACCCCTGCCCCTCCACCGACCACACCCGGACCTCGCCGCCATGGGTGGCGGCGACGTGCTTGACGATCGACAGGCCCAGCCCGGTCCCGCCGGTGGAGCGGTGCCGGGCCGGGTCGACCCGGTAGAACCGCTCGAAGATCCGGTCGACCTCCTCGTCGGGGATGCCGATGCCCTGGTCGATCACCGAGATCTCCACCGAGGAGCCCACCGACCGCCGGCTGACCAGCACCCGGCTGCGCTCCTCGGAGTAGGCGACCGCGTTGGCCACCAGGTTGGAGACCGCCGCGGTGACCTGGTCCTCCTTGCCGAGGATCTTCAGGCCCTCCTCGCCCTCGGTGAGCAGGGTGATCCGCTTCGCCCCGGCCTCCATCGCGCTGGTGTCGATCGCGGTGGCGATCACGTCGTCGATCGAGACCGGCGAAGGGGAGTGGACGGGCTCGTCGCCCTGCAGCCGGGACAGCTCGATGATCTGCTGCACCAGCTTGCCCAGGCGGTCGGACTCGGTCTGCATCCGCGCCGCGAACCGCTGCACCGCCTCCGGGTCGTCGGCCGCGTCCTGCACCGCCTCGGCGAGCAGGTGGATCGCTCCGACCGGGGTCTTCAGCTCGTGCGACACGTTGGCCACGAAGTCACGACGTACCGCCTCGACCTGGCGCTCCTTGGTGCGGTCCTCGACCAGGGCCAGCACCAGGCGCGGACCGAGCGGCGCCACCCGCGCGGTCAGGGTCCGCTGCGGGCCCACCGTCGAGGACATCTGCAGCTCGGTCTCGCGGATCTGACCGTCGCGCCGCACCTCGCGCACCAGCTGGCTGAGCTCCGCGGAGGACAGCACGCCGCCGCGCACCACCCCCATCGCGTACGCCGGCGCGGAGGCCTTGACCACCGCGTCGGACTCGTCCACGACGACCGCGCTGCTGCGCAGCACCGCGAGCACGTCGGCCACGCCGGCGGGCAGCAGCGGCGCCTCGGTCTCCGGCTGGCGGCGTTGCTGCCGCTCGCTGAGGTGCCAGGCGAGCATCGCGCAACTGGCCACCAGGGCGCCGAGTGCCGCAGCCAGGAAGGCCTGGGTCGACGAGTCCACGGCCCGATCGTACGGCGCCGCCGACCCCGGCCTCGGAATCGTGGAACGCGACGTTCGTGATGTTCACCCCCCGTTCACCGGAGTCAGGGATGTCGTCACCTTCGCTCCGTACGCTCGCCGTCATGCGTGACGCCTACACCGAGCAGCTCGAATCCGTCTTCGACGAACTGGCCGGCATGTGCCGGCGCGTCGAGGCCGCGGTCGAGAGCGCGACCCTTGCCCTGATGACCGGCGACCCCTCGATCGCCGAGCAGGTCATCAGCGCCGACATCGAGATCGACCGGATGCGCGAGGACGTCGAGGAGAACTGCTTCAGCCTGCTCTCCCTGCAGCAGCCCGTCGCCGGCGACCTGCGCACCGTCGTCGCCGCCCTGCGGATGGTCAGCGAGCTCGAGCGGATGGGCGACCTCTCGGTGCACGTCGCCAAGATCGCCCGGCTGCGGGTGCCCGACATCGCCGTCCCCGAGGAGGTTCGTCCCACCGTCGCCCGGATGGCCGTCGTCGCCCGCACCATGGTCGGCCAGGTCAGCACGGTGATCACCACCCGCGACGTCGAGGCAGCGATCGCGCTCGGCAAGGCCGACGAGGAGATGGACCAGCTGCGTCGTACCAGCTTCTCCGAGCTGCTCGGTGACGAGTGGAACCACGGCGTCGAGGCGGCGGTCGACATCGCCCTGCTCGGTCGGTACTACGAGCGGATCGCCGACCACGCGGTCTCGATCGCCAACCGGGTCATCTTCGTCGTCACCGGCCACAACCCCACCTCCGTCGACGCCTGACCCCGCGCCGAGGGGTCAGGCCCACCCCGCCGAGAGGTCGGTCGGGAACTGCCGAGGGGTCGGTGGAGTGCCGCCGAGGGGTCGGTGGGGAACTGCCGAGAGGTCAGGCCCACCCGGCCGAGAAGTCAAGAGGTGCGGGCAGGCCACTCGTCTGTCGGTTCGCGACCTCTCGGGGGACCGCCAATGACCTTTCGGCGGACGGCCAATGACCTTTCGGCGGGGCGCCAGCGACCTTTCGGCGGGGCGCCGGTGACCTCTCGGCGGGTACGGCGTCAGCGGCCCTGGTTGGCCACGGCAGCGGCAGCGGCCTCGGCGGCCTCGGGGTCCAGGTAGCGACCGCCCGGGACGGTGGGAGCGAGGGTCTCCTCGTCGAGCTCGTAGAGCAGCGGCATCCCGGTCGGGATGTTGAGTCCGGCGATGTCGGTGTCGCTGATCTGGTCCAGGTGCTTCACGATCGCGCGCAGGCTGTTGCCGTGGGCGGCGACGAGCACCGTGTGGCCGGCCCGCAGGTCGGGCACGATCCCCGCGTCCCAGTAGGGGAGCAGGCGGGCGATGACGTCCTGGAGGCACTCGCTGCGCGGCATCTCCTCGCCGAGGTCGGCGTACCGGGGGTCACCGACCTGGGAGTACTCGTCGTCGTCGGCCAGCGGGGGAGGCGGGGTGTCGAAGGATCGTCGCCAGAGCATGAACTGCTCCTCGCCGTATTCGGCGAGCGTCTGCTTCTTGTCCTTGCCCTGCAGGGCGCCGTAGTGGCGCTCGTTGAGTCGCCAGGAGCGCCGTACCGGGATCCAGTGGCGGTCGGCGGCGTCCAGGGCCAGGGCGGCGGTGTTGATCGCGCGCCGCTGCAGGGAGGTGTGCACCACGTCGGGGAGCAGCCCGGCGTCCACGAGCAGCTCGCCGCCGCGGATCGCCTCGGCGCGCCCCTTCTCGGTGAGTGCGACGTCGACCCAGCCGGTGAACAGGTTCTTCGCGTTCCACTCCGACTCGCCGTGGCGCAGCAGGATCAGCGGGAACGGCATCAGTGGCCGCCCTCGAGCTCGGGGTGCTCGCAGTCGTAGGCGCGCGACCCGGTCTCGCCGAGCTCCTCCTCGGCGCCGTCGGTCAGCTCCGCGGTCGGCTCCTCGAAGGCCGACTCGCCCTCGGTGGCCGACTCGCCCTCGGCCGCGTCCGAGCCCTCGGCGTCACCGGGTGCGGCGCTCGACTCGGCGGCCTCGGGGTCGGGACGGCGGTGTACTGCCAGCAGTTCTTGACCACCGGCACCTCCAGCGCGACGGTCTCGCCGGTGCTGAAGGCGAACTCCAGGTTGATCACGTCGCCGGCCACGAAGTCGCCGGTGAGCGGGATGGCGGTCTCGGCGGTGGACAGGTTGACGCCGCGTCCGGCGGCGACCTCGATCGGCTCGAACTCCTCCACGGTGATCGCGCCGTCGAGGTCGGTGACCGAGTCGAGGGAGGCGTCGTTGTCGACGTCGTTGTTGGCCAGCGCACCGATGACCCGGCCCTCACCCTCGGCGGTGGACAGCACGCGCGCGCCGAGCACGTCGACCGAGGCATCCCGGTTCTGGGTGCCGGCGGCGATGGTGTTCACGCGGTCCGTGGGGTAGTCGAACCCACAGGCGGACAGGGAGCCCGCGAGAGCCAGCAGCAGCGCTGCGATCGCGGTCGGGCGTCGGTGAAGCATGTCGGCAGGCCTCCGCTGCGGTGAGGTGTCCACCGGCGTCCGTGCAGGAGGCGTCCGGCGGTAGTTCGGGCGGCCACACTCTAGCGGTCGTCGGCGGCCGACGGGTGACCGGTCCGGGCGCGAGCCGCCCGGGCGATCGCGGTCAGCGGGTCAGTCCGTCGCGCGCGCCGAAGACCACCAGCAGCACCACGATCACCACGTTGTAGACGGTGCACAGGGCGAGCAGCCGGGTCGCGCCCAGCTTGAGGCCGAGCCTGAGCGGGAGATAGGTCCAGCCGTCCTCGTGGTCGGCGACGAGCCCCCACACCGCCCGGGTGAAGTGGACGCCCACGCCCAGCAGCGCGGCGAGCACCACGATCGAGGTCTCCGGAGGCGAGCCCTGGGCCTGGCCGCCCCAGCCGCCATAGGAGAGGTACGCCGGCAGCAGGGCGAAGGAGGCCGCCCAGGACCAGAACGACAGCGGGCCGGTGCGCAGCACCACGTTGCCCAGCATCCCGATCGCGACCGATCCCAGGTAGATGCAGCCGGCGGTGATGCCGGTGGTGATGGCCAGCGGGACGAGGAGCAGCGCGGCGGCGAGCATCGCGTAGGCGACGGTGCCGCTGTCGAGACGGCCGTCGGCCAGTGGCTTGCCGCTGCGCTGGTGGCGCTGGTCGCGTCGCTTGTCGACCAGGTCGTTGTGCCAGCCGAGGATGGTCTGGCCGACCAGCACGGTCACCGCGATCACGCCGACCTCCCGCGCCGGTCGTCCGGTGACCGTCGCGGCGGCTCCCATCGCCAGCGCGGTGACGACGGCGTGCTTGGGGTGCGCCGCCTGCGCGAGGGCGACCATCGTCCAGTCCCGCGGCGACGTACCGCGGGTGATCCAACCCCAGAAGCCGGTACGACGCGCGCCGGCCGGCGGCGTGACCCGGTCGTCCCTCGCGAGCGGGTCCGCCTCCTCCGGCTCCGCCGGCTCCTCGTCACCGGACCCGGCGCTCCCGACGGTGTCCGCGTCGTTGTCCGCGTCGTTGTCAGTGTCGTTGTCAGCGTCGTCTGCGACGCCCGTGCCGAGGGTGTCCGCAGGCCCGTTCGCCCGCTCGGTGTCGGCACCTTCTTCGGTGACCGCACTCTCCTCGGTGACCGTGCTGCCCTCGTCGCCGTCCTGCGGGACGTCCTCCACCGATGATCCGTCGATCCGGTCCGTCGCCCCCGCGGGCGCGACGTCCTCCGCAACCGGGATGGTTCCCTCCCCGGCAGTGCGGCTGCGTTGCCAGCGCTGCAGTTTCGCCATGGCGAGCAGTATTGACCAACGTGGGGGCGGTGGGAGGCAGGACCGCGGATCGGTACGCGCCACAGCGTGTCGCGGCAGCATCGATGTGGCCCGTGCGGGCGTGCGCGAGCGGAGAGTGCCGGCGATGTGAGCGGGCGCACTCTGCCACAGATCGCCGCCCCTTTTCAGCCTCGTTCCCAGGTTTCCGACGTGTTTCAGGCCACTCCGCACCACATGTCGCGGCATCTGTCAAGCCCGGATTGGCGGCCTGACCTGCACAAACGCTTTCTGAGGGTCTCCTGAGCCGTGCTAGTATGGATGCTCAGGAAGGGGTTCATCTCATATGACTTTCACCGTCGGCGAAACGGTCGTCTATCCCAATCACGGGGCCGCAGTTATCGAGGACATCGAGATGCGGACGATCAAGGGAGAGGAGCGTCAGTACCTCGTACTCCGCATCGTGGCGCAGCAGGACCTGGTTGTCAGGGTCCCGGCTTGCAATCTCGATCTGGTGGGTGTGCGGGACGTGGTCGACAAGGACGGACTGGACCGTGTGTTCAGTGTCCTGCGGGCCGAGCACGTCGAGGAGCCGACCAACTGGTCGCGCCGGTACAAGGCCAACCTGGAGAAGCTGCACAGCGGCGATGTGATGAAGGTGGCGGAGGTCGTTCGCGATCTCTGGCGCCGCGAGCGGGACCGCGGACTGTCCGCGGGGGAGAAGCGGATGCTGGCCAAGGCGCGTCAGATCCTCGTCTCCGAGCTCGCGCTCGCCGAGCACACCAACGAGGACAAGGCGGAGACGATCCTGGACGAGGTACTCGCGTCCTGACGTCCCGTGGTGGCTGACCGAACAGCCGCCGACGCCTCATTGGCACCAAGAGCCCCACGGCCACCCGGCCGTGGGGCTCTTCCGTGTCCGGGGGCGGTCGCGCTCGGGTGCCCCTGCGTCATACCTTGTCGGTGCCATGACCCAGGATCCGTACGACGCCAGCGGCTTCGAGCCGATCGAGGACCTCGACCGCGAGCAGCCGCCGGCCGCCGGCGTGATCGTGGAGCAGGAGCGCGGCGCACTGCCGTTCCGGCTGATCCACGGCGAGTCCCTGGTCGCCACCGCTGCCTGGGCCGCCGGCGACGCCGGCATCGACCTGGTGGACGCCAGCCTCGGCTGGGACGTGGTCGCCGAGCGAGGTGAGCCGCTGGTGCTCCACGATCCGCTCTGCCCGATGACGCCGCCCCAGTTCCTGCGCCGGTGCCTGCAGATCGCGACGGAGACCGGTGAGGTCGTGGTCGGTGTCCGGCCGGTCACCGACACCGTCAAGGAGGTCCGGGACGGCGAGGTCGGCGCCACCCGGGACCGAGACGGCCTGGTGGCGCTGTGCTCGCCGGTGGTGCTGCCGCCGGCCGTGGTCGAGTCGCTGGTCGAGGCCCAGCAGGCGGGGGCGATCCCCGCCGACTTCGGCGACCTGATCGCCGACCTCCGCGGCCGGGGCCTCCCGGTCCGGCTGGTCGAGGCGCCCGCGGAAGCCCGCCGCGTGGGCTCGGAGGCGGACATCGCCGTCCTCGAAGCACAGACCAGGGGCTCGTAGGACAAGCAGCCGGGGTGCGCGCCTCCGACGATCAGACGGCCACCGTGAGCGGGCTCGCCGCCGGCGAGCGGCACCCGCGAGGTGGTCCGGCGCTGCACGGTCGGGCACGTCTGTCCCGAGCGCAGTCCAGGGCCCCGCGCGCACCGGGCGCCGCCCCCGCGGTCACCCAGACCGGGCCGGTCAGGCCAGACCAGGTCAGGCCAGACCAGGTCAGGCCCAGCCTGGCTCCGTCTCCCCGCCGGCGTCGGGCATCCGGTCGACCAGCGCCTCAGCGGTGGCCAGGTCCTCGGGCCAGGTGACCTTCAGGTTCGATGCGCTGCCCGGCACCGCCATGATCCGGAACCCCGCCGGCGCGAGGCGCTCCAGGCAGGCGGCGGTGTCGGTGCCCTCGAACCCGTTCTCCGCGGCGGCCAGGTAGGCCCGCCGCAGCGGCTGGGCGCGGAACGCCTGCGGCGTCTGTACGCCGGCCAGCCGGGGGCCACTGCCAGCGCCGGTCGTGTGGCCGGGCACGCGACCGGACGCCGGGCCGGACGCCAACGCCTCCCGGGGGCGAGCCCGGGCAGCTCGACCACGGGGACCGCTCCACCGTGCCGACGAGCCGTGCCGAGGACGTCCCGGAAGAGGGACGCGGTGGCCAGCGGCCGTGCGCCGTCGTGGATCGCGACGGCATCGATCCGGCCGGCGTCGATGTCCTCGCCGAGCGCCTTCAGCGCCGCCGCCTCCGAGGAGTGCCGACTGGCGCCTCCCTGGACGAGGGTCACCTCCCGCTCGCCGAGCTCGGGACGGATGGCGGCGGCGACCGACTCCTGCTCGCCCGGCGCGCAGACCACCACCACGCGGCTCACGCCCTCGACGCCGAGGGCGGCCCGGACGCTCCAGGCCAGCACGGGCCGAGGACCGAGGGGAGGAGGACCTTGTTGACGGCGGCGCCCACTCTGCTGCCGCTGCCCGCACCGAGCACGACGATCGCCGCCCCGGGGGTCGGGGGCGTGCTGGCGGGCGACGGGGACACGGGCTGGTCGGTCATGGCCGGGCCACCGTAGCCGCTGATCGTGGCGGGTGGGACTGCGCGTCGCCGCCGGCTTGACTTCAGGTCGACCTGAAGCGAGATCGTCGGGTCCGACCAGGAGAGAGGGCGGCCCATGCAGCACCGCGACCCGCACGACCAGCACCACGGCCACCAGCACGCCGGCCACGAGCACGCCGGCCACCAGCACGCCGGCCACGAGCACGCCGGCCACGAGCACGCCGGCCACGAGCACGCCGGCCACCGACACGACGGCGAACGACCCTTCGAGGGGCCCGAGGAGGTCGCGCGGGTGATCGCCGACGGCGAGATCGCGCTCGACTACGTCCGCGAGGTGGTCGGGCTGCTCCCGGGCCCGGTCGGCCGGGTGCTGGACGTCGGGTCGGGCCCCGGCGTCGCGACGCTCGAGCTGGCCCGGCTGCTCCCCGACGCGAGCGTGCTGGCACTGGACTCGTCCGCCTCGATGATCGAGGCGCTGCGCGGTCGTGCGGCCGCCGACGGACTCGTCGATCGCGTCGAGGCGCGGCAGGCGGAGATCCCCGAGGGGCTCGCCGACCTGACCGGGGTCGACCTGGTGTGGGCGTCGATGTCCCTGCACCACGTGGGCGACGAGGTCGCTGCGCTCCGGGCGATCCGCGAGACCCTGAGCGAGCACGGCGTCGTCGCGATCCTGGAGTTCGGCGACCAGCGCCAGGTGGTGCCGCCCGGCGACGCCGCACTCGGCCAGCGGATCGAGGACGCCTACCGCCGGTTCTTCGACGAGCAGTCCCAGCACTGGCACGGCGACACCCCCTCGGCCGAGCTCTCCGCGATGGTGGAGCGCGCCGGCCTGGCGGTGCTCAGCGACCACGTCTCGGTGATCACCCACCAGCCGCCGTTGGACGACGCCCAGCGACGCTACGTGACGGGGTCGTTGCTGCGTGCCCGCCAGCAGCTCGACGGTCTGCTGCCGACCGACGACCTCGAGCAGATCGCTCGGCTGGCCGCGGACGAGGGCCGGCCCGACGGTCCGGTCGTCGTCTCCCGCCGGATCCTGCTGGCGCACCGCGCCCGGTGACCCGCTCTCCCGCGCCCCGGGCGTGAGGTCCGTCTGACCGCGCGAGCCGTCGGGACCGCGGATCCGTTGCGGTTGGCGACCCCGCCTCGCGCAGCAGCGCCGGGGCCGTCGCTGCCCCGGCGGAGAGCGAGCGTTTTCGTGGGCGTTACACAGCGAAACCTCGCCGAGAACAGTGCGCCCCTACTTTCAGCGCATGAGTTCTCGGACCGCGCCGACAGAGGAATGGCATCCGGTGTGCCCGATCGGGGAGCTCGAGGTCGAGCGTGGAGTGACCGCGCTGGTGCACGGCCAGGCGATCGCGATCTTCCGGACCGACGACACCACCGTCTACGCCCTGGGCAATCACGACCCCTTCGCCCGGAGCTCGGCCCAGGCCGGCGGTATCGCCAAGGGGATCGTCGGTCGGCGCGGGGACGTCCCCTTCGTCGCCTCACCGGCCCACCGCCACGCCTTCGACCTGCGCACCGGCCGCTGCCTCGACGACGGGCACGTCGCCGTACCGGCCTATGACGTCAAGATCGTCGACGGCGTGGTGATGATCGGGCACCGCAAGGGCGAGGCGGCCTGACCCGGTCGGTGGTCAGCGAGCGGACGACAGTGCGCGATCGACCAGGGTCACCAGCTCGCGGCTGACCAGCGCGGGGCGCTCCAGCGGCAGCATGTGGCCGGCCTCGGGCGCGACCAGCAGGCGCGCCCCGCGGATGCCGCCGGCGATCCGACGGGCGTGGCCCGGTGGGGTGAGCAGGTCGCGGGTGCCCACCAGCACCGTCGTCGGTACGTCGTCGAACGCCGCCAGCTGGTCGGTGCGGGCGTGCACCATGAAGTCGCGGTAGAAGCCGGACATGGTGGCCGGCGGGCAGTTGATCAGCTGGTCCACCATCAGCCCGATGTCACGAGGACGCTGCGGCTGCCCGAAGACGAACCGCTCCACGATCCGACGCTCCGTCATCGGCGCGGTACGACGCCGGCGGCGCCCGACCAGACGGGCCCGTGCCGAGAGGGCCAGTGGGATCCGGGAGCGGGTCACCGCGGCGGTGCCGGCCGGCAGTCCCAGGGTGACCTGGTCGAGACCACCGGAGGAGGTCGAGACGAAGAGCAGGCCGGCCAGCCGGTCCACCAGGTCCGGGCGCTGCTGCGGCAGCGCGGTCATCGTCATCCCGCCGATCGAGTGGCCGGCGATCACCAGCGGACCGTCCGGGGCGAACGCGTCGACGACCCGACCGAGGTCGCGGGCCAGCTGCGCGATGGTGCAGTCGGCCTCCGGCGACGGGTCGGAGTGGCCGTGCCCGCGGTGGTCCCAGGTGATCAGGCGGATGTCGTGGCCGAAGCGCACCAGCAGGTCGTGCACCTGGTAGTGCCAGTCGTGCTCGTCGGCGGTCCAGCAGTGGGCGAGCAGCACGGTCACCGGCGCGTCGCTGCGGCCGCGCACGGTCACGTGCAGCCGCAGTCCGTCCTCGGTGCGCACCTCGGTGCGGCCCGGGCCGGGGGAGGCCGGCGGCGGCGCGGGTGCGGTGGTGGCGTCGACGGCGGGAGCGGTCATGCCGGAGGTCCTCCTGAGGATCAGGGGCGGTCGGTCGGGACAGCGGTGGAGTAGACCAGTGCGGTCGCGATCGCGGCAACCCCCTCGCCGCGGCCGGTCAGTCCCAGGCCGTCGGTGGTGGTCGCGGAGATCGTGACCGGCGCACCGGCCACGGCGGAGAGGGTGGACTCCGCCTCGGCGCGGCGCGGACCCAGCCGGGGACGGTTGCCGATCACCTGGATCGCCACGTTGCCGACCGCGAAGCCGGCGGCCCGCACGCGTCGTACGGTCTCGCCGAGCAGGGTGGCGCCGGAGGCACCCGCCCACTCCGGCTCCGCGGTGCCGAAGTTGCTGCCCAGGTCGCCGAGCCCGGTGGCGGAGAGGAGCGCGTCGCACGCGGCGTGCGCCGCCACGTCGGCGTCGGAGTGACCCTCCAGGCGGACGGCCTCGTCCGGCCAGCTCAGGCCGGCCAGTGCGAGCGGCGGATCGCCGTCGGTGCGCGGCACCAGGCGGTGCACGTCGGTGCCGTGACCCACACGGAACGGGAAGGACTGATCACTACTGCTCACGGTGCCGATCATGCCGTGCGACAGAATGGGCCGGGTGAGGACGTCGCGCGGATGGTGGGTGCTGGCCGGGATCGTGGTCGGCGCGCTGGGCCTGGCGATCAGTGATCTGACCGCCGCCCTGCTGCACATCCGTGAGTCCCCGGTGGTCGCCGTCGCGGAGGGCGTCACCGCGCTGACCCCCGGGGCCGTGGCGGAATGGGCGATCCAGACGCTCGGCGCCTACGACAAGTTCGCGCTGGTGGTCGGCATCCTGGTGATCCTCGGTGTCGTCTTCGGATCGATCGGCGCCCTCGCCCGCCGGCAGTGGTGGTGGGCCGGGATCGGGTACGGCGCACTGGCGGCGGTCGGTGTCGTCGCCGTGGTCACCAAGCCCGCGGCGACCGCGACCGACCTGCTGCCGGTCCTGGTCGGGCTGGTGGTGTGGTGGGTGGCGTTCGCGCTGTGCGCCATGTGGCTGCGCCGCTGGGAGCTGGTGCTGGCCTCCGAGGACCCGGCCCACGACCCGACCCACACCCGCCGCGGCTTCTTCCTGCTGGCCGGTTCGATGGCCGCGGTGACGGCGATCGCCGGCGGACTGGGCCGGGTCGCCGGCCAGGCCAGGCGCAAGGCCGAGGAGAGCCGCCGGCTGCTCCGCCTGGAGCAGGTCACCAAGCCGGTGCCGCCGGCCGAGGTGCGCGTCGACGTCGAGGGCCTGCCGCCGTGGCAGACGCCGGCCGAGGACTTCTACCTGATCGACACGGCCTTCATCAAGCCCACCATCGACCCGGCGGACTGGGAGATCCGGATCCACGGGCGGGTCAAGCACGAGCTCCGGCTGAGCTTCGACGACCTGGTCGCCCGGGAGGTCACCGAGGACTGGATCACGCTCAACTGCGTGTCCAACGAGATCGGCGGGAGCCTGATCGGCAACGCCTGGTGGAGCGGGGTGCGGCTGGCCGGACTGCTCGGCGAGGCGGGACCGCTGGAGGGCGCCGACGCGGTGCTGCAGACCTCCGAGGACGGCTGGACCTGCGCCACCCCGCTGGCCGCGATGACCGACGAGCGCAACGCCATGCTCGCGGTGGCGATGAACGGGGAGCCGCTGCCCATCGAGCACGGGTTCCCGGTGCGCACCATCGTGCCGGGGCTCTACGGCTACGTGTCGGCGTGCAAGTGGGTGGTCGACCTCGAGGTCACCAGCTTCGACGAGGTCGAGGCCTACTGGACCGAGAAGGGCTGGGCCGAGCAGGGTCCGGTCAAGATCGCCTCCCGGATCGACGTCCCGCTCGCGGACTCCACCGTCCCGTCCGGCACCGTCGTCCTCGCCGGCACCGCCTGGTTCCAGCACACCGGCATCGACCGGGTCGAGGTCGCCGTGGACGGAGGCCCGTGGACCGAGGCCGAGCTGGCCGCGGCGCCCAACGTGGACACCTGGGTGCAGTGGCGGGCCGAGGTCGAGGTCACCGAGGCCGGCGACCACACCGCCCGGGTCCGGGCGATCGCCAGCGACGGCGAGGTGCAGACCGGCGTCGTGGCCGACGTGCTGCCCGACGGAGCCACCGGGTGGGACGAGGTCGGCTTCACCGTCGACGACGCGTCATGATGACGCGGTGACGCCCACCGACCCCTCCGCTCCTTTCGCGCCGTCCTCGGACGACACCGCCGCCGGCTCCGTCACCGACCTGTCCCGCGACTTCGCTGACCTGCCGGGCGGTGCGCTGGTGGTCGGCGGGTCGGGTGGGCTCGGTCGCGCCATCGTGGCGATGCTGATCGCGCGGGGAGCCGCGGTCGCCGTCACGCACCGCAGCCGGCCCAGCGACACCGGGCGGGCGTCGTACGAGCTGGACCTGACGGACCTTCCGGCGGTGCCGGGGGTCGTCGACGCCGCCGCGGCGGAGCTGGGCGGCCTGCACACGGTGGTCTACGCCGCCGGTCCGCACGTGCCGATGGTGCACCTCTCCCGGGTCGAGCCGGCCGACATGGCCGCGCAGCTGGCCGCCGACGCACAGGGGTTCTTCGCCCTCGCGCACGCCGCCGTCCCACACCTGCGTGCCGCGCGCGGCTCGCTGGTCGCGGTGACCACCGCCGCCACCACCCGCTATCCGATCCGTGACGGCCTCTCGTCGGCACCGAAGGCCGCCGTCGAGGCGATGGTGCGGGGCCTGGCCGCGGAGGAGGGGCGCTACGGCGTGCGGGTCAACGCGGTCGGCCCCGGGATGCTCACCGACGGCATGGCCGAGCGGCTGATCTCCGAGGGCGACCTGGACGAGCGCGCGCTGGAGGTGACCCGCGGCAACATCCCGTTGCGCACCTTCGGCACCGCCGGGGACATCGCGGAGGCGGTCTGCTTCCTGGCCAGTCCCCGGGCCGGTTTCGTCAGCGGCCAGAAGCTCGACGTCGACGGTGGCTACGGCGTCTGAGCCGTCACCAGCGCCCGCTGGACTCCGGCAGCGGGTGCGCGGCGTCGTGGATGACGTAGGTCAGGCCGCCGGAGGCCTCCAACCAGATCTTCTCCAGCTGGTCGCGGCGGTAGGTGCGGCGCACTCCCTTGTTGTTCGCGGCGGCCGGGTCGTTGACCACCACGTCGCCGGCCTTGTTGAACCCGCGGATCACCAGCAGGTGGCCGCCTGAGGAGGAGATCGGGGCTCCGTCGAGCTCGCCGCGGTCGAAGGCGATCGAGACCACCAGCGGGATCCCGGCCACGATGAACCGCTCCGCCTCGCGCAGCGAGCGCAGACGGGTGACGAACGCCTTGCCGGCGCGGGGAGCGGCGTAGGCGGTGTTGAACGGCCAGTTCCCGGTGCCGTCGTAGTCGTGGTCGTAGGTCATCCGGGCGGCGTAGTCGACCCACGGGTTGGTGTGGTCGCGCGGCACCCACCGGTAGGCGCGTGCCTTGGGCAGCGCGCCGTAGTAGCCGAGCACCATCGAGGTCGAGGTGGGCGAGCACCAAGCCTCACCGCCGTTGCCCCAGGCCGGGTAGTGGCCGCGGTGGATCATCTGCGAGTAGCGCGGCACCGCCAGCACCTTGCCCGCCGCCGGACCGGGCCGGGAGGTGGCGCCGGCGCGGGTGGGCAGGCGGGAGGTCATCGCGGTGACCAGGTCGATCGAGGGCATCGCTCCGGTCCCGGTGCGACGCAGCAGCGCCACCCGCACCTGGTACGACGCCAGCCCGCCGGTCCGCCAGGTGTCGACGTTGACGCTGGTGCCGTCGTCGTCCTGCCCGGAGACGCTGCTGCGTCGCAGGTGCCGGTCGCTCGCGGCCCAGCGGCCGAGGGTGTCCCAGTTGGTCCGCGACCCGCCGTTCGCCGCGCTGCGGCCGCGCACCTGGATCTCCACCCAGGAGTCGCCCGGGGTGCGGGCCGACCACGACGCGATCAGGTTCGTGAAAGAGAAGCCCGGGGCGCGCCAGGGCGAGGTCCAGTGCGCGACGTCGTAGCGGGTGCCGGCGTGGCGCCGGGTGCGCACCCGCTCGTCGAACTCCACCCGGCCCGCGGCCACCCGGGTGCCGGAGAGGTTGCCGCGGCGCAGGCGCCGGGTGCTGTCCCAGCGGGTCAGGTCGATCTTGCGGGCGGGCGCCGCTGCGGTGACGGCGCTCTCCTCGGCCGCGGCCGGTGCGCCGGGGACCGTGCCGAGCAGCCCGACGCCGAGGGAGGTGACGAGCACTGCGGCGAGAGTGCCGGCGAGAGTGCGGGGGAGGGTCGGAGCAAGGGTGGGAGCGGAGGCGGCGGCGAGTGGGGGAAGACGTCGCATGAGCACACGGTAGGTCACATCCGTCACTCCAGTCACTCGCGAACGCTGCCGGTGGCGCTCCGGGCGAGGATGTGAGGTCGGACCCGGCGGGTCCCTAGACTTGTCGGGTGACCTTCAGGCTCTTCGACACCGCGACCCGCGAAGTCCGTGACTTCGTGCCCCTCCGCGAGGGTCACGTGGGTCTCTACGTCTGCGGTCTCACCGTGCAGAGCGAGCCGCACGTCGGCCACGTCCGCTCCGGGGTCAACTTCGACGTGCTGCAGCGCTGGCTGCGCGCCAGGGGCTACGCGGTGACCTTCATCCGCAACGTCACCGACATCGACGACAAGATCCTCGCCAAGGCCGCCGACCAGGAGCGCCCCTGGTACAACCTGGCCGGCGCGATGCACCGCGAGCTGACCCGTGCCTACGACAGCCTCAACGTGGCGGCGCCGACGTACGAGCCGCTGGCCACGGGGCACGTGCCGGAGATGGTCGAGCTGATCGGGGAGCTCGTCGACCGCGGCCACGCCTACCCCGCCCCCGACGGCTCCGGCGACGTCTACTTCGACGTCCGCTCCTGGTCCGAGTACGGCGCGCTGACCCGCCAGGGCCTCGACGACATGGAGCCCGCCGCCGACGCCGACCCGCGCGGCAAGCGCGACCCGCGCGACTTCGCCCTGTGGAAGGGGCGCAAGGAGAGCGAGCCGTCGACCGCCTCCTGGCCCTCGCCGTGGGGGCGCGGCCGTCCCGGCTGGCACATCGAGTGCTCGGCGATGGCCGGCAAGTACCTCGGCGACGCCTTCGACATCCACGGCGGCGGCTACGACCTGCGGTTCCCGCACCACGAGAACGAGCAGGCGCAGTCGCGGGCCGCGGGACGGCCGTTCGCGTCGTACTGGATGCACAACGCGTGGATCACCACCGCCGGCGAGAAGATGAGCAAGTCGCTGGGCAACAGCCTCACCATCCCGGCGGTGCTGCAGACCTACCGCGGCATCGACCTGCGCTACTACCTGGTCTCCGCGCACTACCGCTCGCACGTCGAGTTCAGCTTCGAGGCGCTCACCGAGGCGGCCACCGCGTTCGCCCGGATCGAGCACTTCCTGGACCGCGCCGGCGACGCCAAGGTCGACCCGGGCGCCCTGCCCGACGCCTTCGTCGCGGCGATGGACGACGACCTCGGTACGGCGACCGCGACCGCCGTGCTGCACGACACCGTGCGCGAGGGCAACCGTGCGCTGGCCGCCGGCGAGGACGCCTCCACCGCGGCCACCGCCGTGCGCACCATGCTCGACGTGCTCGGACTGGACCCGGCGGACCCGGCCTGGGCGAGCACCGGCGCGGGCGAGGACGACCGGCTGAGCCGGGCGGTCGACGCCCTGGTGCAGGGTTTGCTGCACGAGCGGACCGTGGCCCGAGCCGAGAAGGACTGGGCCCGCGCGGACGCGATCCGCGACCGGATCAAGGACGCCGGCATCGAGGTCACCGACACCCCCGACGGACCCACCTGGACGGTCGGCTGATGGCCACGGTCCCGCACCACACGCCTCCCGTGCCGCACGGCGCGTTCCTCAACCACCGCAAAGGACACTGACGTGGCTGGCAACTCCGAGCGCCGTGGAGCGGTGCGCAAGTCCAACAAGAAGGCCTCGGTCGGCTCCGGAGGCAAGGTCCGGCGCAGCCTGGAGGGCAAGGGCCCGACGCCGCGTGCCGAGGACCGGCCCTACCACAAGGCGCACAAGGCGAAGCAGGCCAAGCAGGGCGCCGACGGTCCCCGCGGCCGCAAGCCCGGCCCCCGGCGCAGGGGCGAGGAGGCCGAGTGGATCGTCGGTCGCAACCCGGTGCTGGAGGCGCTGCGCGAGGGCGTCCCGGTGGCAGCCGTGCACATCGCCGAGGGGGCCGAGCGCGACGGCCGGATGAAGGAGATCTTCCAGCTCTGCGCCGAGCTCGGCGTCGGGCTGGCCGAGACCTCGCGGCGCGAGCTGGACCGGATCACCAGCGAGGCGGTGCACCAGGGCATCGCGGCGAAGGTGCCGCCGTACGAGTACGCGCACCCCGACGAGCTGGTCGACAACGCCAAGGCGCAGGGCGACAAGCCGCTGATCGTGGTGCTGGACCAGGTCACCGACCCGCGCAACCTCGGCGCCATCGTCCGCTCCGCCTCCGGGTTCGGTGCGCACGGTGTGGTGATCCCGGAGCGCCGCGCGGCCTCGATGACCGCCGCGGCCTGGAAGACCTCGGCCGGAGCGGCCGCGCGGATCCCGGTCGCCCAGGCGGTCAACCTGACCCGGCAGCTGCAGGCCTACCAGGACGCGGGCTGCTTCGTGGTGGGCCTGGACGCCGACGGTGACCTCCCGCTGCGCGAGCTGGTCGCCGACGCCGACCTGACCCACGGTGGCCTGGTGCTCGTGGTGGGCTCGGAGGGCAACGGGCTCTCCCGCCTCGTCGCGGAGACCTGCGACCGGCTGGTCTCGATCCCGATGGCGAACTCGCTGGAGTCGCTCAACGCAGGGGTGGCCGCCTCGGTGGTCCTCTACGCGATCGCGGAGGCTCGGGCCTGACTGCCACACCTGCTGAGGACGAGGCCGCCGGCGCTGACGCCGACGGCACCACCCGTCGTACCCAGATCCCACGGGGCGCGCTGTTGCGCGGGGCGGCGTACCTGCTGGCCTGGCTGGTGCTCGCCGTGGCGATCGGGACGGCGCTCTTCCTCTCCTCCGAGCGCACCGTCGACATCGCCAGCCACGAGGCGACCCTCCAGCCCGACCTCAGCGGGGAGGTGGTGGTGCGGACCGGTCCGGTGCTGCCGGACCTGCGGGTGGACTCCGGCAACCGGGTGGGCGTCGAGATCCTGCTCGGCAAGACCGACCTGACCTCGGTGGAGGTGCTCGGCCAGCGCTACGCGACGATCGCCTCGGCCCCCGGGGCCAGGTGGCGGTGGTGGAGCGGGCCGTGGTGGACATGGCGCGCGACGCCGCGATCCGGGGCGCCGCCCTCGCCGTCGTACCGGTCCTGGTCTGGTTGCTGATCGGCAGCGCGCGCCGCCGGGAGCTCGGCCGCGCGCTGACCAGCCGGCAGGGTGTCGCGACCGTCGTGGTGCTGGTGGTCGTGGCCGTCCTGGTGACGCTGCCGTGGGAGAGCGACGGGACGCAGCGGACCGAGGGGGAGTGGCAGACGCTCCAGGAGTTCGTCGGCAGCGAGGTGACCATCCCCGAGGAGGCCGCCGACGTGGAGGTGCTGGCGACCGGCGTCACCCGCTCCACCAAGCGGCTGGTGACCAGCATCGCCAGCAGCTATGAGCGGGGGCAGGCGTTCTACGCCGAGGCGGCTACCGAGGCGGCCGGTCTGGAGCTGCGCGAGCCCGCCGAGGACGAGACCGTGGTGGTCGTCGTCTCGGACCGGCACGACAACGTCGGCATGGACGAGGTGGCGCGGGCGATCGGCGACGCCGGCGGTGCCACCGCGGTCTACGACGCCGGCGACGACACCTCCACCGGTGAGTCGTGGGAGGCCTTCTCGCTGGACTCGGTGGACGCCTCCTTCGAGGACCTCGACCGCTGGGCGGTGGCCGGCAACCACGACAACGGCTCCTTCGTGCGGGACTACCTCTCCGACCTGGGCTGGACCTACTTCGACGGCGAGCCCGTCGAGGGACCCGGCGGCAGCACGCTGCTGGGCGTCGACGACCCGCGGGCCAGCGGCCTGGGCGACTGGCGCGACCAGACCGGGCTGACCTTCGCCGAGGTGGAGGAGCGGCTGACCGAGGCCGCCTGCGCGGCCGACGAGGACGGCGAGCGGGTCGCCACCCTGCTGGTGCACGACGCCAACATCGGCAGCAGCGCGCTGGACGCCGGATGCGTCGACCTGGTGATCGGCGGCCACACCCACGTGGAGAACGGCCCCACCCAGGTGGTCGGCGAGAACGGCGAGGTCGGCTACAGCTACACCGTCGGCACCACCGGCGGTGCGGCCTACGCGGTCGCGCTCGGCTCCAAGCTGCGGCGGGCGGCCGGGATCTCGCTGATCACCTACCGCGACGGCCGGCCGGTCGGCGTCCAGGGCGTGACCCTGCAGACCAACGGGCGCTACGACATCGGAGCGTGGGTCGAGCTCACCTACGGCGACGAGGACCCCGAGGGCACCGACACCACCGAGAGCACCGACGGCACCGAGAGCACTGACGGCACCGGGAGTGCCGAGGGCCCGACCGGGAGCGCCACCGACGAGCGCTGAGACGCAGGTCTCGGCCGGCGGCGTCGGCCGGTGTCGGTGTGTCGGTGGGCGCGCCTAGCGTCGGGCGCACACGTCCGGCAGCGGGCCGGGCCGTCGCAGGAGGCGCCATGACCACTCTCCAGGACCGTCCGGGCACCGCGCTGCTGGTGATCGACGTGCAGAACGACGTGGTCGCCGGAGCGCCGCGACGCGACGAGGTGGTCACGACCATCGTCGACCTGGTCACCCGCGCCCGCGACGCCGACGTACCCGTGGTGTGGGTGCAGCACTCGGACGCGGGGCTGGTCGAGGGCAGTGACGGCTGGCGCTACGTCGCGGAGCTGATCCCGGACGCGGCGGAGCCGGTCGTGCACAAGAAGTACGGCGACTCCTTCGAGGACACCGAGCTCGAGGACGTGCTGCGCCGGGCCGGGGTGGGCCACCTGGTGGTGACCGGCGCGCAGACGGACGCCTGCATCCGCTCCACCATCCACGGCGGGTTCTCCCGCGGCTACGACGTGACCCTGGTCGGTGACGCGCACACCACCGAGGACCTCACCGAGTACGGCGCCCCGCCGCCGGAGCAGGTCATCGCGCACACCAACCTCTACTGGTCCTTCCAGCGGGCACCGGGACGCGCGGCCGCCGTCGTCGACGCCGCCGAGGTGACGTTCGCCGGGGGCGCCGAGGAGTGAGTCCCGGGCTCAGCGTCCGCGGCGGACGACGGTGCGCGCCAGGATGCCGAGGGTGCCCTTGAGGTTCTGCTCCGAGATGACCGGAAAGATCGCCTTCCACTTCGGCAGCGCCTCGGACCAGTCGTAGTAGCTGGTGACCAGGGTGCGCGGCGACCCGTCCTCGGCGGGCTCGATGGGTGCCAGCAGGTAGCCGTAGAGGTGCCCGATCGGTGGGCGGATTGTGCCCAGGATCGACCACGCGATCTCGGTGTCCGCGCGGTAGCGGTGGATCAGCACGTCGACGTCGTACTCACCCATCGGGACGTCGCCGAGCGCCTCGCGGTCCATGTGGACGGTGAACCGGTCCCCGACGGCGCCGACCGGCGACCCGGTGGCGTCCATCAGCATCCCCGAGGCGTCGATGTCGACATGCCCCTGCGGGTCGCGGAGCACGGCGAAGATCGCCTCCGGCGAGGCAGGGATGACGCGCTCGACCTCGATCCGCTCGTGCTGCCGGGGCTCCGCGCTGCTCTGATCGGGGTGCGTCATGGGAGTCGAACCTAGCGTGCCCCGGTGGGTGACCGGGGTGGGTCCCGCCGACACGCCCCGACCGCCTAGGCTGGGACCGCTCCGTGCCAGGAGCGTTCCCCGGTTGGTCTGCCGGCAGGGCCCGCCTGACTTTGAATCAGGACAAGCGACGTAGGTTCGACTCCTACCCGGGGAGCTCGGGTCGTTCGGCGCTCAGCCGCGCACGATCACCGCGTGGGTGCTGGTGGCGCGAGCGATGAGGTGACCCTCCTGGACGATCTCGGCCTCCGCCGTGCAGATGCGCCCACCCTGGCTGATGCACCGCGCCGTCGCGCGGAGCAGGTGCCCGGCCATTCCCGCTCGCACGAACTGGGTGCTCAGCTGGACGTGCGGTGCGACCATCCCCTGCGGCCCCGCGCCGTGCACGGCCCATCCGGTGGCGCTGTCGAGCAGTGCACCCAGGTAGCCGCCGTGCAGGATGCCCCCGCCGTTGAGGTGCTCCGGGCCGGGGTCCGCCTCGACCACGGCCCCGTCGGCGTCGGCCCGGAGCACGCGGAAGCCGAGGAGCTCGCCGAACGGTCCGGGAGTGCCGACGTCGCTGGTCATGCGCTCACCCTAGGCCGAGGTGGGGGCGGCGTCGGGACCGTCCCGCGGAGCGTGCGGCAGTCCTGGGCGGGTCCTCGCTGTCCGCGACCCGCGCGGCCTCCCGGCCCGAAGTGTCGATGGTGTCCGGCATGATGCGGACCATGACCGCCGAGCTCTCCACGCCTCCCGACGCCCGGGCCGCCGGTGCGCTGGAGGCGGCGAGCCTCACCGCGGCGGCCTACCCGCGGATCCGCTACATGGGCAGCAAGTACCGACTGCTTCCGCACCTCGCCGAGGTCTTCGCCGAGGTGGGCGGCAGCACCGCCCTGGACGCGTTCTCCGGCTCCGGCGTCGTTTCCTACCTGCTCAAGAGGCAGGGGTTCGCGGTGACGGCCAACGACATGCTGGAGTTCCCGGGGACCCTCGCGGCGGCCACCGTGGTCAACCAGTCCACCCTGCTCACCGCGGACGACGTCGCCCGGATCACCGGTCCGGCCGTCGACGATCGCGACTTCATCCGGCGTACCTTCGACGGCGTCTTCTTCTCCGCCGAGGACCGGGCGTTCCTGGACTCCGCCTGGTCCCACATCGCGACGATGGACGGGGACGAGCGGGCGCTGGCGATCAGCGCGCTGGTGCTCTCCGCCGCGCGCAAGCAGCCGCGCGGCGTCTTCACCATCTCCGGCGACCTGAGCCACTACGACGACGGCCGGCGCGACCTGCGCCTCTCCATGCGCGAGCACTTCGTCGAGCACGTCGCCGACTACAACGCCGCGGTGTTCGCCGGCGCACCGGCCACGGTGACCCGGCAGGAGGCATCGGTCCTCCGACCCGCGCCCTACGACGTGGTCTACCTCGACCCGCCCTACGCGCCACCGACCGACGACAACTGCTACGTCAAGCGGTTCCACTTCCTCGAGGGGCTCTCCCGCTACTGGGAGGGCGACGCGCTGATGCTGCACACCAACACCAAGAAGCTGCCCAAGCCGCACACCGGCTACAGCCACCGTCGCACCATCGTGGACGCGTTCCGGGACACCTTCGCGCGCTTCCACGACGCGGGCGCGATCGTGCTCTCCTACGGCTCCAACGCGCTGCCGGACAAGGAGACGCTGCTCGCGCTGCTCCGCGAGGTCAAGGACGACGTCGAGGTGCGCGCGATCCCGCACACCTACCACTACGGCACCCACCGTGCCGCCGCCCGACGCGTCGTCGACGAATACATCTTCATCGCGCGGTGACCCCGGGCCCGTGACCGTTCCCAGCTATGACGAGTACGTCGCCTCCCTGAGCCGCGTCACCGCCCATGTCGACCCGACCGTGGCGACCCCCGACTCGCTGGCCGTGCAGGCGGCGGCCACCTCGCTCGAGGCACTGCCGACCGTGGACCGGGAGATGATCGCGGCCTGGATCGAGCGGTTCCCCGACGCGGTGCCGGTGCTCGGACTCGTGGTCGGCCTGAGCCAGGAGAAGCTGAAGAACGCGCTACGCCAGCACCTCGGCACGTCGTCGTGGACGCGAGCGGCGCGGGTCGATCCGATGGGTGTCGCCGAGATGCTCGACGACGAGTTCGGCCTGGCCGCCAGCCTGCTGGCGCAGCGTGGGCGGACCTACACCTTCGGGGACCTGCTGGTCGCCCGGGCCGGGACCCGGGTCTACGCCACCTCGGCCGGCACCGCGGGGCGTCTCGTCGAGGACCGGATCGAGGAGATCGCCGCCGACCTCGGGCTCACCTACGCGACCCGCGGGCGCTTCGAGGGGCGCAGCGGCCGCACCGCGCCCTGCGACCTCGCCGTGCCCGACTCCGGCCGGTCCGCGGCGATCGTGGTGGCCGCGAAGGCCTTCGACTCCACCGGCAGCAAGCTGACCGACGCGGTGCGCGAGGTCGAGGAGATGGCCGCGGTGCGCAAGCCGAGCCAGTTCGTGATGGCCGTGATCGACGGGATCGGCTGGCTCTCCCGGGCCAACGACCTCCGCAAGATCCACGCGCTGTGGGCCGCCGGTGAGATCGACGGGATGTACACCCTCGCGACGCTCGGCTCCTTCCGCGCCGATCTGGAGCAGGCGGCGCTGCTGCGCGGACTGCTCCCGGGGTGAACGGATCGGGGCGCTCCGCCGGAATCGCCTCGCATCCCCCGCCCGTGGGAGACTCAGCAGGAGTCCGGGCGCCACGTCGCTGTCGCCTGCCCGGGCATGGCCGGTGCTGCAGCCGTCGGCCGTTGCCGTAGGTCTGTCGATCAGGAGCGTCCCGCCGTGCCCACCGCCGTGTCCCGTCCCGCCACCGGCCCCACCGTGCGGGAGGCGCTGACCAACCCGCGCCTGCTGCGCACCGAGGTGCTCGCCGGCCTCGTGGTGGCGCTCGCGCTGATCCCCGAGGCGATCTCTTTCTCGATCATCGCCGGCGTCGACCCCCAGGTCGGCCTCTTCGCCTCGTTCACGATGGCGGTGGCGATCTCGTTCCTGGGCGGACGTCCGGCGATGATCTCGGCAGCGACCGGCGCGGTCGCGCTGGTGATCGCCCCGGTGATGCGGGACCACGGCTACGACTACCTGATCGCGACCGTGATCCTGGGCGGGCTGATCCAGGTGCTGCTCGCGCTGGTCGGCGTGGCCAAGCTGATGCGGTTCATCCCGCGGTCGGTGATGGTCGGCTTCGTCAACGCGCTGGCGATCCTGATCTTCTCCGCACAGATCGACCACATGGTCGACGTGCCCTGGGCGGTGTACCCGATGATCGCGGTCGGGGTCGCGGTGATCGTCGGCTTCCCGAGGATCAACGCGATCATCCCGGCCCCGTTGGTGGCGATCGTGCTGCTCACCGGGTTCGTGCTCGTGGCCGGGCTCGACGTACCCGACGTCGGCGACGAGGGTCAGCTGCCCGACAGCCTTCCCGCCTGGTTCCTCCCCGACGTGCCGTTCACCCTCGACACCCTGCAGGTGATCGCCCCGTATGCACTGGCGATGGCGCTGGTCGGCCTGCTGGAGTCGCTGCTGACCGCCAAGCTGGTCGACGACATCACCGACACCGGCTCGGACAAGACCCGTGAGGCGTGGGGCCAGGGTGCGGCGAACGTGGTCACCGGCTTCTTCGGGGGCATGGGCGGCTGCGCGATGATCGGCCAGACGATGATCAACGTGAAGGCGTCGGGCGCCCGCACCCGGCTGTCCACGTTCCTGGCCGGCCTGATGCTGCTGGTGCTGGTCGTCGGCTTCGGCGACGTGGTCGGGCTGATCCCGATGGCGGCCCTGGTCGCGGTGATGGTGATGGTCTCGGTCGGCACCTTCGACTGGCACTCGATCCGCCCCGCCACGCTGCGGCGGATGCCGAAGTCGGAGACCACGGTGATGCTGGCGACCGTCGCCGTCACCGTCGCCACCCACAACCTCGCGATCGGTGTCGGCGTCGGGGTGCTCGTCGCGATGACCCTCTTCGCGCGTCGGGTCGCCCACCTGACCACGACCACCCGCGAGCTGATCGAGGACGAGGACGGCCGGGTCACCGCCACCTACCGGGTCGACGGCGAGCTCTTCTTCGCCTCCAGCAACGACCTCTACACCCAGTTCGCGTACGCCGAGGACCCCGACCGTGTCGTGATCGACCTCTCCGCCAGCCACATCTGGGACGCCTCCACGGTCGCCGCCCTGGACGCCATCGTCACCAAGTACGGCCGACGCGGGGTGGAGGTCGAGATCGTCGGCCTCAACGAGGCCAGCGCCGAGCGTCACGAGCGGCTCAGCGGGCAGCTCCCGGGCCACTGACCCCGGCGCCGGGTCCCTGAGCCGGCCCCGGGCCACCGGCGGCTCCGTAGGATCGATCGCATCCGCACCAGCAGATCGCAGGAGGGGCACGTGCAGCGCTGGCTCCGACGCTCGCTGTGGGACGTCGTACCGCGCGACCAGCGCGACACCCCGGCTCAGCTGCGGCATCGCCAGGTCGTCACCGCCGCCGTCATCGTGCTCGGCGCGGTGCTGCTCGGCCTCTCGCTGCGCATCGAGCCCGGCAGTCCGTGGTTCTACCCTGCGACCGCGGCGTTGGCGGCCCTGTGGTTCGGTGGCGCCTTCGCCTCCGGTCCGCTGCACCTGGGACGGATCCCGGCCCGTCAGGACCGGCAGCGTCTGATCCGGCCCGTCCTGGCGCCGGTGCTGCTCGGTCTCGCGCTGGCGGCGGTCTTCGTGGCCGGCGCGCTGGTGGTGCGCGAGATCGACTGGCTCGACCGGCAGGTCCGTTCGGTGATGGACTTCGCGGACGCCGGATCGCTGCCGCTGCTGCTGGTGATCACGCTGGTCAACGGGATCGCCGAGGAGACGTTCTTCCGGGGCGCCGCCTACGCCGCGGTCCCGCGGCACCCGATCGTCTGGACGACGCTCGCCTACGTGGCGGCCACGCTGGCCACGGGCAACGTGATGCTCGGGTTCGCCGCGATCCTGCTCGGCGCCGTGGTCGGTCTGCAACGCCGCGCGTCGGGCGGGATCCTGGCGCCGATCCTGACCCACTGCACGTGGTCGACGGTGATGCTCTTCGCCCTGCCGGCGCTCTTCGGCTGAGACCGGACCGGTCAGATGTCGTCGCCCTCGGAGAGACGCTCGCCCAGCGCCCGGCGGACCGCCTCGGCGTAGGGGAGCGGCTCGCCCGGCACGATGTCCTTGATCCGGTCGTCGGTGACCACCACCTCGGTGCCCATCGAGTCGATCAGGTTCCGCCCGGTCACCACGTCCACGTCGGTCACCAGCGCCAGCCAGTACGACGAAAGCCGAGGTGTCAGCACCGGCACCCGCACGATCGGCACGGGCTTCTCGTGCGCCGCCTCCGCGGCAACGCGCAGCATGTCGAGGTAGGTCAGCACCTCCGGCCCGCCGATCTCGTAGGTCTCGCCGAAGGTCTCCTCCCGACCGATCACGCCGGCCAGGTAGCGGACCACGTCGTCGAGGGCGATCGGCTGGGTGCGGGTGGAGGTCCAGCGGGGCACGATCATCGCCGGCAGGTTCTTCACCAGCTGCCGGGTCAGCTCC